>JBAROU010000114.1:0-5591 GCA_049642385.1 Dehalococcoidia bacterium | reverse complement strand
GCTTCACCGAGGTATCGGTGCACAGCCCGGGCAGCGGCTTCAGCTTCCGCGCGCGCAAGCCGGCGTGACGTCAGTACGTGAACTCGTGGCTGTGGATGGTGATCCCGGGCTTCCATTCGCGCGCGCCGGGGTGCGACAGCTCCATGAACAGATCAAGGTGGCCGAGCATGGCAAAGCCGGCTTCGTAGAAGAACGCGATCGCTTCGATATTGCGAGCAACCGGCTGTACGCTCAAAAAGCGCACGCCTCGCTCCCGCGCATCCGTAATCGTGCGCTCGACGAGCTGACGCCCGATGCCATTCGATCGTTCTGTGGCGCGCACGACGATCGGTTCCACCTCGCCGCTGTCACCCTCGACTAACAACCCGCACAGGCCAAGCACCTCGCCGTCGCGCTCAGCGAGCCAGACGCCCGCGATGTCCTTACGCGCGAGATGCTCATCGAACGCGGGGCCGGGATCGTCGCCGTCGATCGTCTGGTCGTCGTAGATGTCGCGGTGGCGCTGCGTCAGCTCGCGCCAGAGCTCCCGACACGTTTCCAGATCTCCAGGTTGGTACGGGCGGATCGAGACATCCATAGCGTGACCTCGATAGGAGTATACGCGGTTGTTCTCGTCCGCACGTTTCACAGTTCGGCAACGACTATGTCGCATCATCGGCGTACGATCGATTCACCAAGCCAGAAGGAGGAATCGAGAGATGTCAGGAGCATGGTTAGCCCGGCTCGTCACACCGGTGATGGTCTTCGGTGTCGCACCGGCAGTGTTCGTCCTGCTCACCTACGCCGCAGGCGCGCTCCTCACCACGAGGCTCTAGACCAACAGCGTCGACGGTATCAGCCGAAGGAGACCATCTCAGGTCTCCTTCGGCGTTTTCTTTGAGGACGGGCGCCTAGATGGGAAACGATGAGGCTCCAGATTCGCGTTGATAGGTAGTGAAGGGTTGTTACAGTTCCGAAACGACTTCTAGGAACCACAGGCGTAAGCTCGTTACAGAGACCGCAAACAAGAGAGGAGATACACACCATGAAGAGTCAGAGTTTGTGGAAATTCATCTTTGCCGGCATCGCGTTCCTGGGTCTCGTCAGCGCAGCGGGCAGCTTCGCTTTCGCCCAGAGCGGCGGCGGCGACTCACCGACGGCCCCCACTGCCACCGGGGAGTCGGCCGACGGCAATGGGACCGACGACGGCGCCGCCGACATGAAGGCTTCGGATTTCATGGCCAAGCTCGCCACCAACCTTGGGGTAAGCGAGGATGACTTGCGGGCTGCGGTGAAGGAGACCAACGGTCAGATCGTCGATCAGTGGCTGGCCGATGGTCGCATTACGGAGGATGAGGCAACGAAGTTGAAGGACCGCATCGACCAGTCGGATGGTTCGCTGTCCCCGTTCGGCCGAGGCCACTTCGGTCACGGTCCCGGCTTCGGCGGGCGCCTCGACATTGGCAGTGACCTGGCCGACTTCCTCGGCATCGGCGCCGATGAGATCCACCAGGCGCGCGAAGACGGACAGAGCCTCGCCCAGATCGCCAAGGCGAACGGTAAGACCCGCCAGGAGTTGATCGATCACATCGTCGGCGGGCTGCAGGACAAGCTCGACCAGAAGGTCGCAGACGGCGATATCGACCAGTCGCGCGCGGACGAGATCGCGCAGAACTTCAAGGACAACGTTGGTGACATGGTTGACCGCACGGACATCGGCGGACCGGACGGACCGTTCCACGGCGGCCATGGCCGCTTCGGCGACATGGCGCCGGAGGGCGCGATCTTCCAGCCGCCGGTAGACGCTCCCGCCGCCTACTAGGCCGCACCACCCATGGGTGTTGGAGGGAGAGGGAGGCCGTTGGGCCTCCCTCTCCTGACCTCCGAGTATACTGATGAAAAACGATGGCCAGCGACGCTTCTAACGGCAACCTGATTCTCGTGGCGGACGACGATGAGCACATCGTCGATCTTGTATCGCTCTACCTGCGCAAGGCCGGCTACCAGGTGGACGCCGCGGTCGACGGCGACGAGGCGCTGCGCAAGATCGCCGAGCGGCATCCCGATTTGCTCGTGCTTGACATCATGATGCCGGGACCAGACGGGCTCCAGATCTGCCGCAGTCTGCGCCGTCGCAGCAACGTGCCAATCGTTTTGCTGACCGCCCGCTCGTCGGACATCGACAAGATCGCCGGTTTGCGGTTCGGCGCCGACGACTACGTGACGAAGCCCTTCAACCCGGATGAGCTCGTCGCCCGCGTCGAGGCGGTCTTACGCCGGGCGCGTAGTTCCGGCGAGACTCCGGCACCAGCCGAACATCTCTCCATCGGCGGCCTAGAGCTCGATACGGCAAGCCGCAGTGCGCACATGAACGGTGACGAGATCACGCTCACACCCAAGGAGTTCGACCTGCTCGCCACCTTCGCACGCTTTCCGAACGTTGCGCTGGACCGCGAGCAACTGCTCGATCTCGTCTGGGGGACGTCGTTCTACGCGCTACGCACCGTGGACGTGCACGTGGCACGTCTGCGCGAGAAGCTGAAGGGCACCGGCCTCCGCATCGAGACCATCTGGGGCACGGGCTACCGCCTGGCCATCAAGGAGTGACATGGCGTCGCCGGGGAGCATCCTCTTCAGTCTGCAGACCAAGCTAGTCGGCGCGTTTGTCCTTGTCGTGCTCACGGCTCTCCTCGTCGCGGGCGGCGCGTTCGTCGTGATCCGGCGGCACGACCAGGAGGAGCAGGAGCTGAACCGCGCGCTCGCCGCGTCCCCGTCGATCTTCGCCGGGTTCAACTTCTATCAGGGGGAAGGAGTCGACGAGGCCTCCTTGGCCAACTACGTCCATGAAGCGGCCGCCGACTTCGACGCGCGCCTGCTCCTCGTCGACCGCACGACGACCACCACTGGAACACAGACCACGACCACAATCGTCGCGGACAGCGCGGACGAGCTCACAGACGACCAGCTCGTGCTGCCGACCGGCGGCAACCTCAACTTTGACCAACCCAACCCCCGTCGACCGTACGTATCGTTCGAGGTGGAAGACGGGACACCGGGCAACGACCACGTCTTCATCGCGCCTATTACCAGATCGCGTGAAGGCCTGCGTCCGTTCGACCAGTACGCGCTGCTGCTGGCCGTGCCCAAGAGCACCATCCGGAGCGCCTGGCAAGGACTTCTGCCAGCGCTCCTCATCGCTGCCGCGATCGCGATCCCGGCGGCGGTCTTGCTCGCGCTGGTCATGGCCCGTTACATCAGCCGGCCGCTGTACCAGCTCACCGTCGCCTCGCGCGAGATGGCGGAAGGCAACTTTGATGTGCGCGTCTCGGTCGACCGCCAGGACGAGGTGGGCCGCCTTGCGCAGGCGTTCTCCACCATGGCGCGCCGCGTTGGCGAAGCGCACACGCAAATGCGCACGCTCGTCGCCAACGTCTCGCACGATCTGAAGACGCCGCTGACGTCGATCCTCGGCTTCGGGCAGGCGCTGCGCGATGGCCGCGCCGAGGACAGCGCCGAAGTGCAGCGCATGGGCAGCGTGATCTACGCGGAGGCGTCGCGGCTGACCACACGCCTGAACGACCTGCTCCTGCTCTCGGAGATCGAGTCCGGCCAGACGCTCCTCGCGCGCGAGGAGATCGACGTCCGCCGGCTGCTTGAGACCCTGGCCCAGCGCATCGAATCCGACACGGCAGCGCGGAGCGTCAGCGTTGGCCTCGATCTCGCGGACGATGTCGTCGTCAGCGCGGATGGCCCGAAGCTGGAGCGCGCGTTCGAGAACCTGATCGACAATGCCCGCAAGTACACGCCCAGCGGCGGCGAGATCCACGTACGCGCTGGCCTCGAGGACGGCCATGCGGACGTCGACGTCGCAAACACCGCGCCAGACATTACGCCAGACGAGCTACCACGCCTCTTCGACCGCTTCTACCGGCGCGACCGCACCCGCGCGGGCGCGAACACAGCCAACGGTTCCGGCCTGGGCCTGCCCATCGCCCGCGACCTGATCGAGCTGCACGGCGGCACGCTCACGGCTTCGCTGCGGAACGGGCAGCTGGTCTTCCATGCCCACCTGCCCGCGCGTTAACAGGCCAGTCGCGCCTTTCAAAGGGTCCCTTCAGCCCTAATCGGCCGCCTCCCTGGGCGTTACGATTATGTTGCCGCATGAGGCAGAGAAGGAGGCGCAGATGAAAGCAAAGCCCCTGGCACTGGTTTTGGCAGTCCTGCTTAGCATGGCGCTGGCCGCCGTAGCCTGCAACGACGGCAAGGAGGAACCGGCGCCAGATACGCAACCGACGACCGCCCCGACGGAAGAGGCACGGACGATGCCCGTCACCGTGTACTTCGCGAACACTGAGCAGAACCCCAACATGGAAGACTGCAGCTTGGTGTTTCCCACGGAGCGCCAAGTCCCTACCACTGACACCGTAGCGGAAGCAACGCTAACGGAGCTGTTCCGAGGACCCAACGACGCGGAAGCGAGCGAGGGCTTCAGGTCGTTCTTCTCTTCTGAGACCGATGGCGTGCTGATCGGCCTGAAGATTGAAGGTGACACGGCATACGTCAACCTGGCCGATATCCGCGGCATCATCTCCGGCGCGAACAGCTCATGCGGGAGCGCGGAGTTCTTTGCGGAGGTAGAGCAGACGCTCGCGGACGCCGCCTCCGTCCGCCGCGTGATCTTCGCCATCGACGGCGACCCGGCCACATTCTACGAATGGATGCCCATCGGGTGCGGTGAGAGCAACGACAACTGCGACCCGACGCCGTTTCAGTAAATCAACCGTGATGGCCGACGGTCCGGCGGGGTACGAGCCTCGCCGGAACGTCGCCTAGGCAGGTGAGCATCGTCATGTTGACGGGGCGGGCTTTCCTTCGCTACGGTAGCTCCGCGATGACCCGCTCCGGCGTCGAGCAACTCCTCTACCTGATGGACCAGGCCTTCGACGGCAGTGGCGAGCACTCGCTGCTGGCCAACTTGCGTTCGGTGACGGCGGACGACTGGTCATGGGCGCCGACGGACGGCGGTCGCACGATCCTCGAACTCACGCGGCACGTGGGCAAGTGCAAGTTCGTGTACGACAACCACGCCTTCGGCGACCGCTCGATGCGCTGGGATCTGCCGGAGACCGTTCCGAACTTCGCACCAGACGCCGCGAAGGCAGACGTGATCGACTGGCTGCGCAAAGGTCAGCAGGGCCTTCGCGACCACGTCGCCGCGCTGGACGACGACGAGCTGCTCGTGCCGCGCCGGGCGAACTGGGGCCAGGACCACGAAACGCGTTGGCTGATCAGCGTTATGATCGAGCACGACCTCTACCACGCCGGTGAGATCAACCACTTACGCGCCGTGCGCCAGGGCGACGACCGCTGGGCTTGGCCGCCGACCTAACCCGCTCGGATCGCCTCCGTCGCGCGCCACACTTGTCCGTCCGAGCGCAGGAAGCGTAGGAGCTGGCTCGTCGTCAGGCCCAGCGCGCGAGCGGCAGGCGCGTAACGCCCGTCCGCCGCCGCCAGCGCATCGAGCGCCGTCGCCACCACAATGGGGTACGCCGGGTTCTTCGCGTTCACGGCGAGCCCGCCACGGCCGGCAGGCGCGCCCCGCGGCCCGCGCT
>JBAROU010000112.1:0-28671 GCA_049642385.1 Dehalococcoidia bacterium | reverse complement strand
CCTTCACCGGCGAGGCCGGCGCCGTTGGGTCGAACGCGATGCCCATCACGTCGTCCAGGCTCGAGCCGATCACCTGCGTGCCCGTGACGTTCTTTGTCGCAGGATCCAGCGTGTAGGCGACGATCCGAGATTCGGTGCTCGACCCGCCAGGGACGTGCGCGGCGTAGAGCCGCCCATCTGGCCCGAACGCGAGCGACGTGGGGCTATCGATTGTCAGATTCAGCGTGCTGCGTACGAAGTTCGGCTGCACGGGGCCGGCCGAGCCGTGCTTGGGGGAGGGGATCGCGAACAGCGCGAGGGCGACCACGGCGAGCGCGAGCGGTCGCAGCAGCGCTCCCCAACGCGGCGGGCGGGTCGACGACATACTAGTGCTAGGTTACATAATTTCGCCGCCGTACGGTAGGGCCACCCTACGGCGGCCCTAGGCAGCTATGCCCGAACTGCCGCACGATAAACACGAGGTCCTGTGCGCTGCCGGTGCCCTCCGCCGGCCCAACGACGCCCTGCGCTTCGAGCATGTCCATCAGTCGCGCCGCGCGGGGATAGCCGATGCGCAGCCGGCGTTGCAGCATCGAGGTGCCGCGCTGGCTCATCGCACGGTGACAGTCACCACGCCCAACACTACAAGCATGATGAACACAACGACGATTATCAGAACTATGTTATTGCTCATGACTCACTCCCTGCTCTCCTCCCCAGTGCAGTTCCTCAGCCTCGGCACCAGAGGCGCGGCCTCAGGGCGATGGTCTCCCTCTCTCGCTAACCGAGCGTCTCCTTTATTTTTCCCTTTATCCGCTCGGCCTTCCCTTTCGCCTCAGTAGACCTTTTCCCTGTTACCTTGCCGACAGCCTGTCGCACGCTACCCTTGGCCTGGTCGGCCTTACCCTTGATCTTCCTGCTAGCCATATGTGGCTCCTCCCTGCAAGCTTGTATCAGGCCATTGTATCACGCCTAAGTTCCGAGGCCCTTGGTCAGCCGTGGCGGATACACTGCGCCACCTTTGCCGCCAGCGCCTCTATGCGCACCGCGCGCCGAGGGTTGTCAATCTCCTAAATGGACTGAGGTCGGCCTATTCCTCGTCGTCCTCACCAACCGCCACGAGCGCCAGCACCGGCCGGCTGCCCGTGCCCTCCGCCGGCCCGACGACGCCCTGCGCTTCGAGCATGTCCATCAGTCGCGCCGCGCGCGGATAGCCGATGCGCAATCGGCGCTGCAGCATCGACGTGCTGATGCGCTGGTGCGCGTGTGCCAGCGCGAGCGCCTTCTCCAGCATCGGGTCGTCGCTCTCCGGCATCTCGGTTGTCGTGGTCTTCGCCTCCTCCAGCAGGTGGTCGAACACCTCGCGCTCCAGCTCCTGGAAGCGGTCCTGCGTCCAGAAGTTGACCAGCTGCTCGATCTCCTGGTCCGAGACGAACACGCCCTGGAGCCGGCGCGGCTTCGCGGCGTCCGTCGGCAGGTAGAGCATGTCGCCACGCCCGAGCAGCTTCTCCGCGCCCGCGGTGTCCAGGATCGTGCGCGAGTCTACCTGTGAGCTCATCGCGAAGGCGATCCGCGTCGGGAAGTTCGCCTTGATCAGCCCCGTGACGACATCGACCGACGGCCGCTGCGTCGCGACGATCAGGTGGATGCCGGTCGCGCGCGCGAGCTGCGCCAGGCGGCAGATCTGCCGCTCGACTTCGTACGGCGCCGCCATCATCAGGTCGGCCAGCTCGTCGATGATCATGACCCAGTACGGCAGCTTCGTCGGGCAACGCGGGTGCTTGTTGTAGGACTCGATGTTGCGCACCGCCAGCGATGCGAAACGCCGGTAGCGGCTCTCCATCTCGTGGATCACCGCCTGCAGCGTGCCCACCACCTGGTCCATGTCCGTGATGATCGACGAGAACGCGAGGTGCGGGATGTCCCCGAACGCCGCCAGCTCCACGCGCTTCGGGTCGATCATCACGAAGCGCACCTCCTCCGGCGACGCGTGCATCAGGATGCAGGCGATGATGCTGTTGATGCAGACGCTCTTGCCGCTCCCGGTCGCACCGGCGATGAGCAGGTGCGGCATCTTCGCCAGGTCGGAAACGGCCGGCTCGCCCGCGACGCTCTTGCCCAGCGCCAGCGCCAGCCGCGATCGCAACGATGCGCGTCGGAACTGCGCCGACTCGATGATGCTACGTAGTGTCACCAACGACGCTGTGTTGTTCGGCACCTCGATGCCCACGAATGGCTTGCCCGGCACGGGCGACTCCATCCGCAACGACGGCGCCGCCAGCGCGAGCGCGAGGTCGTTGGCCAGCGTCGTGATCTGGTTCACCCGGATCCGCGTGCGCGAGACTTCCTCGACCCGCACCTTCGGTCTGCCAGTACGATCGAGTACGGGCCGGTTCGCGGCGTCGCGCTCTGTAATCTGGCGCGTCTTCACCTCCCAGCCCGGCTCGATGCCGAACTGCGTCACCGTCGGCCCCTCGTTCACCTGTACCACGCGCGCGTCCACGCCGAACGACGCCAACGTCTCGACAATGAGCCCGGCGCGCCCCTCGTTGTCCGGCTCGCCATCCTGCACCGCCACGTCGACCAGCACATCCAGCGGCGGGAGCTGCCAGCCGTCGCGCGCCTTACGTGGCTTGCCCGGCACGACTTCCTCGAGCTCTTCTTCGTCCTCCTCGTCGAGACCGTTCGCGCTTAGCGGCAGGCGTCCCTGCTTGCCGGTATCCGGCGCGAGCTCGTCCTCGTCGTCCTCTTCTTCTTCGTATTCCTCTTCGTCTTCTTCCTCGAGCTCCTCTTCGTCGTCTTCGTACTCTTCGTCTTCCTCCAGGTCCTCATCGGCGACGGCGGTGGGATCGGCGCGCTGCGCCCATTCCACGCTGTCCAGCGGGATCTTCTCCGCGCCCTCAGGTGGCGGTCGGGTAGGGAAGATGAGCTCGCGCAGCGCGTGCGCCGACCTTCCTGTCTTCTGTGGGATTTCCCAGCCCCACGCCGTGCGCGCTCCCACGACCACCGCGTTTGCAACGGCGGCCGCGCCTTCCGGCGTGGCGAGCGTAAACGCGGACGCCCCGATCAGTAACCAGATGATCAGCCCGATTAAGCTGCCTGCGAAGAAGTGACCCAGATCGCCGCCGGCGCTGACGTCGTTCATGGAGACGTTGCCGACCTGCCAGTCCGGGCGGAAGAAGCCGAGCGCCCCAATAAGGAACGCCGCGGCCAGCAGCCCGACCGCCCAGGGCTTCCACCACAGGAAGAGCAGGTCGTAGCGGCGGCGGAAGATAGTGAAACCGACGTACGCGACAAAGGCGATTACCACGAAGACAAACAGTCCCAGCGTTCGCACGATGTCGTCGCGCAGGCTCGATGCCGCGCTGGTGGCGGGCACGAGCCATGGGATCGCGATCAGCGCCAGCACCACCAGCGCCACGCCGACCGCTTCGAGTCGAAAGAGGAGTTCGCCCGCCGAGGAGATCGCGGAGACGCCGGAGCGTCGCCGACCTACGCTCGGGCGGGAGCGAGAACGGGAGCGGGAACGTGATCGTGCAGCCACGGTCTCCTTGCTCGCCTCAGGCGAGCTTATGCGCCGGAACCCACCCCTGATTCCAGCGCCTATTATAGCAAGCGAACGCAAGTGCGACTAGGGGGCTCTTGGGCATAGGCGAATGAGCAATTCTCCTGGTATCTCAGCGATCGCCTTCTACCTGCCGCTTGAGCTGCGCCAGGCTCTCCTCCCACAGCGGCGCGAACTTGTCGAGCCACGCGCGCTGGTCGGCCAGCCGGCGGGCGTCCAGCCGGTAGTGCCGCTCGCGACCGCGCTCCTGCGCCCTCACCAGCCGCGCTTCGCGCAGCACGCGCAAGTGCTTCGACACCGCCGCCCGGCTCACGCGCGGGAAGCGCGCGGCGATCTCGCCGGCTGTCAGCGTTTCGCGCTTACGCAGGAGATCGAGGACCGCCCGCCGCGTCGGGTCGGCCAGCGCAGTGAACGTATCTCTACGCCTCGACAACGTCGTGCAAGGCCTCCAACTGCCGCATGCTCCAGCCGCCCTCGAAGCCGCGGTGCTGCTCAGCGGCGTCGGCGCCTACGCGTTCGATCGCGTGGTGGAACAGCTCGACCAGCGTGCCGCCGAGGGCCGGCGTGAGCCGGAGTGTGATCAACGTCGGTTCCAGCCAGCCTTCGTTCGGGATCCAGTCGTTCTCCCATGTCACCTCGTGCCCCGGCTCGAAGGCGACGACCTTGCCCCCGTAACGCTTGGGCACACCGTCGATGTCGACCTCCAGCAGCACGGCCCCGCCGACGCGCGCTTCGTACTGGAGCAAGCGGTGCCCCGTCCCGAACCAGGTGCTCATTCGCTCGTGACTCTCGAACTCCTGCCAGACTCGCTCCGGCGGCGCTTTGATCAAGATGCTGCGCCGCACAGCCAATACGCCGATCTCAGTTTCCATGTTTGAACCTCCCTTCGCGTATGCGTAACCTTTTAGTTATATGTAACCGAATGGTATCGCTTTTCTGGCAGCCTGTCAAGGATCATGAGTGGGCTGAGAGGGAAAGGAGAGTAGGGGCTACACTTCGACGCTTACCGGCAGCACCATCGGCCGGCGGCGCGTCTCATCGTACAGGAACTGGGCGATCGCGTCCTTCACCTTCGTGTTCACCAGGCCCCACTCGGCGATGTGGTCCGCGCCCTCCAGCGCCGCCAGCACCATCTCCTCTGTGCGGCGCAGCAGATCCTCCGACTCCTCGATGTCGACGAAGCCGCGCGAGACCACCTCGGGCTTGCCGACGACGCGGCCCGTGTTCTTCTCGATCGCCAGGATCACCACCACCATGCCGTCCGTCGCCAGGTGGTGGCGGTCGCGCAGGATCGCGTGGTCAATGTCGCCCACGCCCAGCCCGTCGACGTACACGTAGTCGGCCGGAACGTGGCCCGCGCGGCGCGCGCCCTGTTCGTCCAGCTCCAGCACGTCGCCGTCGGTCAGGACGAACACGTTGTTCTCAGGAATACCCATCGTCTTGGCGAGCTCGGCGTGGAGCGCCAGGTGGCGATACTCGCCGTGGATCGGCACGAAGTGCTGCGGCCGTACCAGCGAGATGACGATCTTGAGCTCCTCCTGCGCCGCGTGCCCACGCACGTGCACGTTCGCGATGCGGTTGTAGAGCACGCGCGCCCCCTGCCGGAACAGGTTATCGACCGTGCGGTAGACGAGCGATTCGTTGCCCGGCACCGCGCTCGCGGAGAGCACCACCGTGTCGCCCTGGACGATGCTGATGTGCGGGTGGTCCTGGTTCGCGATGCGTGTGAGCGCGGATGTCGGCTCGCCCTGACTACCGGTTGTGATCACGGCCAGCTTGCTGTGGGCGATCTTGTTGAGCTCTCGTGGGTTAACCATCATGCCCTTCGGCACGTTCAGGTACCCCATATCGATCGCCATGTGTACATTGTCCAGCATGCTACGGCCCGTAATGAAGAGGCGCCTCCCCGTCGCGTCGGCGGCGTCGATTACCTGCTGCACCCGCGCGATCAACGACGCGAACGTTGTCACGATGACGCGGCCCGACGCCGACGCCATGATCTGGTGTAGTGCCTCCCCGACGAGCTGCTCCGATGGCGTGTAGCCCGGTATCTCCGAGTACGTTGAGTCCGACATCAGCAGACGCACGCCTTCGTCGCCCAGCTGGGCGAGGCGGGCAAGGTCGGTCGACTGCGCCATCACCGGCGTATGGTCCAGCTTGAAGTCGCCTGTGTGTACCAGGAGGCCGACCGGCGTTCGGATCGCCAGCCCCGTCGAATCGGGCACGCTGTGCGCCACCTGGAACGGCTCGACCGTGAATGGGCCTTCTTGCGCGGTTTCGCCTGGATTGATCACGCGGATGTCGGCCTTCTTGTGTAGCCCGGCCTCCTTGAGCTTCACCTGCACCAGCCCGGCGGTCAGCGGCGAGCAATAGAC
The DNA here is from genome assembly GCA_049642385.1 of Dehalococcoidia bacterium. Lineage (GTDB taxonomy): Bacteria > Chloroflexota > Dehalococcoidia > DSTF01 > RBG-16-68-14 > JBAROU01. Next base: position 22,752 of record JBAROU010000112.1, on the reverse strand, counting down.
ACGCGCGTTTACTTGATGGAGGATGTAGGGGAGCGCGCCGATGTGGTCCTCGTGGCCGTGCGTGAGAAAGATCGCCTTGAAGCGCTCCGGATGCTCCAGCACGTAGCCCATGTCGGGGATCACCAGGTCGATGCCCAGCATGTCCTCTTCGGGGAACATCAGCCCGGCGTCCACGGCGATGATCGAATCGCCGTACTCGAAGAGCATCATGTTCTTGCCGATCTCTCCGAGACCACCGAGGGGAATAACGCGCAGCTTCTTCTTCGCCATCAGTTCGTTAGAGGAGTTGCATCTGCTTGACTTCCGGTTCGACCGGCTTCGCTTCTTCCTTCAGTGTCTGTTCCAGAATTGTCGGTAGCTTCTTGAAATCGTCCTGGATCGTGCGACGCAGGCTCGCCTGGTGCAGCGCTGCTGCTGGATGATACATCGGTACGATGAGCACGTCGTTCACCCGCCGCGGCTGCCCATGAATCCGCCCAATCGATTGCCCCGGGAAGTAGCGGTTCATCGAGTAGCGTCCCAGCGTCACCACCACCTTCGGATTAATCGTCTCGAGCTGCTGCTCCAGCCACGGTGCACAGGCCTCGATCTCGCCGGACAGCGGGTCGCGGTTGTTCGGCGGGCGGCACTTGATCACGTTACAGATGTACACATCGTTGCGGTTAAGCCCGATCGAAGCAAGCAGCTCGTCCAGGAACTTCCCCGCCTGTCCTACGAACGGTCGCGCCTGTTGATCCTCGTGGAATCCCGGACCCTCCCCGATGAAGACGATGTCTGAGTCCGGGTTCCCCTCGCCGGGTACCGCGTGCGTGCGCGTCGTGGCCAGATCGCACTTCTGGCAGACGGCGACTTGCTCGCCGATCTCACCTAGGGCGACGGCTTGATCATCCATGACGGCTATCCCCTCCCTCAACGGGCGCTTGCTCCTTTCCCAGGGCCCCGATGATCATCGTAATCGCAAAGTACAGGATCACCACGCCAAAGATGCGCCGCAATGCCTCCGCGGGGAGCGCATCGGCCAGAAACGCCGCACCGAACGCGGCCACAGCAGCCACGGGCGCAACCTGCACCACCACCCCCACGTCAACGTTACCGCGCTTCAGATGCGTCAGGCCACCCACGATGCCCGCCGCGATGATCGCGGCCAGCGACGCTCCCTGGGCGATGTGCTGCGGCTCATCCAGCAGCAGCACCATCCCGGGTACGTAAATCGCCCCACCGCCGATGCCCAGCAGCCCGCCGGCGAAGCCGCCGACGAAGCCGAACACGATGGCGATGATGATATCAACCACAGCTTAAGTGATGAACATCCGGGTAGCCACGGTGAGCAGGAAAAGCCCGAAGACCAATCGCAGCATCCGAGGCGCCAGGCGCGACATCGTGATCGCTCCGAAGTACGCGCCGCCGGCGCCACCCAACGCGATCCACCCCGCGAGACCCCAATCGACGTTGTCGCTGATCCAGTAGCCGGCCAACCCGGCGATGGCCACGAAGACCACGATGGCGAGGGAGGTGCCGTGGGCCTTGTGCTGAGGCAGCCGGAGCAACCCCGTGAGGAGCGGCACCATCACCGCCCCGCCCCCGACTCCGGTAAGACCGCTGAAGAAGCCGCCGACGAGACCCGTCACCAGCGATCGATTTTGTTGCGCCTTCAGTTCGGGACCTCGCTCCTTCGGGCGCAGAATAGCATGGGCTTCGAACGTCGATCAATCAGAGCGGCGGCGAATGTCCGTTATGGTGAGCGTGGGATAAGCGGACTGCCCTGCACCAGCTTCGCCAGTCCGATGCCAATGCAGTAGAGCACAATAATCGGCCCCGCCACAATCGATTGGTTAACCGGGTCGACCGTCGGTGTGACGACTGCCGCCGCCACAAACGACAGGATGAAGGCGTAGCGCCACCAGGCGATGAGCTTCCCCGCTGTCACGATGCCAATCTTTGCTAGCCCCATCACGATCAGCGGCAACTCGAATACCAGCCCCATCACGAACATCAGTCGCGTGACGAAGCCAATGTACTTCTTGATGCTGATGAATGGCTCGCCGATGTCGCCCGGCGGGTTGAGGAGGAAGCCGAGGAACGGGCCGAGCTGGACGTAATACGCAAATGCGCAACCGGACAGAAATGCCAACGACGCACCGATCGTGATCGGATAGAGCCAGCGTCGCTCATCCTTCGTCAGCCCGGGCGCGATGAACGCCAGAATCTGGTAGACGATCACCGGCATCGCGATCGCCACGCCCAGCAACAGCGAGACGCTGAAGTAGGTCGTCCAGCCCTCGAGCGGATCAAAGAAGACCGTTTTGAAGTCAGGGTCGCGATCAACGGCTGGCTGCTTGAGGAACTCTATGAACCAGCCCGTGAGCGGGTAAAACGACACGATCATCGCTACGATCAGCGCGCCGACGGAGACCATCAGGCGGTAGCGGAGCTCGCGCAAGTGTTCGAGGATCGTGAGGACGCGCGCCGCTTCCTCGTCCCGGGCTGGCTGTGGCTCGGGCTCGGTCGGCGCTGGCTTGACGGGTGGCTGTACGGCCATGGTCGGTGTCAGCGGGGTGGCGGGATGGGCTTCGTCGGCTCGCTCGAGGCGGGGTTCGGCTCCGCGATCGCCGCGCGCGTGTCCTTATCGATAGCGTTCAGGTCTTGCTCCAGGGCCTTGCTGTCCTTCTGGAGCCCATCGCCGATGTCCTTCCACTCGCCCTTCATGTCGTCGTACTCAGTCTCCAGGTCCTTGATGGCCACATCGAAGTCCTGGCGGATACGGTTGGAGTAGCGGCGAATGTCGCGTAGAAGCCGGGCCAGCTGCGCCGCCATCTCAGGGAGGCGGTTCGGCCCAACGACGATCATGATCACCACCAGGATGACCATCAACTCGAGCGGGCCGACGCCGAAGAACTCCATGTCGCCTCGTCTGCTCCGGAAGAACAAACCGCCGCGCGGCGTCCCGTGACCGTGGGCAGCGGCGCGGCGGCTCTGGAGCCGGTGTTAGTCCGATTCGTCCTCGATGCCCAGGTCCTTCAGGTAGTCGACGGCGTCTTGTACCGTCACGATCTTCTCGGCGTCTTCGTCCGAGATCTCCAGCGTCCGGCCATCCTTGCCGAACTCTTCCTCCATCGACATGATCAATTCTACCAAGTCGAGCGAGTCTGCGTTCAGGTCGTCGACGAACGAGGCTGTAGGTACGACCTGCCCCTCTTCCGCGCCGAGCTGCTCAACGATGAGCGTCCGTACCCGTTCAAAGACCGTTGCCACCTGGTCACCCCCTTCCTGCGAGTGATGGATCCCCGTGGGTTTCCTCGAGGCGTCGCTGAACTGTGCCCAGCACGCCGTTTACAAACCGTGCAGATGTGTCGCTTCCGAAGCTCTTTGCCAGTTCGACCGCCTCATTAATCACGACGCGATCCGGCGTCCCATTATCTCCAAGCAGTTCCCGTATGGCAAGGCGCATGATATTCCGGTCGACCGCTGCCAGCTGCTCAACCGGCCACGCCGGCGCGGCTTTGGCGATGATCGCATCGATCTCATCTTGCTTCTCGCGCACGCCCATGATCAAGTCCTCGGCAAATGCCGCTGCATCTTTCGTGAGCCGCTCTCGCGAAACGATGTGCTTCAGCGCGGCGAGGGCGGTGTGATCGGACGTATCGCTTTCGTAGAGCGCCTGCAGCGCGGCAACGCGCGCCTTGTGTCGGCTGCCCGCAGCGACCATCAATGCATCACCAGCCCGCCATCGACGACGAGCACATGGCCCGTGATGTAGCTGGCCTCCTCGGATGCCAGGTAGACCGCCGCGGGCGCGATGTCCTCCGGCGCTCCAGTGCGTGCCAGCGGGACAATCTGTAGCACGGCTTGCTTCTGCTGGTCTGTTAGGCCGGCGGTCATCTCCGTATCCACAAAGCCCGGCGCGATCGCGTTCGCTGTCACGTTGCGCGACGCGACCTCCTTCGCCACCGACTTCGTGAACCCGATCAGCCCCGCTTTCGCCGCGGCGTAGTTCGCCTGGCCGGCGTTACCCACCATGCCCGCGATGCTCGCGATGTTCACGATGCGCCCCCAGCGTTGCCGGATCATCGGGCGGAGCGCGGCTTTCGTGCAGAGGAACGCCCCGCGCAAGTCGATCTCGATCACGCGGTCCCATGCCTCCTCCGACATGCGCAGAAGCAGATCGTCCTCCGTCAGGCCGGCGTTGTTGACCAGGATGTGGAGCCCCCCCAACGCCTGCTGCGTCTCGCCGACGAGGCGCTTCGCGTCTTCAGGGCGCGCTACGTCGCCCTGGATCGCCGTCGCTTTGCCGCCGCAGCTCTCGATCTGCTGGACGACCTCCTTGGCGGCAGCTTCGTTCTTGACGTAATTCACCGCGACTGCGGCGCCCTGCCCGGCCAACGCTAGCGAGATGGCGCGCCCGATGCCGCGCGAGCCGCCCGTTACCAGGGCGACCTTCTCCTTCAGGTCGAACATATCGTGTTCATCATGGGGTAGGGGGTAAGCCGCGTCAAGGCGGCGCCGGCGCAGGCGACGTCGCGCGCGCGCCGGCCAGATCTGACACGTTTTGCACGGACAAACGCCGGTCGATGCGCCGTGCGAGGCCGCTCAACACCCGCCCCGGCCCGAACTCGATCACGCCGGCTGCGCCGCGATCGCGCATCGCCTCCACGGAGCGTGCCCATTGCACGGGCTGCTGGAGTTGTTGTACCAGCTCGCTGCGGATCTGGTCTCCCGACGTGAGCGCCTGCGCCGTCGAATTGGCGATCAGCGGCACCTCGGGATCGCGGATCGTTGTCTCCGCCACGACGCGCTCCATGCCCTCCGCAGCGGGCGCCATGTGTGACGTGTGGAACGCGCCGCTGACCTTCAGCCGTATGCCGCGTTGGGCGCCGCGCTCCAACGCCAGTGTCATCGCCGATTCGACGGCGTCCGTCCCTCCGCCGATGACGATCTGGCCGGGGGCGTTCAGGTTGCAGACTTCGGCGCCCGTTACCTCGCAGATCGCCGTCACGGCGTCCTCGTCGAGGCCGAGCAGCGCGGCCATCGCGCCCGGCGTGCGGCTCGCCGCGTCCTGCATCAGGCGGCCTCGTTCGGCCACGAGGCGCAGTCCGTCCTCCAGCGTGATCGACTTCGCCGCGACGAGCGCGCTGTACTCACCCAGGCTGTGCCCGGCGACGCAGATCGGGGCCTCATCGGCGAGGCCGCCAAGCTCGCGTGCCGCTTCCAGGCAGGCGAGGCTGACGGTAAAGATCGCAGGTTGGGCGTGCTGGGTCTCTTGGAGGCGCGCCTCAGGACCCGCAAAGCAAAGCTCCGCTATCGAGTACCCGAGGACGTCGTCCGCCGTCTCGAAGACGCGCCGGGCCGCCGATGACCCGTCGAACAGGTCGCGCCCCATCCCGACTTCCTGAGCGCCCTGGCCCGGAAAGACCCACGCCACCCGCGCCGTGGTCACGGGGCGAATCCCATCGCCGACGATCCGGTCACCTTACTCGCCGGGCAGCTCAGGCGTCTTGACGATCACCGCTTCGCGGCCCTTGTACCAGCCACAGTCCGGGCAGGCGTGATGCGCCTGTCGAGGCGAGTGGCACTGGGGGCACTCGCTCAGCGTCGGGGTGCTCATGTGCTGCTGACTGCGGCGTTTACCTATCTTCGATTTAGGGGTCTTCTTCTTGGGTACAGGCACGTTGCTAGCTCCCTTCCGTTTGCTTGACCAGCTCTCGCAACGAACTCCAGCGCTCGTCTGGGTCTGGTGGACAGGCGCATGCGCCATCATTCAGGTCGCTGCCGCAGCGCGGGCACAGGCCCTGGCAATCAGGGCGGCAGAGCGGTTGCATCGGCAACCCAAGGTTCCAGTACTGTCGCACCGCCTCCTCCAGGTCGAGTATGTGCTCCGCGTCGATCCGGAAGGCATCCGGGTCTTCTGGTACGGGCACGCCTGCGCCGGTGATCGCGTCCGAAGTCGCGAAGAACTCGTCCTCGATGTCGATAGCCAGCGACAAGGCGAGCTCGCACAGGCAGCGGCTGCACTCGCCCGAATGGTCGCCGCGCAGGTGCGCGGTGACCAGGATGCTGTCTTTGGTGCGCAGGAACGTCGCCTCGCCCACGACGCGCTGGTGCGTCGGCCCAGCTTCATCGACGAGCGCGCGGTCGTCGATATCGTACACGCGCGTCGCGCCGATGGGCTCCCTGAGAAGCGTGGAGACGTTGTACTGCAAGGCCATGGTGCACCCTCAGGATATGCAGCCAAGGCGATCGCCGTCAATAACCGCAAAGAAATCCCGCAAACGGGGCCTGGGTTGACATAGATGCCTTGCCGGAGGGTTTGTCGAAGCCTATAATCGCAACGAACACGGGGCCGGCGGGGGGTGTATTGCTGTCCGTCGGCCTCTTTCGTACACGCCTACACACTCGACCGGGTGAGCTGCCGCCGCAAGCTCCTCCCGCTTCCGGAGTACTGGTATGACCTCCAGCGCCGAGCTCTTCGCCCTTCAGGAGGTGGACCTGGCGCTGGATAAGGCGCGCGCCTCGCTCGCCGACGCCGAAGCGGGCCTGGGCGAGGACGAGGAGCTGGTCGAAGCGCGTCAGGCGGCTGAAGAGCGGCGCGACGCGCTGCGCGCGGCAGAGCGCGCCTTCAAGGACCATGAGTTCGAGGCGGACGAGCTGCGCGCCAAGATCGAGCCGCTCGAGAAGAAGCTCTACGCAGGCGGTGTCCACAACCCCAAAGAACTCGGGGACCTTCAGCGCGACATTGAGAGTATCCGCCGTCATCGCAGCGGCCTGGAAGACAAGGCGCTCGAGGCGATGGAGGCGCTCGACCGCGCCCAGGAGGAGGCCGCGGAAGCGGAGCGTCACCTCGAGGAGGTGGGCGGTGAGTACGCCCACGAGCAGGAGGACCTGGGCGGGCGCAAGGGCAGGCTTGAGGCAGAGATCGCGCGCCTGGAAGAAGAGCGCGCGGAGGAGGCTAAGAACATCGACGCGTCGATGATTAGCCTCTATGAAAAACTGCGCGTCAACCACCAGGGCCGTGCCGTCGCTAAGATCCTCGGTGGCGCCTGTCAGGGCTGCCGCATCTCGTTGCCGGTGAACATCATCCAGCGCGCGCGCGGCGGCGCCGTTTTGGTGCAGTGCACCAGCTGCGAGCGCATCCTCCACGTAGGCTAGCCATGAAAGCGATCGGCTACTTCCGCGAAGCTGCGCCGGGGAAGAAAGGGGCGTCGCTCGCCGCCCAGAACAAGGCGTTCCTCGAGTTCTGCGAGAGCCATGGTTACGACGTCGCGGTGACGTTTGTGGAACCAAACGACGGCGACGGCCGGCGCAAGGGCTTTCGCCAGCTCGTCGATTATCTGCGCCGCGCTGAGAAGGGTTTTGTCGTCGTCGTTGCGCCCTCGCTCGATACCCTCGGCGCGGACGCCCGCGAGGCGGTCTACCGCTACTTCCAGGTCGAAGGGCTGGGTGCCCAGGTCGCCTTCCTGGACGGCCCCACCGATCCGCTCGTGCAGCTCGCCGGCGCCTGGTCGGAGCAATCGGACAGCGCGAAGCTCAGCGAGCGCGTGCGCGCGGCCATGCGGCGCAAGGCCGTGCGTGGCGAGGTGCTCGGCCGGCCGCCCTACGCCTACAAGGTTGGCCCCCGCCGCCGCCTCGAGCTCGTGCCCGACGAAGCCGTCGTCGTGCGTCACATTTACCGCCTCTACCTCCATGAAGACCTAGGCATCCGCCTCATCGCGCGACGGCTGAACGAGGAAGGGTATCGGACGCGTCGTGGTGGCAACTGGAGCATGGTCAGCATCCGCGATATCCTGCGCAACCGCGTCTATCTCGGCACCTACTCTCGATTTGGCGTGCGCGTCGCGGGCAGCCATCCCGCGCTCGTTACCCCGGACGACTTCCGGGCGGTGCAGGACCGCCTGAACGCGCGCCGCAATAACTACGCCAAGCGCCAGCCGTCGCCCTTCCTGCTTGCTGGGCTCGTGCGCTGCGGCCACTGCGGCAACAAGATGATCGGCGTGAGCCGCCGCCAGAGCTGGCGTCGGCAAAGCGGCGCGCAGGGTCAGGCGTCGTATCGCTACTACCAGTGCGAGTCGCGCACAAATCAGAGCATGTGCGACTACCACACCCAGCGCGCGCCGGAGCTGGAGGAGAAGGTACGCTCGTCGCTCGCCGATATGAACGGCGATGTGCTCCAGCCGCGTGCCGGCAACGAAGAGTCGGTGTTCTCTCAGTGGCGGGAGGAGGGCGCGCATCTGGGCACGCGCATCCGCCAGCTCGACCGCAAGCTGGAGGAGCACCTCTCGGCGGCGGCGAAGGGCCGCATCAGCAAGGATCAGCTCCACAAACTAAGCGTCACCACGGCGCTGAATCGTCTCAAGCTGGAGGAAGCGCTGGAAGACACCCAGCGTCGCGTGCAAGACCAGGCCGACGTCAGCGAACGCCGCCGCGGGCGCGAGCGCGCCCTCGCTCGCCTCCTCGATGGCTGGGAGGCGCTGGCGCTGGATGAGAAGCAGACGCTCCTGCGCGATCTCGTCGATCGCGTCGTCGTGCGCGACGATGGTCTCCAGGTGGTGTTACGCCCCTGAGCGAGACACCAGCATCTGGCCAGAGAGTCGTCGCCTACACCGACGGCGCTTCCCGCGGGAACCCGGGCCCGTCCTCCTACGGCATCGTCCTCTACGACACCGCGGGCGCTGAGGTGCACCGTGGTTCGCGTGCGCTCGGCCTCGCGACGAACAACCAGGCGGAGTACCAGGGCGCCATCGCCGCGCTGGAGGCTGCGCTCGGCTTGGGCGCGGCGGAGGTCGAGCTGCGCATGGACTCCGAGCTCATCGTGCGCCAGATATCCGGCCGCTACAAGGTGCGCAACGCAAAGCTTATCCCGCTCCACAAGCGTATGCTCGCCTTGCGCGAACGCTTCCGTCGCCTCACTGTCGTGCACGTACCGCGCGAGCAGAACCGCGTTGCGGACGGCCTTGCGAACGAGGCGCTGGATCGCGCCGACGCCTAATGCCCGCCAGGAATTCAAAATCGGCCGCGCTCTTCATGGTGCATGTCGTCCCAGGGCTGCAGGACATCGCCTGGGACGAGATTCGACAGCTCCTTCCCGATGCGCGTAAGATCGCGACCTGGGCAGGCTTCGATCGGCGGGCCAGCGTACTTCTGTTTCGATCGTCCGCGCCGCCGCGTACCTTGTTCGAACTGTGCCTGGCTGAGGATGTCTTTGCGGTCGTCGGTTTCCTGAGGCCCATGTCCCAGGGCAGCGCGGCACTGGAGTCCATCGCGCGCATGACGGCTTCAGCACCGGATCCTGCGAGCGCGCTCGCCCAACATCAGAACACGGCACGCCGTGGCGGCAGGCCAACGTTCCGCGTTATTGTCCGCAAGGCGGGTCAGCATGCGTTCCGGCGTCTGGACGCACAACGAGCGTGCGAGCAGGCATTTCGTCAGCGCTATCGCCGCTGGCGCTTGGTCGAGGACGATGCGGCGATGGAGTTCTGGCTCCAGATCATCGATGACGCTGCGATCCTTGCGCTGCGCCTCTCAAGCGCCGATCTGCACCAGCGAACATATCGCGAGGCGAGCCTTCCCGGCGCTCTCAAGCCCACCATCGCTCATGCGCTCATTCGTCTTGCCGATCCGCGCGCCGGTGGCTTGCTCATCGATCCGATGTGCGGGACAGCCACCGTGCTCGCCGAGGCGGCGCTTGCAGGCCTCTCAGTCGTGGGCGGCGACGTCGATCCTCGTGCCGCTCGCCTCGCGAGGCGCAATCTTCGCGCCGTGCGAGCCGAAGGTTGCGTCGCCCTGTGGGACGCCCGCTGCCTGCCTCTCGGGGACGCGGCGGCTGCGGCGGTAGCGTGCAATCTACCCTGGGGGAAGCAACACGGCGAAGCCGACCTGCCCGGTCTCTACCGCAGCGTACTGTCTGAAGCGCAGCGCGTTGTCAGGCATGACGGCCGCATTGTTCTCCTGACGGCGAACGCGGGCGTACTCACACCCCTTCTTCGCCGACAGCGCGATCTGGTCACGGAACGAACGTTGAACGTCGTGGTGCGCGGCGCAGACGCGTCGCTCTTCGTGGTGAGAAAGGCGCGTTGACCCCGCTCAGAACCTCCCGATACACTGAATCGGAGCCAGGGGGCCGGGTGGTCGCCTCTTTCCGATGGAGCGGGAAGGGGAGGAACGTCCGAGCTCCACACGGGCAGGGTGCCGGGTAACACCCGGGCGGGGCAACCCGACGGAAAGTGCCACAGAAACATACCGGTCGCCTCAGGCGACCAAGGGTGAAATGGTGCGGTAAGAGCGCACCAGCGCCCTCAGTAATGGGGGCGGCTGGGCAAACCCCACCCGGAGCAAGGCCAAATAGGAGGACACGCCCGCCTCGGCGGGCAGGGGCGCCCGGCCTCGTCCTCGGGTAGGCTGCTCGAGCCCGATGGCGACATCGGGCCTAGATAGATGGCCACCGGTCGCCTCAGGGCGATTACAGAACTCGGCGTATAGGCCGCCTGGCTCCAACCCTCGCTCCTGGTATAATAGCGTTCGCATACGGTATTGGAGCATTCGTTCGCATCGAAGCTGTGGATCCAAAAGACGCCGCCGCCCTCATCGAGGCTGATTTCGCCCATCAGCTGCATCCTCAGTATCACGTCAGCGACCACAAAGACCCCATCATCTACGCTCGCGGCCAGGGCGCGCTCCTGTGGGACATCCACGACAACGAATACATCGACGCGCTCTCCTGCCTCTGGAATGTCGCCGTCGGCCACGGCCGTAAGGAGCTGGCGGAAACGGCCGCGCGCCAGATGGAAACGCTCGCTTTCTCCAACTCCTATGCCGGCTATGCGAACGTGCCCTCGATCCAGCTCGTCCAGAAGGTGCTGTCGCTCGTCTACCCGAACATGGAGGGCGTCTTCTTCTGTAACAGCGGCTCAGAAGCGAACGACGCCGCATTCAAGATCGCGCGCTATTACTGGTTCCTGCGCGGCCAGCCGGAGAAGGTAAAGATCATCGCCCGCCGCGAGGCCTATCACGGCGGCACGCTGGGAGCGACGACGGCGACGGGCATGCCGCCCTTCCATAAGGGCATGGGCCCGCTCGCCGAGGGCTTCGTCCGCGCCGAGACCTGCTATCCCTACCGCTGCGCTCACTGCTCTGGCGCCGAGGATTGCAACCTGGCCTGCGCTGACGACATCGAGAAGGTCATCGAGCAAGAAGGGCCGGCGACCGTCGCCGCTGTCATCGGGGAGCCGGTGCACGGGTCGGGCGGTGTGATCCCGCCCACGCCTGGCTACTGGCCGCGCGTGCGCGAGATCTGCGACCGCCACGACGTGCTCCTCATCGCCGACGAGGTGATTACGGGCTTCGGACGGACCGGTCGCTGGTTCGCCCTCGAACACTGGGGCGTACAGCCCGACGTGATGACCATCGCCAAGGCAATCACCAGCGCTTACGTGCCGCTGGCCGCCTTCATCGTATCAGGGTCCATGCTCGAGACGATTCAGGCCGCGCCTTCGGACGCGAAGTTCATGCACGGCTACACCAACGCCGCCCATCCAACGGCCTGCGCAGTTGCGCTCCGCAACCTCCAGATATTCGAGGACGAGAAGCTCGTCGAGCGCGCAGCCAGCCTCGGCGAACGCCTGTTCGCAGGGCTGAGCGCCCTGCGCGACCATCCGAACGTGGGCGACGTGCGCGGCCTGGGTCTGTTAGCAGCCGTGGAGTTGGTGGCCGATAAAGTAACCAGAACGCCGTTCGAGGCGTCTGCGGCAGTGGGCGGCCGGATGCTACGAGAGATGCGTCGTCAGGGTGTCATAACGAGAGTGAAAGGGGACAGCCTCCTCCTGGCGCCGCCCCTCGTGACGACGGAGGAGCAAATTGATCGCATTGTGGAAGTCGTTGGGGACTCGATCAAAGTGGTAATTGGAGTATAATAGGGCCATGGCAGGGGAAGGGCATATCGCCCCGGCCGAGCCGCGCCAGAGTTGGTCATGGGTGCCGGAAGAGGGTTGGGCCCGGACCGTGCTCGAAGTCCTCTTCATCATCCCTGCTTACGTGTTCTACGAGTTAGTTCGCGGTACAGTCAACGATCGCACGAGCGAGGCCTTCGGTCGAGCTTCCCAACTAGTCCACATCGAGCAGGCAATGGGCATCTTCTGGGAGCGTGAGCTCCAGAGCGTTGCCCTGACGTGGGATATTGTTGGTCGGGCCGCCAACACAATGTACGTCTGGGGCCATTTGCCGGTCCTCATCGGCGTTGCCATCTGGCTCTTCATGTTTCACCGCCAGCGATATTCCCTCTATCGCAACGCCTTCCTCATCTCCGGTGCAATCGGGCTGGCCGTGTACTGGCTCATGCCGACAGCACCGCCTCGCTTCCTCCAGTACTGGGGCTTTGTCGATACCGCGGTGGAAAACGGGTCGTACTACATCTTCCAGCCGCCCGCCTTCGTCAACCAGTACGCGGCGATGCCCAGCCTCCATTTCGGCTGGAGCTTGCTGGCAGCCGTCGCCATCTTCGGGAACCTGAAAACACGCTTCCGATACGTCGCCTTTGTCCTGCCCGTGCTGATGTTGGCCGGCATCGTCCTCACCGCGAACCATTTCTTCCTCGATGCCGCCGCGGGAGCGATCGTTGCCCTCCTCGGTCTCTCGATCGCCGTGGGCCTGCGTCTGCTCCTCCCCCGACGTTCGCCGTTCACCATTCTCGCCTGACGCGCTGGTAACGCCTTCTCTTCTCGTGCGACAATGATGGCGGGAGTTGATGCTCCATGTCCCTCGGTTCGGGTACGCGGTCAGCCATTCGTATTGCCCAACGCGCGTTCGCGCCGGCGCTAGCCAGCCGCGGCCGTCGCCTTACCGTGGCGGGTGCCTTTCTCCTGCTCGGCGTCGTCGCCGCCTGCGCGCCCTCGATCGATCGGCACGATGCCGTCCACGTCCTGACGTATGACGGCACGGTCGACCCCGTGATGTCCGGCTACATCGATCGTGGTATCGACGAGGCGGAGGACACTGATGCGCGCGCCGTAATACTGCGCCTCGATACGCCGGGCGGCCTTGTCACGTCGATGGAGAAGATCGTGAAGCGCATCAGCAGCTCCCAGGTGCCCGTGATCGTCTACGTCACGCCCTCCGGCGCGCACGCGGCGTCGGCAGGCACCTTCATCACCATGGCGGGCCACGTCGCAGCGATGGCGCCCCAGACCCGCATCGGCGCAGCGAGCCCCGTCGGCCCTGGCGGCCAGGACATCGGCGGCACGCTCGAAGAGAAGATCACAGAAGACCTCGCCGCCCTCTTACGCAGCATCGCGGAGGAGCGCGGGCGCAACGTCGAGTGGGCCGACAGAGCGGTTCGAGAGGCTGTCTCCGCGAACACGAGCGAAGCGGTCGAGATGAACATCGTCGATTTCGCTGCGCCCACGCTCGAGAGCGTGGTCGAGCAGTCCGATGGCCGCACTGTGCGCGTTGGCGAGGAGCAGCGTCGGGTCACTCTCCAATTGCGCGATGCGCCGGTCGTCTACAACGACCGCACGCTCATCGAGCATTTCCTGGCGTTTCTGAGCGACCCGAACATCGCCTTCTTGCTCCTCAGCCTGGGCGGTCTCGGCATCTTCTTCGAGCTCCTCCATCCGGGGATCATGCTGCCGGGAGTCGTCGGCGCCATCGCGCTCGTGCTGGCGTTCTTCTCACTCGGTACCCTGCCCGTGAACTGGGCTGGCGTCGCCCTGATCGGCCTAGCCTTCGCGCTCTTCGCCGCCGAGGTGTTCGTCGCCGGCTTCGGCGTGTTAGGAATCGGGGGAGCAGTATCGCTTATCCTAGGTGGGATCTTGCTCACGAGCACCAGCAACTCCGAATTTCAGGTCAATCGCTGGCTCGTCGTCGCCATGGGGGTGTTGATCGCCGCGTTCTTCATGATGGTCGTGAGCGCGCTGATCCGCACGCGGCGCTTGCCTGCGTACATGGGCCAGCAAGCGCTTGTCGGCAGGCGAGCGGTCGCGCGCTCGGCCCTCGATCCTGAGGGCACCGTCTTCTTTGACGGCGCGCGCTGGCAGGCAACGGCCGAAGACGCGCCTATCGACGAAGGCGAATCGGTCACGATTATGGAGGTTCACGGCCTTCGCCTCACCGTACGCCGCGGCGAAGCCGATGAATCCGAAACGAAAGGAGCGTAACAATGGAAAAAGTCGTTCGAGCAGGGTTAATGGCAGTCGCGTTCTTCCTACTGATTCCCCCGTGGGGGTTCTTCGTCTACCCGTACGCCATCCGCATCGTCCAGGAATACGAGCGAGGCGTCATTTTTCGCCTCGGCCGGCTCGTCGGCGCGCGTGGGCCGGGGCTGTTCTTCATCCTCCCGATCGTGGAGCGGATGGTGAAGGTCGACCTGCGCACCGTCACGATGGACGTGCCCAGCCAGGAGGCGATCACGAAAGACAACGTCACCGTGAAGGTGAACGCCGTCGTCTACTTCCACGTGCTGAACCCGGAGGAAGCCGTGGTGAAGGTGACCGACCACGTGCGCGCCACCGCCCAGATCGCGCAGACCACACTGCGCAGCGTGCTCGGCCAGTCGCTCCTCGATGAGCTGCTCTCCGAGCGCGACCAGATCAACGACCGTCTCCAGCAGATCATCGACGAGCAGACGGAGCCCTGGGGCGTCAAAGTCACTGTTGTCGCGGTGAAGGATGTCGAGCTGCCGCAGAGCATGCAGCGCGCCATGGCCCGCCAGGCCGAGGCCGAACGCGAGCGCCGCGCCAAAGTGATCAACGCCGACGGCGAGTTCCAGGCCGCCCAGCGGCTCGCCGACGCGGGTGAAATCATGGCCACCCAGCCTGCCACGCTCCAGCTGCGCTTCCTCCAGACGCTGTCAGAGGTCGCCACGGAAAAGAACAGCACCATCGTCTTCCCCGTGCCGATCGACCTGATCCAGATGTTCATGCACAGCGCCGCAGGCGCCGGCGGCGCACCGCCTGCGCCTTTGCCTTCGAGCGCGCCGACGCCCGCACCTGCGCCGTCGCCGGGGCAGGCGTAGCTCGGTGACGACGGTCCGCGTTTCGACTGGCTTCGAGCTGTTCTACCGCGAGGCCTGCCCGCCTGGGCGGGCCGGTGAGGGCGAGCCGGTGCTCTGGATCATGGGGCTCGGTAACGATCACCGCGGCTGGGCCTATCAGGTGCCGGCCTTCCGCGATCGCTTTCGCTGTATCACCTACGATAACCGCGACGTCGGTCGTTCCCAGCAGGCGGACGGTCCGTACACCATCGCCGACATGGTGGACGACGCGATCGGCCTCCTCGACGCGCTCGACGTGGAGCAGGCGCACGTCGTCGGCTTCTCGATGGGCGGCGCGCAGGCGCAGGAGCTGGCCATCCGCTACCCGGAGCGCGTCCGGCGCCTCGTGCTCTGCAACACCTACACCTCGCGTGATCCGCGGGGCGAGGCGATGTTCCGCGGCCGCGTCCTCCTTCAAGAGCGACTCTCAGCGGAGGAGTTCCAGCGTGTCACGCTTCCCTGGGCCTACTCGTACCGCGACTACCAACGCCCCGGCTTCATCGATAAGACGGTTGAGGCGATCCTGAACGACGATCACCCACAGCCCCTCGACGCCTACCGCCGTCAGGTCGAAGCGACGCTCACGGCGGATACGGAGGCCCGGCTCGGCCAGATCCGCGCGCCGACGCTGCTCGTCTTCGGCGACGAGGATATCACCACGCCCCTGCGCTTCGCCCGTACGCTCGAATCTGGCATCCCGAACGCGACGTTGCGCCTCGTTGAAGGCGCCGGCCACGGCCTCCCCTGGAGCCACCCGGCCGACCTCAACCGTTTGGTGCGAGAATTCCTGGAGAGTGGGAGACCTGATCCCGGATGACGACGAAAGGCACCGCCCCGGGTTATCCCGGGGCGGTGCTGTGAGTTGCTAGGACCTAAGGCCTAGCAGGCCTTCCAGGTTGGAATAGGCCCCCTCCTAAGAGGTCATCACCTCCAAGGAGTCGCGGATTGCGCAAGGCCCTAGGCCCTTGCAACGTTTGTCAGACATCCGCATCACCTCCTTTCCTACCCGCGATGCTAGCATGGCTTCCGAAAAGGCGTCAAGCTCACCCCTCGACGAGGGTCCAGGGCATGCCCGCCGGCTTCGGGCGGCGCTTTGGTGGTCGGGCTAGCGCTTCCGGCGCAGCGCGCGCTCGATCTCGCGCTGCGCGTCCTTGCGCGCGATGGCCGCGCGCTTATCGTAGTGCTTGCGCCCGCGCGCCAACGCCAGCTCCACCTTCGCGATGCCGTCCTTCACGTAGAGGCGCATCGGTACCAGCGTCAGCCCTTGTTCGCTCACGGCGCGTGACAACTCGCGGATCTGGCTCTTGTGCAGCAGCAGCTTGCGCTTGCGCGTCGGCTCGTGGCCAAAGCGTCCGGCCGATTCGTATTGGGCGATGTGTACGTTGTGCAACCAGAGCTCGCCGCGTTCCGGCCGTGCGTACGCCTCGGTCAGGTTCACGCGACCCTGCCGGATCGATTTGATCTCACTGCCCAGAAGCACCAGGCCCGCCTCGACGCGTTGCAGGACGTCGTAGTCGTGCTGGGCCCTTCGGTTGACGGCCACCTGCTGGACGGCCATCGGCGTGGGGCCGGCCTACCGGCCCGCTGGGGAGGGGACCGCGCTGCTGCTCGCCCGCAGGCCTTGGAGATATGTGATTGCTGCTTGGATGTCCTCGTCCTTGTCCGGTGAGTACGTGGGCTCGAACGGGCTTGGCGTGTCCACCACTACGTCAGGCTCGATGCCGACACCCTCGATCAGAACGCCCTTCGGCGTGAGCCAGTGAGCGATCGAGACGAACAGCGCCCCGCCGTCCTTCAGCTCGTGCGACGTGTTGACCGTGCCCTTCCCGAAGCTGTTCTCGCCCACGATGGTCGCCCGCTCATTGTCTCGTAGCGCAGACGCCAGCACCTCGGAGCCGCTCGCGCTGAACTCGTCCATCAAGATCACGATCGGAATCTTCAGAGCGGCGCCGCCCGGGCTGGCATCGAATTTCTGCTCCGTTCCGTCAGCGTCTTGTTCGATCAGGATGGTGCCGCCATCCAGGAACAGGTCCGCGGTATCCACCGTCTCGCGCAGTCAGCCGCCCGGGTTGCCGCGCAGGTCGATGATGATGCCTGCCTTGCCATCTGCCTCTGCCTTCCGGGCGATGGCCTCGACCTCCTCCGGCGTCCGTTGCGCGAATGCGGAGATGCGCATATATGCGATGCTGGTCACGTCGTTCCCATCGGCGTCCAGCAGTGTGCCGCCTGGCGGCGTCGTCGTGACGCTCTGCAGTCGGATTTCGTCGCGAGTAATCGTTAAGTCTTCGGTGGTGCCGTCCGCATGGCGAATGGTTACCGTCACATCGGAGCCACGCGGCCCGCGGATCCGGATCACAGCCTGATCGACTGTCCAGCCCTTGGTCGAGTCACCGTCCACCGCCTCGACAACATCGCCCGAGAGGATGCCCGCGGCCTCGGCCGGGCTGCCCTCGATCGGCCGCACGATGACGATTTGGTTGTTGATCTGCTGAACCGTCGCCCCGATGCCGTCGAACGAGCCTGACGGTCCGATCGAGACCTGGTTGCTGGTCCGATTGATGTAGAACGTACCGCTATCCGCGAGCGATTCGAGCATCCCGTTCACCGCGGCTTCGTACAACGAGCGGTTGTCGAGGCGGTCCTGGTTGACATAGTTGTCATCGAGGAGCTTCAGAATTTCGTTGAAGGTACCGAAGTCGATCTCGCCGTTCGTCGTACTCCCGTCGGACGCCCGCACAGGAGAGCCGCCGTTCCCATCGTTGGAGACGTAGCCCACGGTGTAGGCGAACGCGAGCAACGCCACGCCCAAGAGCGCGGTGATCACTCCCGTAGCAACGCGATAGATTCCCATCGTTGCCTCAGTGCCAGCGAGTTGCCATCGGCCCGAAGTGCGCCGAACGGTCGCGGCAGTTCAGTCTAGCAAAGCGCTCGCGGGCGAGGAAGGAGCGTCTCGCACCGCTGATCCCGCCGCGAGCCGGTTCCTCGGCCTGGCTAAGTCTCCCTCGGTCTCATTACTTCCGCGCGACGTGCTCCGGCGGCGCCACACGGCTGTCCTTCGCCGCGTAGAGCCGCTCGTCTGCCACCTGCATCAGCTCCGATACGCTACGTGCCTCATCGGGAGCCGTGGCGACGCCGTACGACGTGCTCAGCGGCAGGCTCTCGCTGAGCGAGCCCGCGTATGTGCGGCCCGTGGCGATCGCCTTCGCCAGCTTGCGCGCCGTTGCCTCGGCCGCCTCCCGCGACGTATCGGGCAGGATGATCGCGAACTCATCGCCGCCGTAGCGCGCGGCAATGTCCGCGCCGCGCACCTGGTCGTTGATGATCTGGCCGATGAAGGCCAGCAGTTTGTCGCCCATCAGGTGCCCGTACGTGTCGTTGACCTCCTTGAAGTGGTCCAGGTCCATCAGGATCACGGAGATCGACGCATTGTAGCGGTTCGCGCGCTCCAGCTCGTGGCTGAGCTGTTCGTGGAAGAACCGATGGTTGTAGAGATCGGTGAGCGAGTCGCGGTAGGCCAGGCTGCGCAGGCGCTGGCTTAGTTCCTCCAGATGCGCCGAGTACGCGCGCTCGACCTGGATGTTGCGGCTGCGTACGTATTGCGCCAGCGCCAGTCCGGCGCACGCGATCAGCACGATGCCGGCGACCTCAACGACCTGCTGCGTGCGCTCGTCGACGAGATATTTGCCACCCAAAGACCAGCCGACGATGGCATACAGCAACGGCGCCATCAGCCACAATAGATGGCTGACTCGGCCGTGGCGCGGCACCCGCGCCGGCGGCGAGCCGACTCCGGTCGCCGTCGTCGGTGGCGTGTCGCTCTCTGGCGCAGCCGCGTTCGGACGGGGAAGGGTGTCGAGAGCTGAGACTTGGGCCATGTCCGGCTACCTCAAGCAAACGATCGTATCCGTGCCTTCGGTAGCGCGGCTGCCGTTCCCCGCCGTTGGCGAGGGGTAGGCCCTATCGCTTTGCGTCCCACCCTTTCGAGTGGTTTGCCTTTATCGCGACACTACGCGAATTCTACTTCCAGTATCGGCCGCTCGGCACCGTCCCGCAGACCTCCAGTAGGGAAGTTCCTAACATTTTTTGACAGATCTACCGCATTTTGTGAATCTGCCCACAAACGCCCTCGAAGCCAACGACGAGGTTCTCGCTGCGCGGATGACTAGGCGATGCCTTCGTCCTTCATCTGGCGCACGGTGCGCTCGAACGCCTCGATCGTACGGTCGGCGTCCCTCTCCGTATGGGCGGCGGAGACCAGGCCGCCCGTGTCCATCAGGTCGATGCCCTCGTTCAGCATCCCGCGACGCAGCGCCCACGCGGTCTCGGCCGGCGCGCGAGGCATGCGGTCGCTCGGCGCGCCCTGCCAGTCCCAGCCGAAGTTGTCGGTGGGAGGCGGGCACTCCGCGCCCAGGATGATGTGGAACATCGAGGCTTCTGCGTAGACGCAGCCTGGGATGCTCGCGCTGCGAATCGCCTCGTTCAGCCGCCGCACCAGGTCGCGTGTGAGGCCGTTCGCGTGCCGCGCCGGTTCGCCCGTCGCGACGACGTCCAGCGCGGCGATGCCAGCGGCAGCCGAGAGGGGGTTAGCGTTGTATGTGCCCGGATGAGGGATGCGCTGGCTAAAGTCGGCGCGGTTCGATTCGCCGAACTCGATCCTCGACATGATCTCGCGCCGTCCGGTGACCGCGCCGCCGGGCAGCCCACCCGCGAGCACCTTCGCGAGCGTTGTGATGTCCGGTGTGATGCCCGTCGCGGCCTGCACGCCGCCCGGCGAGACGCGAAAGCCCGTCACCACCTCATCGAAGATCAGCACCGCGCCCGCCTGCCGCGTCGCCTCTCGGATCGGAGCCAGGAGCGACGCGTCGAGCGGGATCGTACCCCAGCCCGCGCCCGTCGGCTCCAGGATCACCGCTGCCACATCCTCCTCGTCCAGCGTTCGTCCCAGCGCACCGATGTCGTTTTGCGGCACGACGACGACGTTCGCCAGCGAGCTGTCCGGCACGCCCAGCGCGTGCGGGTGAACGCCCTCGCGGTCGGGTAGGCCCACCATGTTGTCGTTCCAGCCATGGAAGTGATAGCGAAAGCGCACCAGCGTATCGCGGCCCGTGTGCGCGCGGGCGAGGCGCACGGCCATCATCGTCGCTTCCGTGCCGGAGCTGGTGAAGCGCACGACCTCAGCCGACGGGATCAGGTTCAGGACGCGCTCCGCCCATTCGATCTCGCGCTCCTGCGACGCACCAAAGTGCGTTCCGCGTTCGAGTTGCTGCGCGACGGCGTCCTTCACGTGTGGGTGGTTGTGGCCCAGGAGCAGCGCGCCATGCCCCATCACGTAGTCGATGAGCTCGTTGCCGTCCACGTCCCACTTGCGCGAGCCATCCGCTCGCTCGACGTAAAGGGGAAACGGGCGAAAGAAGCGCACATCATGGGTCACGCCGTCCGGGAACAGGCGCGACGCGCGTTCGTGCAGCTTGCGCGACGCTGGATGGAGCTGCTCGAAGCGTTCGAGGATCGTCGTCACGGCCTGGCTCCAACGCTCGTTACGACTGGCAGATCGAGCATCGTGATCAGACCCGGCGCGTGATCGACGACGCGGCGCGCGGCGTTCACGATGATCGCCGCCGTCGCGTGGTCGCCTGGCACGCCTCCATCGATCGTCATGCGCACCGGCGGCGTCCCGTCGATCTCGATCTCGTCGCGTGCGCGGTCAACGTCCGTCGACATCTGCACCAGCGCCTCGATCACAGTTCGGTCGCCGAGCGTGCCCGTGGCGAGCTGGCGGATGCCCGCCCCGCGGCCGTCCGCCCCTTCGATCTGCTTGATCGTCTCCTCTAGCGTGTCGAGCTGCCAGCCCAGCGCCTCGGCGAGCAGCCAGCATGACTCCTTCAGCCCCACATGCCCGAAGCGTCCTGTTGCGACGCGCTCTTGGAACTCCTCCGCCGTCAGGCCCACGCCCACCTTGCGCTGGAGCTGCTCCCGCCGCGTCGAAACGTCCACGATGCGCGCGAGGCGCACACGTTCGACGCGCTGGCAGACGCCGCTCAGCACCGCCGCCAGCGTGTCCATCAAGAACCCGGGGTTGATTCCCGTACCCAGCATGGTCACGCTGTGCGCCTTCGCCTCGCTGTCGAGCTGTTTCGCTGGATTCGGATGGCGTTCCCACGGGAACGAAAGCTCTTCGCATGTCGAGACGACGTTCGCTCCGGCGCGCGCGCAGGCGATCAGCTGCGGCAGCACGTCCGGCAGGTACGACCCTGTCGCGTGCAGCACCAGGTCTGGCCGGGCGGTCGCGAGCGAGCGCTCGGCATCCGACTCGACCCTTGCGTTCGACGCGCCGCCCGGCGCCTCGACGCCAAGCACGTCGTACAACGGCTGTCCGGCCTTGTCCGGTGCCAAGTCGATGCCGCCGACGAGCTCGACCTCCGTGCGCTCTGCGGCCAGCCGACCGATGCCGACGCCGAACGGCCCCAGGCCGAACAGGAACGTTCTTACCCGTGTCATCCCACGTCCTCTCGAATGATCGACGAAAGCAAGTCTTGGGCGTCGTCCTTCAGCTTGCCTTCCGGGTTTAGCTCCAGGCAGCGCCGCAGGAAGCCCTCGGCCTTTCGATACAGCTCCTCTGGTTCGAGGCCGGCCTGCGGTCGCCGCGAAACCCCGTGCGCGACGAACTCGTAGCACCAGCCGAGCGTGTACAGGATCGCAGCGTCCTCGGGGGCCGCCTCGCGCGCGCGCTCCAACTCCGCCAGGCCTTCCGCGTAGCGCCCTTTTCGCGTGACGAGCGTCGCCCCGAGATACGAACGCGCGTCGGCGAAATCGGGCGCAAGCGCCAGCGCTCGCCGCGCCTCCTCCAGCGCGCCCGCGATGTCGTTGCGCTCGTGGCGCGCCATCGCCTCGCGCAGGTGGTCGCGGGCGGCTTGCGGAGGCGATGACATCGTGGCGGCCGGGCCTATGGCAGGCCCTCTACCATCTCCACCATCTCGCCTCGGTCGAACGCGCGGAACGTCTTCGTGCGCACGTTCCCCTGTCCGGCGATGGCGAGGGCGATGCGTCCCATCGTCACGTCGTCCGGCGCTTCTGCGATGACGACGTAGTCGTACTCGCCCATTAGCAGGTACACCTCGCGCAGTGTGGCGCCCATAGCGGCGAACTGCTGGTCGGCATTTTGGAGTCGCTGTGGCAGGTCCTTCATGGTTCGCACGCCCTGGTCGGTCAACGAAGCGATGGAAACATAGATAGGCATAGCTTCCTCCTTGCCTGTGGCTGCCGGGATCCGGGCCCGTCGTGGGCCCGACACGCCATGATAGGCGTAGGCGGGGGTAAGCGGTCAAGAGGAGAAGGGGTCGACAGCCAGGAGTGGCGCGTATCTGCGTACAGGGCTACGCCGTCCGCTGCGCTGAACGTACAGTCGGCGGTTCTGGCTGATCCACTCCGTCGTTGACGGCTCGTACCGGCGACCCGTACACTGACTGGGAAGGCAGCGATTCGCCTCAGGCGAATCGCTCGTTTAATCTCATGCAGGACGGCGCGTTCCAACAGACCACACTGGACAACGGACTGCGGGTGGTAACCGCGCCGATGCCCCACACCCGCTCGGTGGCGGTGAGCTGCTATGTCGGCGCCGGCTCCCGCTATGAGACCGACGAACAGGCCGGCCTCTCCCACTTCGTCGAGCACCTCTGCTTCAAGGGCACCGAACGCCGCCCGACGCCGCGCGAGGTCTCGGAGGTAATCGACAGCGTCGG
>JBAROU010000106.1:0-8184 GCA_049642385.1 Dehalococcoidia bacterium | reverse complement strand
CAGACTTGACATCGTCGTCGCGCGTGTTCGCCAACATTGTGGCGTACAGTCCTGAGTCCTGGGCACCTGATGGTGACGTGCTTATGTTGACGGTGCGCAAACAAGATCGGCAAGTCGTCCGACTGCTGTACGACGTAGCGGCAGACACTGCCACCGAGGTTGAGCGCCAGGATGTTCTGTCATGGGGAAGAACGAAGAATGAACTCTTGATGAACCATATCGGTTCGCCGGTTCTGAAGGGTGTAGGCCGTTAAGTAGCTTGAATAATGGAGATCCCGCCGCCGTTGGTCGTGGACTGGCTTGCGCCACGCTGAGAACGACTTGTCTAGCACGGACTAGAGCTCATCGGCGACCAACAACCAATAACGGCTGAATACCTTCAGGGCGGAGGCCGAGTGCTCCGAACAATCAGCCCACCATCCGCGAGATCCGCGTCCAGTCCCGTAAACGAAGCGCGCCATCCACCCGTCTAAGCGCGCATGGCCCTCCCCGAGCTCCTTCAGGATCTGCGTTACACCATCCGCGTCCTGCGGCGAGACGCCGGCTTCGCGGCGTTCGCCATCCTCATCGCCGGCCTCGGCATCGGCGCCAGCGTCACGGTGTTCAGCGTCGTCCACACGCTGATCCTGCGGCCGCTGCCCTTCGCCGAGCCCGATCGGCTGGTCTGGATCGCCAACCGCGACACGGCGGGGTTGTCGGGGCAGACCACCCAGGTAGGCCACATGGTGGATCTCCGGGAACGCACCCAGTCGCTCTCGGCCGTCGCCGGATTCTTCGCCTTCTACGGCGTCGGCGACAACCTCCTGATCGGCAAGGGAGAGCCCGAGCGGCTCAGCGGCGTCCCGGTATCGGACAACTTCTTCGACGTCCTGGGAGTCAGGCCCGCGCTCGGACGCACGTTCAATTCCGAGGAGTGCACCTGGAACGGTCCGAAGGCGGTCATGCTTTCGCACGGCTTCTGGGAACGCCGCTTCAACTCCGACGCCTCCATCGTCGGCACGGCGCTGACCATCAACAACGAGCCGCACGCCGTCGTCGGCGTCCTCCCCGCGTCGTTCGACTTCGCCTCCGTCTTCGCGCCGGGCAGCCACTTCGATCTCTACTTCCCGTTCCCGCTGGCCGAGCAGACCAACCGGTGGGGCAATACGATGGCGATGATCGGGCGGCTGAAGCCCGGCGTCACGCCTCAGGCGGCGCACGCGGAGGTCAGGACGATTGCCGCGCAGCTCTCCGCGGAGACCGCCGGCCGCCGCAACGCCTTCCAGGGCAACGTGAAGCCGCTGCGGGATCAAGTCAGCGGACGGATCCGCCTCGCCGTGTGGGTGCTGGCCGGCGCGGTCGGCATGGTGATGCTGATCGTGTGCGCGAACCTCTCGAACCTCCTGCTCGCGCGGACGGCGGCGCGCCAGAGGGAGATCGCGATCCGGACGGCGCTCGGAGCCGGGCGATGGCGGCTCGTCGCGCAGATGCTGACCGAGGGGATCGTGCTCTCGTTGAGCGGCGCCATCGTCGGGTTGGTGTTGGCCGTTGCCGGCACGCGTGCGCTCGCCGGGCTCGAGGCCGTCAGCATCCCGCTGCTCCGCGAGGTACGCACGGACTTCACGACGCTGGCGTTCACGCTCGGGATTGCGATGGCGACCGGCATCGTGTTCGGTCTCGCGCCCGCGCTCCAGGGACGCGGCGCGGCGCTCACGAACGCGCTGAAGGATGCCGCGCGCGGGACCACCGAAGGACGCCGCCGCGCCTGGGTCCGCAACGCGCTGGTGATTGCCGAGATTGCGTTTGCCTGTGTGCTCGTCGTTGGCGCCGGCCTGCTCGTGCGGAGCCTCATGCGCGTCCTCGAGGTGGACATGGGCTTCGTACCCGAGCAGGCGGCGGCCATCCGCGTCGATCCGGACCGCCGCTTCGAGAACATCGAACAGAGGAACGCCTACTACGACGAAGTCCTGCGCCGCGTGAAGGAGATTCCCGGCGTCGAGAGCGCGGGCATCACCGACGCGCTGCCGCTCGGACGCAACCGCACCTGGGGCTCGCCCGCCAAGGGCGTGACCTACGACCGCGCCCGCTTCCCGCTCGCGTTCCCGCGCATCGTCAGCGACAACTACATCACGGCGATGGGCATCCCGCTGCGCGCGGGGCGCGACATCTCCATCGATGACACGCCGTCCGGCGAACCCGTCATGCTCGTCAACGAGACGATGGCGAGGACGTTGTGGCCGGGGCAGGACCCGATCGGAAAGTTCGTGCTTGGACCGTGCGCGAAGGAGCGCCGCGTCGTCGGGGTCGTCGGCGACGTCCGCCATCTCGCGCTCGAGCAGGAGTCGGGGAACGAGATGTACATCCCGCTGCGTCAGTGCCTCGACCTGCCGTCCGCGGATCTCGTCGTCCGCTCGTC
This sequence comes from Dehalococcoidia bacterium, assembly GCA_049642385.1. GTDB lineage: Bacteria > Chloroflexota > Dehalococcoidia > DSTF01 > RBG-16-68-14 > JBAROU01. Next base: position 5,789 of record JBAROU010000106.1, on the reverse strand, counting down.
CCTGCCGCCGGAGCACATGGCGAGCGCCGTGCGCGCCGCGCTGCGCCCGATTGCGCCGAATCTGCCAGGCAACTTCCGCACGCTGCAGCAGCTGGTGGACAAGTCAGTCTCGCCGAGGAGCTTCCTCGTCCTGCTGCTCGGCGGGTTCGCGGTGTTCGCGCTGGTGCTCGCGTCACTTGGCATCTACGGGCTGATCTCCTACTCGGTCAGCCAGCGGACGCAGGAGATCGGCATCCGCATGGCGCTTGGTGCGTCCGCGCGGGACGTCCAGGCGCGCATTGTCATGCAGACGCTGTCGCTCGCCGCGGTCGGCATGGTGCTGGGCACGATCGTGTCGTGGCTGGCGGTGCGCAGCGCCGACAGCCTGCTGTTCGGCGTGACTCCGCGCGATCCCGCCACGTTCGCGGCCATGCTGGTCGTGCTGACGTCGGTGGCGCTCGTCGCCGGCTACCTGCCCGCGCGGCGGGCGTCACGCGTCGATCCGATGGTGGCGCTCCGGACGGAATAGCGAGGGAGAGGCCTCGATTCGCTCGTCGGAGATAACGCATCGGACGCCGCTCTGGTTGCGTCAGAAATTGAGCCGCCAAGTAGTGCCCCCAGGACTCAGAAATCGACAGCGCTGCCGTGTAAGGCTGGCTGCGCTGTGCCTACGCGCAGCGTTGCCCCGAGCGCGGGGCCCTCGAACGTGTCCGCCAGCGCCCGGTTTACAACCGCGACCTGCGGCCGGCCTGTTCGCCGGTCCTCATTCATGTGCGATCGGAGCTGACGAATAAAGCGATTGACACTCGGCAGACGAGTGGTAGTCTCTCGCGCGGAGCGCGGCTCGCGTCCGCCCCAGTAATCGTCGAGCTGGCTGAGCCGTCGTCAGCCGCACACAAAAGATCAAGAGGGGGAGACAATGCTTCACAATCGCCGATCGTTCCTAAAGCGCTCCGCACTTGCTGGTGGCAGTCTCATCGGTTTCGACCTTGTCCTCGCGCGGCCCACTCGTGCCTCAGTGCCCCAATACGGCGGAACGATCCCGGGTTTCGGTCCGCTGGTGCCTATCGCGTCCGAGAACACCGGCGAGGTGCTCCTCGCACTGCCGGACGGCTTCAAGTACAACGTGCTCATTCGCCGCAACGATCCGATGTCGGACGGCCGCCTCTTTCCGAGCAACGCGGATGGCATGGGCGCATTCGACCGCCACGGCCTCGTGCGGCTCGTGTGCAACCACGAACGCGGAGCGGGGACGCCGATCGGCGCCGCCCCGTACGATCCCAAGGCCGGCGGCGGAACGTCGACGCTGACGGTGGATCCCGACAGCCGCCTGCTGGTCGACTCGTTCGTGAGCGCGAGCGGACACGTGCGCAACTGCGCTGGCGGCATCACCCCGTGGGGGTCATGGCTGACGTGCGAGGAGACCAACCTTGGCCCGTCGGGCACGCTCGACAAGCAGCACGGCTACATTTTCGAAGTGCCTGCCCATGCTTCGAGCGAGACCGCCGCGGAGCCCCTCGTCAACCTCGGTCTGCACTTTCCGGAGGCCGCGGTGGTCGATCCCGCAACGGGCATCGTCTACATCACGTCCGATCGCGGACCGTGCGGCACGTTCCGGTTCGTGCCCGACACGCCCGGCAACCTCGCCGGCACCGGCCGTGTGCAGATGCTCGCGATCGACGGCGCGCCCGCCTACGACACGCGCACCGGCCAGCAAGCCGGCGTGAAGCTCCCGGTGACCTGGGTCGACATCGACGATCCGAGCAACGAGGCGGCGTACCGTGCTGACGCGCTCTACACATACAAGCAGGGGCTCGCCAAGGGTGGAGCGACGTTCACGCGGGGCGAGGGGGCCGTGTACAGCCGGAACAGCGTGTTCTTCGACTGCACCAACGGCGGAGATGCAGGGCTCGGTCAGATCTGGGAGCTGCACCTCAAGAACAACGACGTGCAGGAGCTCGAGCTGCTCTTCGAGTCCACAGACGAAGCCGCGATGGGCGCGCCTGACAACATGTGTGTTTCGCCGAGCGGCAACAATTTGATCATCTGCGAGGATGGGGCCGGCGCGGAGTATCTGCACCTCCTGCGGCGCAGCGGGAACCTGATTTACCGGCTCGCTCAGAATATCTATCCCGGGCAGGAGGGAAGCGAATGGGCCGGCGCCACGTTCAGCCCCGATGGGCGGACGCTGTTCGCAAACCTCCAGGGGGCTGGTGTCGTGTTCGCGATCTGGACGGACCGCTGGGGGACGATCTACTGAGGCCATTGGCCTGCACCAACATTGGCCCGGGTGCAGCTGGTCGTCCTTGCGGTCGCTCTATGCGCACCGCGTGGCCCGATCCTTCGTCTCGTTCCGGAAGGGAGCACCGATGCGTCGCAGTTCATCAGTTTTGCTGGCGTTCATCGCAGGCGTTATCGCCGCGCTCGCGGCGGTCTCGTTCCAGACGGACTCGCATGCATCCCAATCGTCCCGGGACGCGCAGGCCTCCGGCCGTGGCGCCGGACAGCGCGGCGACGAAATCGGTCCGCAGGGTTGGGCGGGCGCCGCGCCGAGCCCCGAGCCTCCGCTCGAGCCCAGGGCTCCCGCGAACGTCAAAGAGCGTGAGGTCTGGATTCCTCCGCTGCCGTCGATGGAGGCGGTGGCGCCGCCGGCCGGATGGGTGTCGAGCGGACCGGATGTGCCGCCGATGCCGCTCACACTGCTTCGGCTGCCCCGGACGAACATCACTCGCGCGAAGTTCCCCGCCATCGACTTTCACCTCCATGGGCGGGGACTGACGACACCGGCGGAGTACGAGCGCTTCGTCAAGCTGCTCGACTCGATCGGCGTCGGTGCCGTCGTCAATCTGAACGGCGGCACGGGAAGAGAACTCGATACCGTTCTCAAGGCTGGCGAGCCGTACAGGGACAGGGTGGCCACGTTCATCACCTTCAGCGGCGAAGGGATCAATGAGCCCGGCTGGTCGCAGAGGTTCGCCGCGGAGATGGAGCGCGCGTTCAAGGCTGGCGTGCTCGGCATGAAGGTCTCCAAGGCGCTCGGACAGCAGCTCAAGAATCGAGACGGGAGCTTCATCCAGGCCGACGATCCCCGCCTCGATCCGATCTGGGAGATGCTCGCGCGGTACGACAAGCCCGTCATGATCCACACCAGCGACTCGGTTGGCCGGTTCTATCCTATTGGTCCGAAGAACGAGCGGTACGAAGCCGGCCTCTGGCGCCGCCCCGGCGACACTTCAGGGAACTTGCAGGAGAGCGGGCCGCCCCACGAAGTGATCGAGAAGGCGCGCGAGAACATGCATCGGAAGCACCCGAAGACGCGCTTCGTGAACGCTCACATGGCGATGCTGTACTACGATCCTCAGAAGCTCGCAGCGTTCCTCGATAAATACGCGAATGCCGACATCGAACTGTCGGCAGCGTTCCAGGATGTTGGACGCGCGCCGCGCCTGTGGCGCGAATTCATCATCAAATACCAGGATCGCGTCCTCTTCGGGACCGACGGCAGTCCGAACCGCGGGGCCGACGAGTTCTGGACACCGCACTGGAGGACGCTCGAAACCCTCGACGAGTACTTCTACCATCCGGCGCAGATACGGACGGTTGGGGGATCGCCGGGGCACGGCCGCTGGAACATCTCCGGGCTGGGCCTTCCCGACGACGTGCTGCGCAAGGTCTATTATGAGAACGCGCTGCGCCGCCTGCCGTCGCTCCGCGCGTCGATCGAGAAGCAGTTGGCGGGCCGCTAGTTCGCGAAGACTGCGGCGCAAGAATCCCGCCTGTTCCGGAACAAGTGCGAGCGGCGTCAATTCTCCTTCAGCAACTGCAACAGATTGACTCGTCCCGCCCTCGCAGCCGGGATCGCCGACGCGGCGAGCATCACTGCAATAAGCACCGCCGCGGGCCAGACGATCGCGGCCGGGTTGAGGCCGCCGGGTGTGTAAACCTCTGACTGAATGACGCGGCCGACGGCGATCGCTCCAGCGCCGCCGATGATCGTCCCCACCACCGCCGTCGTCATCGCCTGCGACAGCACCATGCGTACCATCGCCCTCGGCTTCGCGCCGAGCGCGAGGCGCACGGCGATCTCGCGCGAGCGCAGCGTGACTATGTACGAGAGGACGCCATAGAGACCGCAGGTTGCGAGGAACAGCGCGATGAGACCGAGGATGGCCGTCGCACGGGCCAGAGTGTTCTCGGCTATCAGGAACCGCTCGTTGGCTTGCGCGAGCGACTCGAGCTGCAGAATCGGGACCCGCGCATCGATCTGCCGCACGACATCACGGATGAGCGGAGCCACCGCGGCTGACTCGTGTGCGCGCACGTACAGGGCCAGTGCGAATGGGTGCTCGAGCGGCACCGGCAGGTAGATCGTCTCCACCGAGTACGGCGGATCGCGGACGTACGACGGTTCCTTCGTTGCCTCGATCACGCCAACGACGCGCACGTCTATCGCCGCCGTGTAGGGCTGACTTCGCAGGGAGACGCGGAGGGTCGCCCCGAGCGCCCGACCGTCGAGGAGCCGATCAGCGAAGGGATGAGAAATATCTCGCCTACACGACCCGGAGCGGAGGGCGCACGACCATGTGGCTCCGGCAGATGGCGACCGGGAGCGCGGTCAAGATCGCTGAGCCGACCGATCGCTGGATCGAAAACCCTCAGTTCACGCCGGCTACCTGCCCGCGCGGCGGGCGTCACGCGTCGATCCGATGGTGGCGCTCCGGACGGAATAGCGAGGGCCCGTGATCTGACAGCGAGGGTTTTTCTCAGGGCCCAGGGGTGCCTTGGCCCTGGTCGAATCGCTCGAGTTCGGCGACAGCCAGCCCGTACTCCGTGTAATTGCGATCGCCGCGCGTCTTTACCCACAGGAAGTGCTCTCGTGCCTCGTCGTTTCGACCGGCAAGGAGCAGCCGGACGCCTATGTAGGCGTGCGCTTCGGTCCGCTGGCCGTTGTCCCTCGCGCGATCGAGAAAACCCTCGTCCTTCAGCTGACCCTGCAGATATTGAACGACCGTGGCCGCCCAAGATTTCGGAGAGGTTGCGCGCGAAGCGGTTGCGAGCAACGCGTCTGCTTCCGCGGGTTGGCTCAAGCGCCAATGTGCGATAGCGCCGATAAAGGCCGCGTAGGGCGCCGACTCGTTGCCCCAGCCGGCGAGCGTCAAATACTGTTTGATGTCGCGGGCGGCCAGTTCATTACGGCCAAGGCCTAATGCGAACTGCGCGCGCGAGTAGTACCACGACGGATCGGCGTAACGACCCTGCACTTGGTGCATCGCGGCATCGGCTTGGCTGTCGCGCTTCAGCGCCAGCGCGGCCTGGCTGAGGCCGAACCACGTCACCGCCGACTGTCGATTGATCGTTACAGCGCGATCGTACGGCTTCAGACTTTCCTCATATCTGTGGGCGGCAGCCAGGGCGGTGGCGAGGTAGTAATGCGGCTCGAAGTCATCGGCCGCCTCAGCGGCGACTGCTGTCAGGATCCCGACTGCTTCGTCGCGACGCTCCTGCTGCAGGCGCACCCGTGCCAAGGCGACACGGGCGCCTCGGTGGCTAGGCGCCGCGGCCAGCGCCTTCGCCAGCGCCTTCTCCGCCTCTTCAGTCGCCCCAATATCGGTGAGCAACCGCCCCTGCACGTGCCAGGCCTCGGCGTCCGTCAACGCAGCAATCTCAACCGCATCTGCCGCTTGCTTTTCAGAACGCGGGAGTGCGATGGCCGGCAGTTGGAGGCGGTGCACGTAGCGCTCGAGTTCGTCACTGAGTCGATTCAGATCTGTGCCGAACGCCTGACGGGCCGCATCGAGATGTAAGGGAAC
>JBAROU010000099.1:0-1686 GCA_049642385.1 Dehalococcoidia bacterium | reverse complement strand
TTGCCCATCCGCTCAGGCGTGTGTTGCAGCTGAACCTAGCGCGGGCTCCGCTTCGCTCGCCCGCAACCCAAGTCCAGATGTGGCGACGGCGCCGATTCTCGGGTAAGAAGGTAGTTGCCAGACAACCTACTTCCCGAGGAGCGGCGCCGTGGAGAAATTTCTAGCACGCTACGGCTCGTTGGTCACCTGCGTCCTTAGCGGCTTCGACCGCATGGTGTTTCGAGGCTCGCTCTTAGCTCTCATTCGCAAGGGAGGCATGCAGATCTTTCTGCACCGAGCCGGCGTGCGCCTGCTCGACTTCAAGGAGTTCGTGCGCGCCACCAGCCAGCGGCTCGAGCAAGCATCGCTCGCCGAGGCTGAGAAGCGACAGCGGCCCATTCGATACCTGCCGGCGAGCTCCACCGACAAAGAGGCGCTCGCCCGCCGACTGCTCACCGAGTTTCCCATCAAGGAGGGCCTCATCCGCGTGCTGCGGGTGATCGAACCTTGCATGAGCTTCGAGTACCAGCGCTCCCAGGATCGAAGCGAGCGCGGGCTGAAGCTGCGACCGCGCAAGTGCATCCACCTCTACCACTACTACCTCCACCCGCGTTTCGGCTTCATGAGCGTCCGGCTGCAGACCTGGTTTCCCTTCAACGTCCAGCTCTGCCTCAATGGCCGCGAGTGGCTAGCCTGTCAGCTGCGCGAGGCGGGCAGCACCGATTTCAAGCGTCATGAGAACTGCTTCACTGCTTTGGGCGACCCGGAGCTGGCCCAACGTCTGGCCGACGAACAGCTCGACATCGATTGGCCACTGACTCTGTCGGCGATCACGTACCGGGTCAACCCGTTGCACGAGCAGATCTTCAAGCCCTGGCCGCAGCGCTATTACTGGTCGGCCTACCAGACCGAGTGGGCCAGCGACGTCATGTTCCGGGATCCACGCACCCTCGCCGCCCTCTCTCCCACTTTCACCCGCCACGCGATGACGCACTTTCAGAGCCCTGACGTCATGCGCTTCCTCGCCCGCAAGGCTCCTGGCCACTTCACCGGTGAGCTGGTGACCAGCTTCAAGGATCGCGTCCCCGGCGTCCGCGTCAAGCACTGGTGCAATGGCAACTCGATCAAGATGTACGAAAAGGGAGCCCTTCTCCTCCGCGTGGAGACCACGATCGGCAACCCGGCCGACTTCAAAGTCCTGCGACCCCTGACCGACCGACCGCAGAGCAAGCTGGCGTGGCGCCCGATGCGCAAGGGAGTCGCCGATCTCCACCGCCGCGCCGAAGTCTCGCAACGCGCCAACGACACCTACCTCGGCGCCCTTTCCATCGTCGAGGACTACACCCCGGTATCTCAACTCTTCGACCACGTCTCCCGGCACACCACCTACCATCACCGCCGCGTCCGCGCCCTGCGCATCGGCCACCCCGACGACATCGCCCTCCTCAAAGCGATCTCCCGTGGCGAGTTCGCCACCGCAGGCTTTCGCAATCGCGACCTCCGGCGCCATCTCCATCCCAACCACCGCCCCGCGAACACGGCCGCGGCCCGTCGACTCTCCGCGAAAGTCGGCCGCCAGATTCGCCTGCTACGCGCCCACGGCCTCATCCGCAAGATCTCCAAGAGCCACCGCTATCGCCTCACCGCCAAGGGCCACCTGCTCACCGCCGCGCTCTCCGCCGCCAGACAGGCCAACGTCAAGCAGCT
>JBAROU010000082.1:0-11252 GCA_049642385.1 Dehalococcoidia bacterium | reverse complement strand
GGCCAAGGAAGGTGAGGTGTTCCAAATTCGCGGAGCCGACGCTCAAGAAGTCTCCGATAGCTTACGCATCTGGACTGGAGACGTAACCGTCAGTATCTTTGATGACAGGTCCACGATTGAAGCCGAGCGACGCGCTGCGGCAAGGCTCGTTTCGCCGAACGGCCTCGGCGCGGCGCAACCGGGCGATCCCCTGCCACCTGTCTCGGTGGAATGCAGCAGCGATTAGCCCCATGCCGCGCACCTCCGTCCGCTACGCACCAGCACATACGTCACCCTGAGCGCCCCACTGTCATCCTGAGCGAAGCAGCTTGCCCGCCTCAGGCGGGAAGGATCTAGCCGGTGGGGCAACGGGCTCCGCTTCTCCTCCGTCCCTCCGCACACGCCATCCCGAGCGTGTCGATAGGCCTATGCCGCGTACTTCAGTCCGCGCTACAGTACAACCGATCATGCCCAAGGTTCTCATCACCGACCCCATCGCCCAGGAGGGCGTCGACTATCTCGCCCGCGGGGTCGACGTTGACGTCCGCCTCCGCCCCTCTCCCGAAGAGCTGCTCGCCCTTATTCCCAACTACGAAGCCCTCGTCGTCCGCTCCGAGACGAAGGTCACGGCAGCCGTGATCGAGGCCGGCGTCAAGCTCCAGGTCGTCGGCCGCGCCGGCAGCGGCGTCGACAACATCGATCTCGACGCCGCCACCCAGCGAGGCGTCGTCGTCGTCAACGCCCCCGGGGGCAACACCATCTCCGCTACGGAGCACGCCATCGCCCTCATGCTCGCCCTCGCCCGCCACGTCCCCGAAGCGTACGATTCCCTCCGCGCCGGGCGCTGGGAGCGCGCGAAGTTCGTCGGCATCGAGCTGCGCGGCAAGACCCTCGGACTGATCGGCCTCGGTCGCGTCGGCACCGAAGTCTCTCGCCGCGCCCGCGCGATGGAGATGCGCGTGATCGCCAACGACCCCTACGTCGCCGCCGAACGGGCCCAGAGCCTGGGCGTCGAGCTGGTGTCGCTGGACGAACTCCTCGCGCAGGCCGACTTCATCAGCCTCCACGTGACGATGGCCGGCGCCAACCGCGACCTACTCAGCGAGGAGCAGTTCGCCAACGTGAAGCCCGGCGTACGCATCATCAACACCGCACGGGGCGAGCTCATCGATGAAGATGCGCTCCTCCGCGCGCTCGATGACGGACGCGTCGCCGCCGCCGCGCTCGATGTGTTCAAGCAAGAGCCCCCCACCGAAAGCCCGCTCCTTACCCACGCCAAAACCATCGTCACGCCCCACCTGGGCGCATCGACGGAAGAAGCGCAGGAGCGCGTCGCCGTAGACGTCGCGGAGCAGGTGCTTACGGTGCTCCGCGGCGAACCCGCCATGTACGCCGTGAACGCGCCTTTCGTTGCCGCCGAAACGATGGCCGTCCTCCGCCCCTTCCTCGCCGTCGCCGAACGTACCGCCTCGCTCGCAACGCAGCTCTGCGATGGCCAGCTCCAGCAGGTTTCGATCGAATACCTCGGTGAGCTCGCCAACCACGATGTGATGCCGCTCAAGGCCGCAGCGATCAAGGGGCTGCTCGCCTCCGTGAGCGAAGAGAACGTGACCATCGTCAATGCCAACATGGTCGCCGAGCGCCGCGGCCTGCGCATCGATGAGCGCAAGGGGCCGTCGGAGGACTACCCGAACGTGCTCGTCGTGCGCCTCACGACTGACCACGGCGTCACCACGGTCGCCGGCACTGCGTTCCACGACGGCACCCACATTACGCAGGTCAACGACTACTCGCTCAACATTCCGCCCGGCGACGGCTACCTCCTCATCTGCGAAAACGTCGACCGGCCAGGTATGGTTGGCGCGGTCGGCGTCCTGCTCGGCGAGCACGGCGTCAACATCAAGCTGATGGTGGTCAGTCCTCCCGTCCAGGAGGCCGGCCGTGCCATGATGGTCTTGCAGGTCGACGGCGTCGTACCTGACGCCGACATGCTCCGCGAGCTAGAGTCCGTCCCCGATCTCTATTCCGCCCGCCTCGCCAAGCTCTAACCGCTGCTCCCGTCGCGCACCATTATCTGAGCCCCCTGCCATCCTGAACGAAGCAGCTTGCCCGCCTCACTTGTCCGCCTCTCGCGGAGGCGCGAAGAATCTCGCTCGCGGCCGACCATGGCTGCTTCTACTCCAGCGACGCATGCATAGAGCAAACGTCCTAGCCGGCCTAGTACGTATGATTCTTGCGCCGCGCCGCGCCCACGGCGTAAGATCGCTGGCGAAGGAGGCGGCCATGCGCGTGTTCTTCATCGTCCTGAGTGGACTCACACTCTTGGGCCTCGCGCTCATTATTGGCTGTGCCGTCATGCTCGACCGCATCCTCAGCGGCATAGGGTCTGAACTCCTGGACGACGACGTCTTTGTGGTGGCGGGATTGCTGCAACCTCTCAGTAAGGCGACAAAGGAACACGATGCCTTCGCCTGCGCGGACGTCGACCGCGTTCTTGTTGGTCGCTGGCGGCCGCGCGAACTGGCGTCGGCTCTGGGTCGGCCCGAGGGTGCCTGGACTGTCGCCGAGCAGGGGAAGCTTCGTGGCATACCCTATGTTGTAGTCGCAAACATAGAAAGCGAGCCGTCGCGGGTTGACGGCGCTAACGGCCGCCTCGCTGAGCTACCGAGCGGGCGCCTGGTCTGCATGGTGCCGTCGGGGTCATCGCCTAGCACTACCCCTTAGCCCGCGTCGCGCCCCTTGCTCGTCCTGAGCACCAGCCCCCTTGTCATCCTGCGCGCCTCCCCTTTTGTCATTCTGAGCGAAGCAGCTTGCCCGCCTCAGGCGGGAAGAATCTAGCATCTTGCTGCTTTCCGCCTACGACGCTTTAGATTTGTCCGGCGAGCCTTCCCCCGTCATCCTACGCTCCTGTCCTCCGCCATCCTGAGCGCCTTCCCCCTTTGTCATTCTGAGCGTAAGCGAAGAATCTAGCATCTTGCTGCTTGCCTTCATCTTTCCGCCCGCGCCGCCAAGCCCTGACCGTTGTCGCGCATCTCGTCATCCTGAGCGTAAGCAGCTTGCCCGCCTCTGGCGGAGGCGCGAAAGATCTAGCCCGAGGCCGAACAGCCGCGTTCCCCCTCGACCGTCCCTCACTCGAACGCGTACAACACCAGCCCCGTCGCCAGCTTCGGGTAGAAGTACGTCGACTTCCTCGGCATCCGCTCGCCCGCGTCCGCCACCGCCAGCACCTGCTCGACTGGCGTCGCGTTGAGCAAGAACGCCAGCGGCCAGCGACCGGACTCCACCTCCTCCAGCGCTCGTCGCGCGTCGTCCGTGTAGCCCACCGCGCCTATCTGATCCTGAGCCTCTCGAAGGACGTCCATGCCCAGCGTCTCGCGCAGCACCGCGTACTCCAGCACGTTCACGTCCAGCGCCTGCCATGCCGCCGAGCCGGCCGGCATCAGCGCACGCGCTGCAGCGCCGTCGCGCAGCGTCAGCAAGTGCAGCCGTCCCTCCTCCAGCCCCAGCGCTCCAAACGCCGTACCAGCGTTCCCCGCCGCCGCGACGCGCGCCAGCAGTCGCAGCAGCGCCGTTCCGTCGTAGCTCTTTGGCGTCGTGTCGTCCACTTGGAAGAAGCGGTCGAGACGCGCGAACAGGTCGTTCGGCAGCGACGGCGGTCGCACCAGCCGGTGCGTCGGCAGCAGCACGAGGCCAGGGTCGTCCGCGGCGACGAGCGCCATCAGCACGAAGTTCTCCGGCTCGTCGCCCGTCCAGCTCGCTGCGCGCGCGCGGCATTCGTCTCGATACGCCAGCGCCGTCTCGTAGCGATGATGCCCGTCGGCGATGTAGAGCGGCGTCTCCCGAAACACCGCCGCGATCCGCTCGATGGCCGAAGCGTCGTTTACGACCTGCAGCGTGTGGCGCTCGCCGTCCGGCGTGCGCGTGTCGAGCGCCGGTTCGCCGGCAGCGCCGATCGCTTCGCCGATGCTGCCTGCCGGGTCGCGGTAGAGCGAGAACAGCGGGCTGACGTTCGCGTGCAAGTGGCGCAGGAGCAGCAGCCGGTCCTCCTTGGCGGCCCGGCCGGTCTCCTCGTGCGGCCGCACGACGCCCGTATCCCACGGCTCGAGCCGCAGCCGGCCGAGCAGCGCGCCGCGCCGCCTGCGGCCGCCCTCGTGCTCGAACTCCTGTGTGTAGACATAAAACGATGCCTGCGCGTCCTGCGCTAGTACGCCCGACCGGCGCCACTCACGTAGCGTTTCGGCCGGCGCCGTGTAGCGACCGCCGGCGGCTTCTCCCATGCCCGCGATGCTCAGCTCGAGGCGGATCACGTTGTGCGGGCTGCGCTCAATGAGGGCGGCCTGCTCGTCTGCGTCGACGACGTCGTAAGGGGGAGAGAGTACGGCTCCTGCGTCGGTGGCAGGGGAGTAACGAAGGCCGCGGAACGGCTGGAAATCAGCCACGGATGGGCGAGTGGCGTTCGGTCCGGCTTCTCATATTGGGCTGGCAAGCCGACTATAGCACGGGACGAAACCATGATCGAGTTGGCTGAAATTGGGGGCTTGACAAACATGTGGGATGATGCATACAGTAGCGCAAGGGAGTAATCGGTAGATCAGATCTCCGAAGACTCCTGGGCCCGTAGCCCGAGCGCAGGCAGCCGCAAGGACGCGACTGCCTGCGCGTTTGATACACCGCGCGGACTCAGTCGCCGGCAGTGTCCAGCGAAACCGGCGTCGGCCACTCAGGAAGTGGCAGCGGCACTTCGCTCACCTCACCCAGCGCGCTCAAGTCGTACTCCTCATCGCTAGCGTCTGAGAACGAACCCGACTTTCCCAGTGGGATGATAAGCAGCCTGGAAGAGTACACCGGTCCTGGTGTGGCAGAACCAGCCAAATCCCTCCACTCAAACCGTCCGTGTGCGACGAAAATCACCGCCGCCACATCGTCGGCGATGTCCGGAATTTTGTCCTCGCGACCAGGATCGTACAGATCACGTCCCTCGCCTACCGTCGCCTCCACGTATGTCAACGAACGCAATTCTACGCTCTCAAATGGTGGCATCGCGTAGATCAGTTCCCGAGCGAATGAAGCAGCCTCCTGCACGTTCTCAGCAGTACCAGTGGTGGCGCTTTTCCACGGGAGGGTTGGACCCGGCGAGGGGTAATAGGTAGGGAGCTTGAGCGGCACTGTTGCTTCTTGCACCGGCGCTCCCGAGGACTGTGGACTGTCGCTCTCAGCGCACGTCGCGCCCAGAGCGACAAATGCAATTATCGCGAGAGCGATTGCAGGGAACACGATACGGTGCATGATCCGATTTCGCTATCGATACCGCCTAAATGGAGACGCGGCTCTCACAGGCCGGTTACCAGGTGGCTTAGAACCTACCGCCCCCGCCCAGCTTCGTCAAGATCGTGTCGACCATCACACGCCAGAGCAGCAATAGCACGCGACTTCGAACTGCTCTACAATCGTCCCAATGTCCACCTACTGCACCTTCTGCCGCATCGTCTCCCGTGAGGAGCCCGCCGACATCCTCTTCGAGGACGACGACGTGCTGGTCTTCCGCAACCGGCTCCACTGGGTGCCTGTCATGCTCCTCGTCGTGCCCAAGGAGCATGTCTCGCAGGAAGAGCTGTGGCTAAACATGTCCCGTGTCGGCGCCGTCGCCCTCGAAATGGGCGTCAAGCACTGCCCCAACGGCTTCCGGCTCCTCTCCAACGTCGGCCACGACGCCATGCAGAGCCAGCCGCACGGCCACATCCATGTCCTCGGCGGCACGTTTTTGGGCGAATACGCGTAGTCGGTGCTTCGCCACCCCGCATGCGCGTAAGGGCGATTCGTGAATCGCCCGCCCGTCTACGTGCCGCCCGCCAACACCGCTTGCTGTGCCTCCAGCAGCTGCCGGATGCCCGCCTCACCCAGCGACAACAGATCATCCATCTCGCGACGCGTAAACGGCTCGTCCTCCGCCGTCCCCTGCACCTCCACGATCCGCCCGTCACCCGTCATTACGACGTTGAAGTCGACCTGCGCGCGGGCGTCTTCTTCGTAGCACAAGTCCAGCAGCGCCACGCCCTCGACGATGCCCACGCTTGTCGCCGCGACGGCCGTCGACATCGGCACCGCCGATAGCTTCCCATTCGCGACGAGCTTCTCGAACGCCTGGTGCAGCGCCACGTACGCGCCCGTGATCGACGCCGTCCGCGTGCCGCCATCCGCCTTCAGCACGTCGCAGTCAAGCGTGATGGTGCGCTCGCCCAGGATGTCCAGATTCGTCACCGCGCGCAGCGCACGACCGATCAGGCGCTGGATCTCCTGCGATCGCCCGCTCGGCCGGCCCGTCGCCGCCTCCCGGCCCGTGCGCTGCATCGTCGAACGAGGGAGCATCCCGTACTCCGCCGTCACCCACCCGGAGCCCGTGCCCCGCAAGAACTGCGGCTGTCGGTCCTCGACCGTCGCAGCGCAGAGCACCTGCGTCCCGCCCAGGTTGATCAGCGCCGATCCCTCTGCCCACGGCAAATAGCCCGTCTCGATGCGCACCGGGCGCAGCTCGTCTGGCTTCCTGCCATCGATGCGTGCCATGCCTGCGAGTATACCATCGAACGTTGACGAAACGGTCGGAAGTGATAAGTTGCCAACGCTATTGATCATCTGAGGGCGTTCTGGTAGCATCGGCCTGATAGGGAAGGATCTCTACAGCGAAAGGAAGGAATGACATGATACGACTAGCCAGGATGCGCCCCAACTGGAGAACGATGCTCGCCGGCCTCGTGGCGCTCGCCCTCGCGCTCGTCCTCAGCGGCGACGCGGTCGCGCCCGCTGCCGCCGGCCAACCCGACCGGGGCGAAGGCGGGAGGGCAATCTCGGGGCCCAGTCCAAGCCTCGATATCAACATCGCCGTGTTCAGCTCGAGCGGCGTTCTCAAGAACAATTGCGATTCGCTCGTCCCTGATTACAAGTGCATCGTCCACCCGGGCGATTCGTTCACGCTCGAAGTGTATCTCGATGCCTTGCCGGCCCTCCCGGACGTAGACGCAAGCACCGTCGCAGGCTACGTTGACATGGCCGTTGAGCTCGACTATTCGCCAGGGCTCACCGTCAAGCCGCCTCCGATAAACTCCATCGGTGGCTGTTTCTTTAGCCCTGAATACTACGAGGCGCTCGGCCAGCTGACCTGGGCCTGTCTTCAGGTAGGCAATGAAGTCGTCTACACCGGCCGCCTCTTCCGCGTCGATTTCAACTGCCCGGCGTTCAAGAGCAAAGAAACGATCACGCTCGTCCCGGGCACGGAGTTCCTGGACGATACCTACATCATCGACGAGAACGGTGATCCGGTCCGCGAGGCCGGCCCCGCGGAGACGATCGTCGTCAACTGCGATAACGTCTTTCCCTGGGACGTCGACACAAGCGGCCAGGTCTCCGTCACGGACATCTTCCAGGTCGTCCAGCACTTCGGCCAGGTGAAGCCCACGCCCTAGCGGGCCTGGGCCTCCGCCCCACGCTGCGTCATTCACGGCCGGCGCTCCCCAGCGGAGCGCCGGCCGTTTGCACTCACGCGCATAGCGTCGCCTGCTCGTGCCCGCGGTCTCCGCTAAGCTATCGAGCGACCGATATGCCGCTTGAACAGAAGGAGGCGCGCCGTGAACGTTCGATTGCGTAGTCGCTGGAGTCTCGTGTTCGCGAGCGCGTTGGCGCTCGCCCTCGTCCCGCTATCGGGCCACGATAGCGCGCACGCCGGCCTGCAGCCGCCACCCATCTTGGCCAGCTACGATGTGACGTTCGCCATCGCACCGGGCGCCGCTGTCACCCAGGGCTGCCAGTCTGGCCCCGGCGCGCCCGTCTGCATCGTCCACCCGGGCCAGCCGTTTACCGTCCAGGTGTTCCTCAACGACATCTCCGGCCTCCCCGATAGCAACACGAACGGCGACCACGGCTACCGCGTCATCACACTCAGCATGCACTACTCCGCCGGCCTCACCTTTCAAGACCAGGCCAACGAGTGTGCGCCGCTGCCGGACCTCAATTACGAGAGCCCTGACGAGCAGCAGTACCTGCCGGGCGAAAATCGCACCTACCTAACCGCCTGTTTTGCGAACAGTGAGTGGACCTACGAAGGCCTCGTCGCCGAGGTCGACCTCGTCTGCCCGTCCCACAAAACCACCGAGGCCGTCACCCTCACGTACATCGACACCTTCCTCGTCGCCGATAACAACGCCCAGGCGTACAACCTCCAGGCCCCGGAGAACCTCGTCATCAACTGCGACAACATCTTCCCATGGGACATCGACGACTCCGGTCAGGTCTCCGTCACGGACATCTTCCAGGTCGTCCAGCACTTCGGCCAGGTAAAGCCTACGCCGTAGAGAGCGTAGCCTCACGACCACCAACGTCGTAGGGGCGCACGGCCGGGCGCCCTGCCGCGCTAGCCAGCCGTGTGCGCCAGCAACGGATCGATCGAGAACCAGACGTAACGCCAGCCGGTAACGCTGCCGCCGCCCGGCGGCTCACTAACCGCTGACTCCTGTTGCTCGGCCCCGAGCAGTTCGTAAAAGCGCCGAGCCTTCGCGTTGGCATCCAGGACCCAGAGATGCAAGAGCGCATCTGGATAGCGCTCGCGGCTCCAGATCGCGCTCGCCCCCAGCAGACGACGCCCCAGCCCACGGCCCTGCTGATCGAGGCGAACGTGAAGGTTGTCCACCAACGTACCCCAGCGCGCATCACGGTTCCCGTACACACACACGAACCCCAGGAGATCGTCGCCTTCCGTCGCAAGGAGGACGTACTGGTTGTCCGCTGGCGACGCAAAGCGCTGCTTCCACACATCCATCCGCTCCTCGACGATGTCGCCGTCCAGGTACTCGTCGCGGTATATGCCGCGGTACGCCGTGCGCCAGCTCGCTGCGTGCAGCCGCGCGATCGACTCGGCGTCGGCGGGTAGCGCTGTTCGGAGATTCATGGCGCTTTCGCTGGATTACCTCCGTCAGCGGTGAAGTTTCGTCGTGGCACTGCTCGCGATGGACGTGCCAGCTGCTATCGGACATTCTTGCGCTCATCGCGCACTTAGGCAACTCAGCTCGTCCTCCGCGCTCCGCCGCGCCACCGCACTCGGTTTCAATCTGCGAGGCTACTTTCTACCCCTCGTTCAGTTCCTTCCCGGGCGGGGGGGGCTGTTGACGGATAACGCACGGTCAAGCAGCAGCCCTCAGAGGATGTGACCATGACAGTCGATGTTTTCGTGTTTATTGGTATGTCGGTCGATCATGTCGAAGTGAACGCCCTCGGAGACATCAACAGTGTATTTCCAGCGTCGTTCAGCAGGCGTGTGGATGCGGTGACCGCTCTTATCTCTGGTGTACTCAGTTCCCCCTTCGTCTACCCAAACTCCATCACCTTTGTAGTAACGCTCCCGAAACAGCTTAACGAACCCTTTGACGTTGTCCAGGCTGTCAAAGCTGATGCGCACATGCTGCGCACGCCGCCAGATCTCAGCGGGCTTGCCTACCGCCTTGAACGTAGAGCCCGGAAGCATCAGGGGACACGCAAGGGAAGGCCTGATCGAAGCCCGCCACTCTTTCTCGAATTCTACGATAGGCGCAAGGAGCTGGTCAGTAAACTCTGGCGTTCCATACAGGTTGAACATATCTCTAGTGTCGAGCCAGACCAGCCGGTGTCGAGCGAACACGGCGTTCTCGAAGTCCTTGCGCCCTGATTCAGGTGTATGGACGGCGACTATATGTGCGCCATCGTGCCCAGCTTCATCGGCACGAGCCAAGACTTCCTGCCAGCAGCTCCCTAGGATCGGCCTGTCGTAGCGTGAGGGAATAATGATGGGCGGTTCCCAGCCTGGGAACTGGGGCGCGTACCCTGATTGTGCCTGGGCACGGCCCCGAGAGATACCGGCGAGAATGAGTCGCGGCACCGCACGCAGTCGCTAGCGGTCATCTGCGCCTGGGATAACCGTGATACATCTGTTCCACGGCCCGGAGCGGAACTAGGAGGTTCCGAGCGTCCTCGTCTGTCATGTGATGCGCGAGTTCTGCAAGAATCTCCTGTGGTGTGCTTAGGGTCTCTGCCCGAGGCGCCATAAACCACTCGTCGCGCACAGGAAGTTTATGATCCTGTGCCCAGGCTTCGATTCGCCGTCTGACGATCTGATAACTGAATTGGTGCCACCTAGCTGCGAGGCCGTTGTCTAAGACGGCCTTCTGGAATGCTGCAAGCGGGTTGGCAGACTTCTCAATGGACCTCAGCAGTTCATTGCGAACAGATTCCAGTTCAAAGGATTCGGCGAACTGCTTGCGTTCGTTTAGAAGCAAATCAAGCGCGAGGGCCGGAACCTCCAAGCAATCAACGTCCTCTGGGGGTTCTGTTGTGAACAGGTCATTAGCGGGATCATACAGGTAAGGAACCGGCGTTATGCGAGTGAACGCCCCGTAAACGTCTCGACGAAACCTGAGCGCCTCTCGGTACTGCTTGGCTGGTCGTTTCTCCGGGTCGCTCTCGCGCACGGCTGCACCTGTAAATCCCACCAGCATGTCAGTCCTGGGCGGCGGAGCAACGCGGACGGAGATCGTCTCCCCCGCGTCCTGCATGAACTGCCGGAATGTCACGCCCCTCCCTCTGAGGTATTGCAGGAAATCCTGGCCCTTCTCGATTCCCTTCGCCCTTATGTGTGAGTGCAGCTTTGCGCCGGGTACATAGAACTGCTTGCCTCCCAGCTCTTCGAGGCTCTCCTGCGCGAGGGCTATCCAGTCTATTGAGCTGTTGATCACACCTGTTTCCTTGGAAGAGTGCCAATAGATAGTCGCCAAATGTATAAGAGGCGCACCAGCGGCGCGCCTACTTATGACTTCTTGTGCAAGAACCCTGGTCAGCGGATGCCACGCTTCTTCTTGCGGCGGCGCCTGCGCGACCAACTGCAGACGTAGGGCCACAGCGCGGACATTCGAAGCTTTCCACCGTCGCAGCAAAGCCGCTGGGCAGAAGCGTCTATATTATCGACCGGAAAGTCACGATTTGTCAAGTGCTATGGATCAGCTGCTTTACGCGCGGTCGTCCAGTACGGGCGTTCTGATTCTTGCAAGGCACTGCCGATGGTCGTGGCCTGGTCGTATTGTGAGCCGTGTAGGACTTCGAGGGCTTATCGCTGAAGTGGGGCCGCGGACGCGACTGATCCGCGCCACCTACCCGCCCCAGCGCCACCGCACCCTCTGCGCTTTGCCACGGCCCGACGTATCATCAGAGCATGATGCTGCCACCCGCGACCTGCGATCCCCGGCTACGCCACCTTGTAG
>JBAROU010000070.1:0-2330 GCA_049642385.1 Dehalococcoidia bacterium | reverse complement strand
TGTCATAGCCGCCTCCTCTAGCCGCTGTCGCTTACTGGTCCAACATCAGCACCGTGCGCGCCACCTCGCCGGCCTTCATGGCGGCGAAGGCCTCGTTGACCTCCTCCAGCGGGCGGCGCTTGGTGATCATCTCGTCCAGCTTCAGCCGCCCCTGCAGGTAGAAGTCGATGTACTGCGGCATGTCCACCCGGAATCGGTTGGAGCCCATGGAGCTGCCCTGGATCTTCTTCTCGCTCAGGAAGCTGCGGCCGTCCAGCTCCACCTTCTGCCCCACCGGGATCATGCCGATCACCGTCGCGGTGCCGCCCGCGCGCAGGCAGTCGAACGCCTGCTCCGCGACTTTCGCGAGGCCGATCGCCTCGAACGAGTAGTCGACGCCGCCGCCCGTCATGTCGCGGATCTTGGCGACCGGATCACCCTCCGACGCGTCGATGGTGTGGGTCGCGCCCAGCTCTTTCGCTAGCCCCAGCTTGCTCTCGAAGACGTCGACGGCGATGATCTGGCGCGCGCCGGCGACGTAGCACCCCTGGATCGCCGCCAGTCCGACGCCGCCCGCGCCGAACACGGCCGTCGTCGAGCCGGGCTCCACCCGCGCTGTGCGCAGCGCCGCGCCGAAGCCGGTGAGCACGCCGCAGCCAATGAGCGCCGCCCGGTCGAGCGGCATATCGTCGCGGATCTTCACGACGGCGTTCTCGTGCAGGAGCATCCGCTCGGCGAAGCTCGAGATGTTCGCGAAGTGGTTCACGCGCTCGCCCGACTTCGCCATCGTGAGCTGCGGCGGGTCCGACGGCGCGCGCCGCACTTCGGGGTTGCGACAGAGGTTCGGGTGGCCCGTGAGGCAGTAATCGCACGTGCCGCAGAACACCGAGAGGCAGGAGATCACGTGGTCACCCGGCTGAACATACGTCACGTGCTCGCCGACCTCTTCGACGATGCCAGCCGCCTCGTGCCCGAGGACCGCGGGCGCCGGGAACGGGTACAGGCCGTCGACGAAGTGGAGGTCGCTGTGGCAGACGCCGGTCGCGACGGTGCGGACGACGATCTCCCGCGCCATCGGCTTGTCGAGATCGAGCTCCTCGATCGTGAGGGGCTCGTGCGCCCCGTGGAAGACCGCTGCTTTCATGATGATGACTCCCTTCTGAGCGTGTTACTCCGACACGACCTCGCTGATCTGGATCTGCGGCTGGAGGTCCGTAAAGTTCGGCATGTCGCCCATGATCTCGCCGGCGTGCGGGCCAAACGCCTGGAGAAAGTCCGCGATCGAGTTGAAGTACAGGTGCCCTACCGCGACGAACGGCGCGTCGGAGCCGGGCATGGCGCCGGAGACGCCTTTGTCTACTTCGGCGCGCACCAGGCCGACGGACGAGAGCTTGCCGCGCACCAGCTCACCGATGTGGGTGTTGGTGTAGTAGTCCAGGTCGAACTTGGCGCCTGGCGTGTTCGGGTACATGACGGAGACGCGGATCATCTTATGGCCCCTTTCGGCTGTGTCGATGTTGGCTTGCTGACCATAGCATGAACCGGTCGCCGTCGCCACGCCTTGCCGCCTTTGTGCGATTCGCTATCCTGAATGCAGGCCCTGTCGCCCGGCGTAGGCCGCGACCGTCCGTTTAGCGCCACCGATAGGAGGACCGCATGAACGGTTGGGAATACAGAGTGATCTACGTTGATTTTAGGGGCAGGATTAGCGCAGAAGGGGTGGAGTTCATCCGCCAGAGCGGAGAGCATCGCACCGGGTTCGTCCGCCACTATCTCGATACCGTCGGGATGGAAGGCTGGGAAGTGACCGGCATCCTCCCCTTGGCGCGCCCAGAGAGCAGCTACTTCATCTTGAAGCGACTCGCCTCCGCGGATAAGGCCGCGGCGGCGGGCGCGAGCGAAGGTTAGCTCGCTTAGTTAGGCGCTGAGGACGGAGTAGGCCCGCTGGGCGACGGGGCCGCTTCCTACTGTCATTCTTCGCTGGCGCTCAGGATCACAGGTTCCCATCGCCTTGTTCCTCGCTCTTCTGTTTGCTATCTTCGGGCCGACGCGAACGACCACTCACGAGGGAGGAACCACAACGTGGCCGTCGATGCCAAGAAGACGGAAGCGCCCAAGGGCGGCGAATCGGCCGAGTACGTCTTCGTCCCGGTGTGCCGCTCCGACGAGCTGCCGGAGGGCGATGTGCGCCAGCTCAAGGCGCGCGGCAAAGAGATCGCCGTCGGGCGGCTCGTCGGCGGGCAGGTGTTCGCCGTGGGCGGTCGTTGCTCGCACCTACGAGGGCGACTGGGCAATGGGAAGCTGGACGGCACTCTCCTCGAATGCCCGTGGCACGGCGCGCAGTTCGACGT
>JBAROU010000065.1:0-7457 GCA_049642385.1 Dehalococcoidia bacterium | reverse complement strand
ATCAGACACTGTGGCTTGGAGTTGAGAACACGCAGCCTAATACTCAAAGCACCGAATGGTGTGAGATCGGGTGGACGAAGGCATACAACGGGAATCCAAACAACTTCCACTACGGCGCATTCAGAGTAAACGGCGAGTACGATGATTTTCCTTTGTACTTTGCCATCGAAATAGGAAATTCCTATCACTATCAGATAGCCCGAACGTATGATGGCCTCTACGACATGTACATTAATTTTCAAGACGTTGCGGACTGCCACGCGAATCCGTTCTCTCTGTATGTACAAGTTGGATTGGAGTACACCGCCCCAAGCGCATACGCGGAGGTGAATGATCCGCGTCAGCTCGAATGGCGCAGGGCAACAGACTTGCAATGGTTCAGCTGGGGAAGCCTCGGCACGCCGGTAACGAGCTATGAAGATGGGGCGGCTGCCCGTTGGAGTTGGCCAGACTTCCCCACGCATGGCAGAGACTGGACCACCAATTAGGAGGATCACATGAACGGCAGAACGCTCCTCCTGGTCATGGTGCTGGCCGCAATCGTGGGAGGCATAACGGCCACACGTGTCTTGCTAACATCCGGTGCTGGGGGAATCGCAGCCACCCAACCCACCTCGCTGCCTTTTGTTCCTGCGCCTGGTGCCGGAATTACACCTGGCCCAACGTTAACTCCGATTCCTCGACCGGATAGCGCAGTTCAGATCACTGCTACGAAGGCGCGCGAACTGGGGGTCCGCGTATCGGGAGGAGACGTGGAAGACGGGACCGTATCAGTGACGTTGGAGGAAGCTGGCGACTACTCCTATTTCAAATCGCACGAGGCGGACTACCCCGTTTGGATATGGACTGCCAAAGGCGCTTTCCACCCGAGCTATGGGCCGAGGGGAGTTGGCCGGACAGAGTATCAGTCAGCCCGAATTTTCATCGATGCTATCACGGGCGAGGTCATGCGCGTCCAGTTGCGGGATGAGGTGCCTGTTGACTCAGCAGACAACACCAGTCAATGAGCCTAGATGGTCATCGTGACGGAACCGATAACCTAGACGGCCCTGTCGGACTACCGCAGCCCCCTCGACCCGCCGCTGTGGAGAGCGTCCGCTCCGCCGTGGGCCGCTGGGTAATCCTCAGACCTGTGCTCCCGCCTGACTACCCAGTTCTCTACAGTTGGGCTGCCGATCTGCGTAGCCTCTACCTCTGGTCATTCGATCGGAGAGTGCCATCTTACCAAGACTTCGTAGCGCGAGTGGAGAACTCTCTGCGTGAGACACAGAGCTACCTCATCGCTGAGAAATCAGTTGGCACACCAATTGGCTTCTGCCAGGGCTACGATATGAACCTGGCCGAGGGCTGGGCCAGCTTCCTTCTGTACGTCGTCGAGGGCTATCGTAAGAGGCCGCATCCGGCTGAGGCCGGCATCATCTTGTTGGACATCCTGTTCAAGTACTTCCCCCTACGGAAGGTCTATGCCGACGTCTTCGAGTACAACGAAGACTCCTTCGATATCCTGGTGAACAACGGCGGCTTTCGCGAGGAAGCTCGCTTGCCAAACCACATCTGGTACGAAGACCGTTACTGGGCCGTCATCAAGTTGGCGTTGTATCGAGAGGATTACTACCTCGCCCGTGAGCGGTTCGCCCGGATCGCTCAAATACAGCATGATTTCAATAGCCTCATGGCGGCGCGGTCTGAAACTGCCACTACCGAGCCTCACACCTAGATCACAGAGTTCGAGTCGTTCCGCCCAACCCCCTTGCCCCCACCCGCGCCCCACCGCCATACTGACCTCGTGCAGGTCTACTCCGTTCGGCAGGTCGCCACTCACCTCCGCGAGCTCGTCGAGACCGACCTCTTCCTCGCCGATATCTGGATCTCCGGCGAGGTCTCGAACCTCCGCCAGTACCCTTCCGGCCACATCTACTTCTCCCTCAAGGGCGATGACGCCGTCATGCGCTGCGTCCTCTTCAAGAGCAGCAACGCCGGCTTCCAGTTCGACGACGGCGCCGCCGTCGTCGCCCACGGCCGCGTCTCCTTCTACGAAGTGCGCGGCGACCTCCAGTTCATCGTCGACTTCGTCCAGCCCGAGGGCGTCGGCGCCCTCCAGGCGGAGTTCGAGCGCCTCAAGGCGCGCCTTCAAGAGGAAGGTCTGTTCGACCCTGGGCGCAAGCGGCCGCTGCCCCGCTTTCCCCAGCGCATCGGCGTCGCCACGTCCGAAGCGGGCGCCGTCTTCCACGACATCTGTCACGTGCTTGAGCGCCGCTGGCCCCTCGCCGAGGTGATCCTCGCGCCCACCTCCGTCCAGGGCCCCGAGGCGGTGACCGGCATCGTCGCGGCGGTCGGTGCGCTCAACCAGCAGCCAGCGATCGACGTAATCATCGTCGCCCGCGGCGGCGGCTCGCTCGAAGACCTCTGGTCGTTCAACGATGAACAGGTCGCGCGAGCGATCTTCGGCAGTCTCGTGCCCGTCGTCTCTGGCGTCGGCCACGAGACCGACACCACCATCGCCGACTACGTCGCCGACGTGCGTGCGCCCACGCCCTCCGCCGCCGCCGAGCTCGTCGCGCCGGACCGCACCGAAGTCTCGGTGCGTCTGAGCGTCGCCGCCGGCACGCTGCACTCGGAAGCGCAGCGTCTCACTGGCGACGCGCGTACCGCCACCGGCCACGCCGTCTCACGCATCGACCGCGCGATCCCGGACGTGAACCGCCAGCGCCAGCGCACCGACGAGCTAACCCGCTCGGCGCTCACCACGGTCGATACGCTGGTGCGCGGCTTCCAGAAAGGGCTGCACGGCTTCCATCTTGCGCTCCGCTCGCTCGATCCGTACGCCACGCTCCAGCGCGGCTACGCGCTCGTCCAGCGCAACGGACACGTCGTCGACAGCGTCGTCGGCGCGACCGTGGGAGAGCGGCTCAACGTGCGCGTGCGTGACGGCGACTTCCCTGTGCGCGTCGACACCGGCAAGCCGATGCCTGATCGCAAGCGTCGGCGCAAGGCCGCCGTCGCCGCCGAGCAAGCGCCGCTATTCCACATGGAGGCCTCATGAGCGCCAAGCGCGACGAACCGTTCGAGGAGCTCTACCGTCGGCTCGAACAGACGGTGGAGAAGCTGGAGAAGGGCGGCCTCTCGCTCGAGGAGTCGATCGAGCTTTATGAGCAGGGCATGGATCTCGCCAAGCGCTGCCAATCGATCCTCGACGTCGCTGAGCTGCGCATCACCAAGCTGCGCGAGTCCTTCGCCCAACCCGCGGAGATCGCTGCTACCGAGGAGCCCGTCGAGGAAGAAGCGCTGCTTGACGAGGAGTAGGCTATAATGAGCGGTGGAGTGATCAGATGGTAACGAAACCTAAGAATCAGTTGCCGTTGTGGGCCAAGGAATACCTCGAATCGCGTCGGCCACCCACCAAAGAGGAACTCAAGGCGCGTAAAAAGGCGTTTGAAGCGGCCCTAACGGTACGCGAACGCCTGGACATCAGGCCGCTCACTACAGGCGAGCTGATACGAGAACTTCGCGACGAGGCATGACCAACGCTCGGTTGGTCGTCGATGTCGCGCCATGAAAGCTGACCTCCACGCCCACACCCACTTCTCCCGCGACGCCGTCACCTCCGTCGAGACCTTCGCGCGGCGTTACGGCCAGGCCGGCATCGACTGCGTCGCTGTGAGCGACCACAACAACGTGGACGGCGCGCTCGCCGTGCGTGGCATCGCACCCTTCCGCGTCATCGTCGCCGAGGAGATCAAGTCGACCGAAGGCGAGATTATCGGCCTCTTTCTCCAGGAGACTGTCCGCAAGGGCCTCACGCCGGAAGACACCGTGCGCGCCATTCGCGAGCAGGGCGGCATCGTGCTCGTGCCGCACCCGTACGACCGTGTGCGTCGCTCGCCGCTGCGCCCGGAGGCCCTCCTCCGCATCATGCCTGACGTCGATGTCATCGAGGTGTTCAACTCCCGCACCGTCTTCTCGGCCGATAACGAGCGCTCGCTCGCGCTCGCCGAGGAGCACGGCAAGCTGATGAGCGCCTCCTCCGACGCCCACACGCCGTGGGAGATAGGCGTGGCATACACGGAGATGCCCGCGTTTGAAGGCCCAGGCGACTTCCTCGTCGCGCTGGGCAAAGGCAAGGTGATGGGCAAGCGCTCGTTCGTCGGCTTCCACCTGCTCAGCACCTGGGCGAAGGTCAAATGGCGTCTCCACCTCGGCCGTCGCGTAGCGAAGTAGCTCCATCTCAGGTGTTTTGTTAGACTCCACTCGAATGACGAACGTTTAGAGGGGCTTCGTGACACTCCGAATTGGCTGGTTCTCTACGGGTCGTGGTGAAGGCTCCCGCGGACTCTTGCGCACCGTGTTGCAATCAGTGCGACGAGGTGATTTGGATGCTGAGATAGCGTATGTCTTTTGCAACCGACAGCCAGGAGAATCCGAGGGGTCGGACGAATTTTTCAAGCTAGTTAATAGCTATCGAGTGCCCGTTATTCACTTATCATCACGGCTCTACAGGAAGGCTGTCCATGGAAAACGGAGCCGGCGGGGCGTTCCCCTACCGAGTTGGCGAGATGACTTTGACGACGAAGTTGAACGCGCGATCGAACGCGGAGCGAAACTGCCGCTTCCAGGACTTCGCGTTGCGGGACAAGATGGTAGTGATCTGATTCTGACTCAGGCGTTGGCAACAAAAAAAGGAACACAAGATCAAGATACGGCGCTCGCAACTGTTGGCGAGCCTGCCCAGAGAACGTTTAGTGACGCCCCGGAATTGAGTGGCTTTAAGGTGATTGAGGCACTCAGTGACTCCGAAAGAAAACCTATCGATTTCGTTCTGCTAGCCGGTTATATGCTCATTGTTACCAGGAACCTGCACGACAAATACAAAATGCTCAACCTTCATCCGGCACTGCCGGAGGGCCCAACAGGGACATGGCAACAGGTCATATGGCAGCTAATCGACCAGCGAGCACATATCTCAGGCGCAATGATTCACATTGCGACGCAGATGCTAGATCAGGGCCCTCTTGTAGCCCGTTGTATCTTCCCGTTGCGCGGCCCTGGGTTCGACCCGCTCTGGCAAGCGCTCGGCTCACGCACCGCGGCTGAGATACAGTCGGACGAGGGCGAAGATCATCCCCTGTTTCGTGAAATCCGCCGCCACGGCGCTATCCGGGAGCAGCCGCTCGTCCTCGAGACGTTGCGCGCGCTTGCTCTGGGCCGCGTCCGCGTCGAAGATCGCCGCGTGCTCGACGCCTCAAGCCGCGAGCTGGCGGGCGGGCTGGACCTCACGACCGAGATCGACGCGGCGCTCGGCAACCCAATTTGACGTAAGCGCTATTGACGTAACGTGGCTCGACCGACTAGGATCGGCGGTACTGGCGGCCGCCCCGCCGCCTAACAGCTTCGTATGCTAGTGAGAGGCCACGATTTTGGACGCCATTGATGCTACTCGATATAATGGCCGAACCGTTATGGAAGACGGATACTCCCCGCCGGACACCACCCCCTGCGGTCGCTGTGGTACTGACTGCGATCTGGAGGACAACTTCTGCCGCAGCTGTGGCCTGGCCCTCCACGACCCCCAGCTCCCCGCTGTTCGAGACGAACGTCGCCTCCCGGCCGTCTGGCGGCCCCAGCTGCCCGCCGTCGTCCGCGGTGTCACCGTCGTCGCCGTAGGCACGATCGCCGAAGTCATGGTGCGCCGTCTCGTGCGCTCGTTCATCAATCGTGGGCGCAACGGCCACTCGACCGCCCGCCCGGCGAAGGGCGAGGTCGTGCCCCACGGCGACGCGATACCAGACGACACGCAGATGGTCAGCGAGACGCTCCTGCTCCGGCGCGTTCGCTTCCGCCGCTAAGTTCGAACCATAACGCGTCGTGGCGACGCGCGGGGCGTCCCGACGCGCACACCAGTGCATGTGTTGAGCTTCCAGGAAGGAAGATCGCTCCCCCGCCAGGGATGGCACACGGATGGCGCGCCTGTTCATTATTGTCTGTATCGTCGTCGCGATCGTCGCGCTGGCGCCTCGGGCCACTACCCGCGCCGGCCAGCTCATCGCGTCCTGGGACTTCGAGCAGCAGAGCGACCTCAGCGACTGGAACTCGCTCTACGGCGAGCTCGCGCGCGTCCAGGACCCGCTCGAGCCTGACCACGCCGCCCGCCTCACCGCCGACGAGACCCCCACGACAGCCACCGCGGTACACCTCGTCGACCTGCTGCCGGGTGGAACGTACACGTTCGGCGGCAAGGCCCTGATCAGCGACGGCGCGGTGCGCCTACTTCGCTTCGAAGTGCAGTGGTCGACAGCGGACGGCACGCAGTACACAAAGAAGGTCGAGGCCGGCCCGCAGCCCGGCGGCTTCCGAGCGCTCGCCACGCAGCCCGCTCTCATCCCCTGCGGCGTCACGCAGACGAAGCTCGCCGTAACACTCATACGCCTGTCGGGCTCCTCCGCCACCGCTCACGTCGATGACCTACGGCTCGACCGCGTCGCCTTCTCGCCCTGTCCGACGACACCGCCCCCGCCGACGCCAACGCCTACGAACTCGCAGCCGGGTTCGCACCCCACTCCCACGCCTCGGCCGGGCCCGCCGCCACCCGACCACCCCGGCGGCAGCCAACCATCCGGCCCCGGTGGGCCCTCGTTCTCTGGCACGTCGGCCAACCTCCTCGCCAACCCCGGCTTCGAGGCCGCCCAGGGCGGCCACCCGCTCGCCTGGGACGACTACGGTGGTGTGCTGCTGCGCACCGGCTTGCACGCGCGCAACGGTCACTTCGCCGGCGGCTTCAGCAGCGCCAGCGACAGCACGAAGTGGGCGCACCAGACCGTGCTAGTGACGCCCGCCGCCTGGTACGCCTTCGACGCCTATCTCTGGATGAACGACCCCCGCGTTGACACCGCCTACCTGCGCATCTCATGGTACGCCAGCGCCGACGCCACCGGCCGCGCCGTCGCCACCGCCGACTCCACCGCCACGCTTGATGCGCCGCAGCCCGCGTACCGCCGCCTCACCACCGGCGCCGTGCAAGCGCCACCCGGCGTCCACTCCGCCCGCGCGCGCATCCTCCTGCGACCGCGCTCCTCCGCCGGCGCCGCGATCTACATCGACGACGCCTCCTTCAGCCGCACCAACGCACCGGGCGTCGGCGGCGGCGCCGGCACAACCAGCGGCCCGACAGGCGGGGGCAACTCGTCCACCGGCAGTTCCGCGTCGCGCACCTCCTCCGTCCTCGGCGCCCGCTCGATCGTTGGTGCCCTCTCCGGCGGCGTGCTCCCCACTCCTGTCGTCGTCCGCAACGAACGCCTCGCCACGCAGACCGCCCCACCTACGAACGACGGCGGCGGTACGATGTGGTGGCCCTGGGCCCTCGTGGCTGGTGTGGCGCTATCGGTTGGTGGGGGAGGGGGCGCGTGGTGGTGGAGGAGGCGAGCACGTTCCTCGTAGCACGTGCGCCGTAGGGGCGATTGGCG
>JBAROU010000058.1:0-11830 GCA_049642385.1 Dehalococcoidia bacterium | reverse complement strand
CCTTCCAAGAGCGATCTCCCAAGGTCCAGAGCTGGTTCGCGCGCCGGCTTGGGGAGGCCTCGCGCGAGGAGCTGCAGCCAGTTCTCGAACTGCGTACGTCGCATGATGAGCGCCACAACGACCAGCGTCGCGACGATGAAGATGCAGAGCAGTGCGATCGCGCCGACGGCCACGGTTCGAGGAAGGTCGATGAACGGTACAAGGATGCCCAAGAGCACCAGGAGGACGAACACGTCGAACAGCCGCTCGACGGCCACCGTCGAAAGGACGCGGGCTTTGCTGATCTTCTCGACCTCGCCCAGAACGTACACTCGTACAAGTTCGCCGAGCTGAAGAGGAAGGACCCCGCCGGCTAAGTAGCCGACGTTCAGCGCCCCGAATGCCGAGAGCAGGGGCACGCGCTCGTTGGAGTTGAACAGCAGCCGCCAGCGTTGCGCCCGCATGACGATGTACACGAACAAGACGGGTAGCGCTCCAATGAGGAGCCAGTGGTTGGACTCGATCACGGCGGCCTTCACCGCCGACCACTCAATGCCCGCGAAGGCAAGGTAGAGGGCGATGCAGCTGATAATCAGTCCGACGGCTATTCTGACGTACGGCACGTTTGGGTTCACCTTAGTGTTAACTTGCTAAACGCCTCCGCCGGTTGGGGTGTTTCCCGATCGCTGTATTGTCGCCCCACGGACGGCGGATGGGCTGTATTATGTAGTATTGTCGCGGCAGGCGTCAATGACGGTTGGCAGAGGCGGTTCAGACTCGCTGTCATGCGTTAGTATGATGTTCCGTTGCTAATGTTTAGGATGCCTAGGGCATGATTATGGGATCGATTAGGCGAGCGGTCGCGGCGATACAGCGCTCGGGGGTTGCCAACCTTGCGCTGTCCGTGGCTGAACGTACGCCCTGGCGGCGACGCGTCATCAGCACGGTGATGGATCCCAGCTCAGGGCTCGCCATCGGCAGCGGGAACATGGAGCGCGATTGGGACGATCGCGCTCGGCGAAACGCTCCGTTCTTTGTGGCAGGGTTCGATTGGGAAACACCAGAGCGCTTTGTTCGCTCCGGGTACCGGGACCTGGACGCCATCATTCTAAACGGCCTCGACATCCCTGGCGATGCATGTGTCCTCGAGATTGGTTGCGGCCTCGGGCGGCTCCTCAGGCCGTTCAGTGAGCGCGTACGCGAGGCACACGGCGTCGATATCTCCTCCGAAATGGTGCGACAGGGATCTGCTGCACTGAGCGACTGCCCGAACGTTCAGATCCATCACACGTCAGGCGGCTTAGAAGGATTGCCCGCCGGCTACTTCGACTTCTGCTATTCGTACAACGTGTTCCAGCACATCTCGGAGAGGGAGGCGGTTCTGCGGTACATCCACGACGCCGCCGTCGTGCTCAAGCCTGGCGCACCCTTTCGCTTTCAGATCTGTCGAGCCGAAGCGAAAAGTCCTCGCGCCCGTTTAGGCGGCACCTGGCTTGGTGTCCGGTTCACGGAGGATGAACTGCGCGAGCTTCTCCCGGCGTGCGGCCTGAGTATCGTGAGCATCGTTGAAGAACAATCTCCTGCGGATAAGCTGCGCTGGGACTCGCTCGTGGTGACCTGCCGGAAAGCTCCATCGTGACGAGCATGCCCGAACCTGGGGCCGGCGCAGGTTCAGATCGAATAGAAAACGGCCTCGATGGCGAGGCGTACGGCGAGGATTTCTTCGATCCCACACGATACGGCGGCCGCTTCACTCAGTATTGGTGGGCGCGTCGCTTCTACGCCAGGCTCATCGCACGGCACGCGAAGCCTGGTGGGAAGGTACTCGAGATTGGCTGCGGACTGGGCCACGTGCTGGCGCGCCTCGAAGATCGATTCGAGACCTACGGAATCGATGTTTCCCCGTTTGCGATTGGACAGGCAGCCGAGAATGCAGCGCGCACGGATTTGCGTGTGGCGACCGTGGAGCAGATCGCGTTCCTGCCGGGACCATTCGATGTCATCGCTGCGTTCCACGTCGTTGAGCATTTGTCCGACCCCGCCCAGGCCTTCGAGGTTTGTAGCAGCATGACGCGACCGGGCGGTCATCTCATCGTCGCGACGCCGAACACGAAAGCGCCCTTCGCCGAACGAAAAGGGCCTCGCTGGTATGCCAACACCGACCCGACGCACATATCGTTGAAGCCACCCGAGGAGTGGTTAGAGCTCGCGCGTCAGGCCGGCTACACGGTCATCAAGAAGTTCGGCGACGGCCTCTGGGATGTGCCGTATCTACCGCTCGTTCCGGCCAAGCTCCAGCTGGCGCTGTTCGGCTTGCCGGGGATCGTTCAGGTTGTGACGGGCATTCCATTCATCCCACCACGCTTGGGCGAGAGCCTCATCTTCGTCGCTCGACGAGTCTAGGACCCCTCAACGCGTCAGTTGCTCGGGAAGGACAACGTTGGGGGAAGCCGGATGAGCTGCGAAGGGGAGGCAGCCTGTCGTTACATTCGGGAGCGGGAGCGCAGGCGGGCGCGAGCGTGTGACGGCAGCGCCACCTTGCGAGGCCGGACTGCGGCCGGCGTCACCTCTAAGCACTCATCCTGTCGAATGAACTCAAGCGCCTGCTCTAAGGAGAGCGTGGAAGGCGGCGTCAACGTCTCCGTCATATCCGAATTGGACGAGCGCATGTTCGTGAGCTTCTTCTCCCGCGTTGGGTTGACGTCCATATCCTCGGGGCGCGGGCTCTCGCCGATGATCATTCCTTCGTACACATCGACGCCGGGGCCGACAAACAGCGTTCCGCGTTCTTCGAGGCTCAGCAACGCGTAGGCGGTAGTCGGGCCACGGCGGTCCGCCACCAAGCTGCCCGTTGATCGTGAACGCACCTCGCCGTGCCACG
Source organism: Dehalococcoidia bacterium (assembly GCA_049642385.1). Classification (GTDB taxonomy): domain Bacteria; phylum Chloroflexota; class Dehalococcoidia; order DSTF01; family RBG-16-68-14; genus JBAROU01. The sequence goes on along the minus strand of JBAROU010000058.1, from coordinate 8,970 downwards.
GCTCGTAGCGCTCGAACACCTGGTGCAGAAGTCCCGTCCCTCTTGTCTCCATCAGGAACTGGGTGTGGAAGCCGATCAGCGCGCGCGAAGGGACCAGATAATCGAGCCGGACGCGCCCGCCGGAGCCGTGATTGACGGTCTTCTGGTGTTTGCCCTTACGCATCGCAATGAGTTTCGCGACAGTGCCGAGGTACTTCTCTGGCACGTCCAACGTGAGCGCCTCCACTGGCTCATGGAGCTGCCCGTTTATCTCGCGGGTCACGACCTCGGGGCGGCCGACTGACATTTCGAAGCCTTCGCGTCGCAGCGTTTCCACCAGGACAGCCAGCTGCAGCTCGCCTCGGCCCTGCACGGTCCACGCGTCGGGGCGGTCCAGGGGCAGGACGCGAATCGAGACGTTGCCCACTTGCTCGGCATCCAGCCGGTTTTTGAGCAGCCTCGCGGTGAGGAGCGTGCCTTCGCGCCCGGACAGCGGCGATGTGTTGATCCCGATGGTGACCGACAGGCTTGGCTCGTCGACACGAATCACCGGCAGAGGCTTCGGATCGATCGGGTCGGCCAGCGTCTCGCCGATCGTGATGTCGCTGAAGCCGGCAACGGCGATGATTTCGCCTGGGCCGGCTTCCTCCGCCGGTATTCGTTCGAGTGCTTCCGTCACGTAGAGCTCGGCGACTTTGGCGAGTTCAATGTTTCCATCTTGCCGGCACCAGGCCACCGTCTGGCCGGATCGGATGCTGCCCTGAACCACCCGGCACAGCGCGAGCCGGCCGACATACGGCGACGCGTCCAGATTCGTGACCAACGCTTGTAAGCCGTGGCCCGGCTCATACGTCGGCGCCGGGATCCGCGCAAGCAGGACGTCGAGCAGGGGGCGAATGTCCGTTCCAGGCACATCTGGGTCCAGCGAAGCCTGACCCGCCCGCGCATTGCAGTAGACGATAGGGAAGTCGAACTGCTCTTCGTCAGCGTCCAGTTCCAAGAAGAGTTCGTAGACCTCGTCGACGACCTCGCTGATGCGACTGTCTGCACGGTCGACCTTGTTGACCAACAGGATAATCGGTAGGTGGGCCTCAAGCGCCTTCCGCAGCACGAAGCGAGTTTGCGGTAGCGGTCCCTCAGATGCGTCTACGAGTAGGAGCGCGCCATCGACCATGGTCAGGGCTCGCTCCACCTCGCCACCGAAGTCCGCATGGCCGGGGGTGTCTACAATATTGATCTTCACATCGCCGTATCGCACGGCGGTGTTTTTGGCGAGGATGGTGATCCCCTTCTCGCGCTCGAGGTCGGTCGAGTCCATGACCCGGTCGGGAAGCTCCACTCGCTCGTCGAGCTGGCCGGACTGCCGTAGTATGGCGTCCACCAGCGTGGTCTTGCCGTGATCTACATGCGCAATGATCGCTACGTTGCGGAGATCATTGCGCGACGCAATGGTGCGCTCGGATACCGTGTCCTCGCTCGATCGAATGCCGGTAGACAATTCCATGCAGCCCTTTCCTGCGAACCCATGCGGTTCCGCGTGTATTCATCGTAGCATTGGCTGGAGCTTAGTGGCGGATGGCGTTCGAGGGCGCTTCCCCGTTTGGTCTCTGTTTGGCTTGTGTTGGAGCAGCGAGTGAGAGGGTTGGTACTCCTCTAGTCTTGTCGGGAATGTAAGCTGAGCCTTGAAGGGCTAGTTCACAAGGATGCTATCAGGGGCTTGGCCTGCTCAGGCACCTGTGTAGGGCATCTCCTTAGGGTGATCCCGCCGTCTCCTAAGGCTCCAATCTGCCGATACTTAGATAGCGGGCGCTGTACGGCGCGCGCCTTGATATTTTGGCCTATGACTGAACCTGATCCGAGTTACGCAACCGGCTTACTCTACCAGGTGACGCAACTGGTGGAAGGCCAATTGGCCAACACGCTCTGCTCTATCCTTGTTCTTGGGCGTTCCGGCGCCAAGCTTCAGGTAGGGGCGGCGCCGAGCTTTCCTGCGACCCTGCTAACGGCGATCGACGGAATGGCGATCGGCTCCAGCGCAGGTGCTTGCGGTACGGCCGCGTACCGCAAGGCGCGAGTGATCAGCAGCGACATTGAGCGCGATCCTCTTTGGTCAGATCTCCGCGACACGTTCGTGGCACAGGGCCTGCGATCGGCGCATTCGACGCCTGTCCTCTCGGACAAGGGTGCGGTGCTCGGCACGATCGCCGTCTACTACCGAGAGCCACACCGGCCGGATGCTCAGGAGTGCCACTTCATGGATTCGGTGGCAGCGCTCGTGCGAATAGCGATCGAGCGCGCTCAGTTGGAGGAGGAGCTCCGAGAGCAATCACGGCGCGACTCGCTGACCGGCGCGCTGAATCACGCGGCGATCACGGGGGCCCTCACGCGGATCTTAGAATCGGATGACGAGCGGTCGTGCGCCGTTGCCATGGTCGATGTCGATGGCATGAAGGCCACGAACGACACCTACGGGCATCTGGTCGGTGACGCCGTACTTACCGTGGTGGCCGAGTCGCTGATGCGAGAGGGCGCCACTGTCGGTCGATACGGCGGCGATGAGTTTGTCGTCCTCCTACCAGGCGCCGAGCGACCCGAGGCAGAGGCGCACCAGGGAGCCGTGCTGGAGTGGCTCGCAGCTCATCCCGTGTACCACGCTGAAAGCGGCGTCAGGGTACCGGTGAGCACCACGATGGGTATTGCTATCTATCCTGCTGAGGCGGAGCGACTAGAAGACCTTATCCGACTTGCCGATAGCGCGATGTATGCGTCGCGCCGCCTCGAGCCGTCGGAACCGACCGGAAAGACCCGCCTCCTCGACAAGGAGCGCGCGGCCAAGCTCGTCTCAGAGATCGTCCCGCTCCTGACCCGAGCGGGAACGCGCGAGGACACGCTCCGGCTGGTCGCCCACCACTTGTGCGTTGGAGCCGGCTACGATGCGGTGAACTTCGAGATCACAGGGATCGAGACGATGGCGCCGCCGCCGTGGCAGCGAGCATTCGCCCGCGCGCCCGACGATCTTGTCGAAGCGTGGATGCGTGAGCAGGACCAGACGCAAGACCACCCACTGAGCAAGCTGTTGGAGCAGACGAGGCGTCCGGTCTTCCTGGACAAAGCGCAGGAAGATCCGCGACTGCGTGAGGCGGAGCGAGAGATCATCGCAGCGGCCGGCCTCCGGTCCGGACTGGTCGTGCCGATGATCTGGCACGATCGACTTGTTGGAATGGTGTCGGTTGGTAGCAAGCAAGAGGCAGCGTTTACCAGCTGGGATGCTCACTTCCTGACTGCTGTCGCCAGCCAAGTTACGGCAATCGTCTTCATGACGAAGCTGGTTGAGGAGCTCAGACTAGCGTCTGAAAACCAGCGACGCGCGCACGCCGAGACAGTCATGATGCTGGCAGCTTCCGCCGAAGCGCACGACGACACCACGGGTCGCCACCTTCAGCGGGTTCGCACGATCGCCGAGGCGATGGCGCGTGAGCTCGGGTACGATGACGCGCGAGCAACCGAGTTGGGTCTGGCCTGCGTGCTGCACGACATCGGAAAGATCCGTGTGCCGGAGCCCGTCCTGACGAGCTCGAGCAAACTTACCGACGACGAATGGCGTATCATGCGCCAGCATACCGTCTGGGGCGCTGAGTTCCTGAGTGGCCGACCCGGGTTTGAGCTGGCCGAGACGATAGCGCGCTCACACCACGAGCGTTGGGACGGCACGGGATATCCCCTGGGCATTGCTGGTGATAACATCCCGGAGGCCGCGACCATTACCGCTGTCGCGGATAGTTTCGATGCGATGACTAATGACCGGCCCTATCGAGCGGGGATACCCGTCGCCGATGCTGTTAGGGAGATCATCGCCTGCTCGGGCAAACAGTTCAGCCCGCGGGCGGCCGACGCCCTGGTTCGTCTGTTCGAAGCCGGCACGCTTTCTTCCACAGCATCACACGATCACGAACAACAAGCTGCCTAGTGACTGACACCTGTCCGGATCGCAGCTCGCTGTCAGAGGCGCCGCACGCGCGAGCGATCGCTCGTGGTGGGTGTCGCCTCGGGAGCTGGCGCTTCGCTGGGTGGCTCTTTGCGCAAGAATTCTGGTACGCGTTCGGCAGCCCTGCGCTGTTGGCGTTCCCGGAGGCGCTGCGTCCTACGAAGCCATTCCTGCTGCACCTCGTTGCGGATCCGCGCCGCTGCCCACCTCTTGATCCAGGGGACGTAGCGCAGGGGGCGAGGAATCGGGTTCTGCCATTCGAGTAGGACGCCAAAGTTGTTGCTGGCCGGGTCGCTAAAATAGTCTGGAATCACCTCTACCATGTAGGCGTCTGGGATGCTCAGGTAGCCGCGGAGATTGGAACAGACGTAATCGGGCGCCTCGTCATCGGGCAGCGGTGCCTCGCCGGATGCGGCCCGCAGTGTGGCGACGCGGCCCAGGTAATCAGCGTCTGACAAGGGATCCAGTCCCGCATCCGTGCGATCTTCATTCAATTGGTATCCGCGGATCTCCCGAAGCCGTGCGTACTGGTCGGCGGAAAATGGCTGGTTCCCTTCCTTCTGCCTGCGGCTATTGAAGGTTGCGAAGCCGTTCAGCCTGCTGCCGCAGATTAGCTTTCGCTTGCCGTCCTGAACCAGCGTTGCCAAGACCTCGCCGATCAAGAAGTAGGAGGCGCCCTCGGCCACAGACGTCAGGTTCACACCGACGATGACGTTGCCGTCGGTGGTGCAATCGCGGATCGTACCGTTCGATGTGACGTCGTCCCACGAGGTGAAGGCACGCACCCGCGACTCCGTAGCCGGCATTGCTGTGCACCATGCTTCGACCGAGCGACGAACAGGCGCGCCGTCCACCACGCGCACATGAACCGCGGCCAACTGCCCTTGAGGATAGGCGTCGAGTCTAGACAGGATCATGTCCCTCGTGGCCGCGTGATCCTTCCACATGATCCGCTCCAACCGCTCGAGGCGATCGAGGTCTCCAAACTCCACCGGTCGAACTTGATATGTCAGCTCCCCCGTCGCTCGCGACGTTCGCGCGTACTCGGCAGGGATGACCACTGCGTCCGCTGCGGATCGATCGACAGCCCGAGCCGCGGCTGGAGCCCGCGTCTCCGGCTGAACCATGACGAGTTCCATGAAGGCCCACACTGCGAGCGTGATCCCAACGTCCACGAGCGCGCTGCTTCGCAGTCCCCATGGTGCTCCGCCTGCGCTTGCGGCTAGCGCGTACACGAGCGGAACGAGCGCGGTTATGCGGTTCAGCCGGCCGAGGAAGATCGCGTAGGGAGTGCGAAGCCTAAGGTCGATTATCGAGGTGTCCCAGGCTCCCGCTAAGAGCGTCTGGGCGCCGTCTCGGATCGCTCCGTCGCGGAGCTTAGCCCAGCCTTCCGCAATTGAGGCCGGCCAGATGCCCGAGTCCTCTTTGAAGATCAACGCGCCCGTCACCGCCATCGCGATCTCGCAGGAGATGACGAGAGCGATAAACACCGGAATGTTGACGCCGTACGGCGCCCATTTGCTCGCCCCCATCACGGCCTCTGCGACGAGGTATCCGATGACGACGAAGTAGACGAGAATGCTGATGATGAACGCGCGGCTGATCCAACGGCGCAGGCCGTTGTTTTCGGCGATAGACGTGCGGATCACTTCGGGGGTGATCATCTGGCCGTGCGCCTATGCCACGAAGCGATCGCCGCCCGACATGGGTCACCAACGAAGGAACCAAACCCAACTGCGCCAGCACGCAGCAGCATACAGTCGCCCTTCCGTGGACTGCCAAAGGGACGGGGGTTTCGCCTTTGACCGCTAGTCTGCCACCGAACGGAGTTATTATAGTCGGTGGCTAGGCCTTGTCAAGCGATGCTGTATAGCGGTGAGCAAAATAACTCGGCGGCCTGCCCGGCGAGCGCGGCATCGGCACTGTCATGCGACACGGGTGTAGAATCGCAACGCTGAGATGGTTGCGGAAGCTAGTCAATTCACTGCCCTGGGGCTCCTGACGCGCCACATCGACCAGCCATTCTTCGCGAACGTCCGCGTGGGGACCGTTGTGAAGGGGACCAGGTAAGCATAACTCACTGGACACGCCGCCTCTCCTGGTTGCTGATCTTGCGCTCCAGCCGTGTACACTCTGCGAGGTCCGTTGTATAGTGACCGAATGAGCAGGTCGTTGCTCGACGATGCGTTTGCCCATCATGTTTGGGCGACACTGCAGCTGATCGATGCGTGCCTCGCGCTCAGTCCTGCGCAGTTGGACGCCGCAGTCCCCGCGACGGACCGCTCTATCCTCGCGACGATGCGCCACGTCATCGGGAGCGACTCCTTCGAGCTCTTCGTCGCGAGTGGTGAACGTGGCTCCTTCATCAGAGCGGGCGGGATGGGGCTTGCGGAGCTCAGGGCTGCGATGGAAGACATCGGCACCGGATGGTCGCGACTTCTCGACGAGGGCATCGATGCGGACGCCGTGTCTCGTGAGGTCGACCCTGACGACGGGTTCCAGAGGCACGCTCCGATGGGCATCCGTCTGGCGCAGGCGCTGCACCACGGGACCGACCATCGGAGCCAGGTCTGCACCGCGCTCACGACGCTCGGTGTGGAACCGCCGGCCGTTGACGCGTTTAGCTTCGGCCTGCAGGATGGCCGCGTTATCGAGGTGCCTGCCGGATCCTGATCTCTTTGCCGGTTTCATGGATGGAGCCGCCCGCTCGAGCTCTGTCGATGTACCCGGCCTCGATTCGCGAGACGCGCAGTGGGACAGGTTTGAAAACCTGTTCGTACGGCGGGCGCAGGACTGGCTACGCTGGCAAGAAGTCTGCGGCTCGCAGATCCAGGATCGCCGTCGTGTAGCGCTCCACCATCGTGTCCAAGAGCGTCTGACCGCGACCGGCGTATGCCGCCATGTCGACGTTCTCACGCCCCGTGACCAGGAAGATGAAGAAGTTCAACGCGGACATTCGGTACTCCTCTAAGCATTGCTCGAAGCTGTAGTCGGCCACGCCGTGTTGCACCAGGGCTTCGTGGTAGGTCCGCAGCAGCTCCGCTTCGTGCTGGCGGCGCGCGTCCGGTGTGAAGTTGCCGGCAAGAAAGTAGGTGACATCGCTCGGGCCGAGTCCCTGCTGGACGAGCTGCCAGTCGATCAGCGCGAAGGGACTGCCGTCCGCGAGATCGAAGAACATGTTGTCGAGCCGGAAGTCCGTGTGAAGGATCGTTCGCGGCCGTCCCGAGAGCGATTCGCCAAGTGCCGCAAGTTGCTCGCCGAACTTCCGGCCGATGTCGATCACCTCTGTTGGCAAGAGTCCGGTGAACTCCTCCTCGAATTTGGGCCACGAATGCTGATAGACCGCCTGCAGCAATGCAAGCAACACTGAGTCGTCGGTAGAGGCCAGCCACGGGAACTCGCTGAGGCGCGGGCTGTTCCACCATGCGGCTTGTAGCTTCGCGAGCTCGGTGAGCGCGAGCTTCGCTTCCTCCAGCGAGCAAGACGCGAGCTGGTCGCCGCACCGACCGGGCGCCAGGTCTTCCAGCAGCAGGACATAGCGGCCAGCCACTGCATCCGCGCTGCTAAAGTAACGCTGCGGCGTGCGTATCTCGATCTTGTCGGCCAGTTCTTCGTAGAAGCGTATCTCGCGCTCATAGAAGCCGAAGAGCTGGGCCAGCGTCCGGATCGATTCGTCGCCCGTCGGCAACTTGGCGATCAGTGAGCGCGGAGACCCTTCCTGTGGGTCGTCATACGTCAGTGTCACGCGCGTAAGCTCGCCGATGAAGCCTGCCCCTTCACCGATCACAGCGCGCTCGAATCCCGTGATTGCGCGACTCTCGATCGTGCTGCTAAGGGCGTCGTTCAGCCACTCGATTGTGATCTCAGCTGAGCTACCAGGCAACTCCATACGGGCATCATCTTATCACGGGGTTTCGACGGCAGTGATCGCGCCATCTGAATTTACTGATCCAAGCGCCCCGAAACGCCTGCGTTCGAATCTGGAGCGGAAGAAGGGACTCGAACCCTCGACCCTCTGCTTGGGAAGAACCATGGTTGTGGGGCCGAATCCCCTAACGGGCCCTTGTTGCCGTTGCCGTGCAGCACGCGCAGGTAGCCGGCGCCGAGGTTCAGATCAACAAGACGGAGCTACACCAACTCCGAGCAGGCCGGCATCCGGTCATGGGACGGGAGCATCATTGCGTCGCGTCCGTGAGGATTACCGCGAAGGTGCGCCCGCATAGTTCGGGCGCGGACTGCCAGGACTCGTGGGGGCCCGCGAACAGGAGCAGCCTGACATCGGGCCGGTGGAACCAGATCGGCGGGCGGGCGACCCGCTGTGTTCCTAATGCGCGAACGGGCGCGCCTCCCTCTTAACAGACCGCAGTCATCGCGGGGGACTCCGTGACTGGCCGGTCCGGTTGCCAGTAGCCTACGTTGCGGCACCTGTCATTCGACTTACTGCGGCACCGCCTTGCATGGCGGAATAGTATTCAGTAGATAGCCGAACAGCCCGGGCTGTCGCCCGGGCCGTTCGCGCGATGCTGGACGCTTGAACTTGGCGATGCCTTAGTCCGCGGAGCGAGCGGCGCCGGCCGCCGAGTGGTTCTTCTGGGCGCCGCCCTGCGATGCCGCGTCGCGAAGGTTGTTGGACACCTCGTCTACGGAGATGTCGGCGGCCTCCGCGGCAGCCTCGAGATCCTGTAGCGTGATGTGCCGGTCGTCGCCTTGGTCCTCATTGAGCTCGCCGCATCCACATGATGCACACATGGTCGTGTCTCCTTCCTTACTAACGTCGTTCGATTGCTGAGTGTAGGCTCGGACATAACTGCGTATCGTATTGCTGACAACCACCTCCCTTCGGGTTCGCCCGCGGGGCTGCCCCGGGCCGTGGACGCATTTAGCGTCCGACGACGCCCGCCACGGCTGCGAACAAGACGTAGGAAAGGAACCCGAGCCCGAGCAGCCAGGCGAGTAGCTCGCCCCGGTCAACCATCATGGCCGTGGACCAGGGCGCGGGTCATGAT
>JBAROU010000042.1:0-16695 GCA_049642385.1 Dehalococcoidia bacterium | reverse complement strand
GCAACACCCGGCGTCTCAGCCTCAAACCACTCCAGCACCGCATCCAGTAGCTCGGCGTGGTCAGAGTGCACCTGCCACACTAGCGTCGTCGGTTCCAAACGAGTCGTTGTAGCCGAAAGCGTCGTTGTCATCGGAGCGAACATCCAGCCCCACGCGCTGGTGTCACTCTCGTGGGTCCAGAGGTGGTGGCTCCACGTAGTCGCAGCAGCATGGTGCCCGGAGCCCCAGACCCACGCGAGTTCGCCAACGGTGGTATCTGGGTTCAGGGATGCTGGCCGCCGTCGCCAGACATCCTGCGCAAGGCGCTGCATCACCCGGAGGCTGGTTCGTTCCACGAGAGAGGTATAGCGGATTCTGCTCAGCTTTCCTCGCCAGTGCAGGCGATCCTGCTATTATGCACCGCCATCTCTAGGAACGGAGGCCGCCATGTCCCTCGCCGACCGCACCCCGCCGACACCGGAAGAGTATCGAGCGTTCAAAGAGCGCTTCTCGAACTGGGGGCGGTGGGGCAAAGACGATCAGCTCGGCACGCTGAACCACATCACGGAGGAGAAGCGTCGGGCTGCGACCGCGCTCGTGCGTGAAGGACGCGCGGTTTCGCTCGCCAACCCGCTTGCGACGGCGCGCGTCATGACGGGGAAACGCAACCCCCAGCCGGCTGATCACCGGATGATGATCGGCGGCTTCGGATCCGCCGACTACATCGGCGTCTCCTACCACGGCTTCATCAATACCCACATTGATGCGCTCTGCCACATCTTCACAGAGGACGGCAAGGTCTATAACGATCGCCCGATCTCGCAGGTTACCGAGGAGGGCGCCAGGACGAACTCTATCGACCACTGGCGACAGGGTATCGTCACGCGTGGTGTGCTCTACGACGTCCCGCGCCACCGTGGCGTCGATTACGTTACGCTCGATGAGCCGGTCCACAGCTGGGAGCTGCAGGACATTGCCCAGGCCGAGGGAGTCACGCCGCGCGCCGGCGATGCCGTGCTCGTTCGCTCCGGCTGCAGCGCCTTCTGGGCCGCCAACCCGGACTTCGCCGACCCGCCGTCGCGTGCCCCGGGCCTCCACGCCTCCGTTCTGGAGTTTCTGTACGACAACGACATATCGCTTCTCGGCTGGGATTTGATGGAAGCGCCTGGCCAGGAGGCGTACGGCGCGCCCGCGCTGCCTATCCATTCGATCGCCATTCCCTATATGGGGTTACCCCTGCTCGACAACGCCAACTTCGATGAGCTTGCCGCCGCCTGCGCCGGGCTAGGTCGGTGGGAGTTTCTCCTCGTCATCGCGCCCCTGGTGGTGCTGGGCGGCACAGGCTCACCCGTGAACCCCATCGCCGTCCTGTAAGGCCTACGCGCGAGGCCGTCGTATTCGTTCGGTCTGGCGCGAGTGTTACAATATCCACTGCTACGGCTGTTGAAACCGCGGGGACTCCGATGGACAAGCTGATCATCTACACGTTGCATGGCTGTGAGACCAGCAAACGTGCGCTGCGCGACCTGATCGCTGATGGCGTCGACTTTGAGGAGCGCTGCTTAGACGACGACCCGAAGTGGATCGAGGAAGCCTCCCGCCTGGCGATTAGTGCCCCAATCATTGTCCGCGGCGACCGCATCGAAGTTGGCTGGAAGGGGGATACCGGGTGCGCCTTCATGTAACACTGAGATCGCTGGCCGGTTCTCGCTAAGCAGCCGCTCTTCTTGGACGGGAACGCAAGCTATCGTGCTTCAGCTCTATAACACCCTGACGCGCCGCAAGGAACCATTCGCTTCCCTTGAGCCGGGCCGCGTCGGTATCTACTCTTGCGGCCCGACAGTCTATCGAGACGTCCACATCGGCAACCTGCGCACGTACCTCCTCGCCGACTGGCTGCGCCGCGTGTTGGAGTCGCGCGGTTTTGCTGTCACGCACGTCAAGAACATCACCGATGTCGGCCACATGCGCCAGGAGATGCTCGACCGCGGCGAGGACAAGGTGATCGCAGCCGCGGTTGCCGCCGGCAAGACACCAGAGCAGATCGCCGAATCGTACACGCAGTCGTTCCTGCGCGATGAGTCGGCGCTGGGCATCAAGCCCGCCCATGTCTTCCCGCGCGCGACCGAACACGTCGAGCAGATGATCGCCATCACGCAGCGCCTCATCGAGCGCGGCCTGGCGTATGAAGTCGAAGGCAACGTCTACTTCGACGTCGCGCGCTTCCCCGCCTACGGCCAGCTCTCCGGCAACACCGGTGAGGCGCTCCTCGAGGGCGTGCGCGCCGAGGCTGACCCGCTCAAGCGCGACCCGCGCGACTTCGCGCTCTGGAAAGCCGCCGAGCCGGGCCGGGCGATGAAGTGGCCCAGCCCCTGGGGCGACGGCTTCCCCGGCTGGCACATCGAGTGCTCCGCGATGTCCACGCACCACCTGGGCGAACGCTTCGACATCCATACCGGCGGCGTCGACAACGTGTTTCCCCACCACGAGGACGAGATCGCCCAAAGCGAAGGCGCGCTCGGCCATCAGGTGGTCAGCCAGTGGGTACACGGCCAGCACCTGCTCGTGGACGGGTTGAAGATGGCGAAGTCCACCGGCAACGTCTACACGCTGCCCGACCTCCAGGTGCGCGGCTTCGATCCGTTCGCCTTCCGGTATCTGTGCGCCACCGTTCACTACCGACACCGGCTCAACTTCACCTTCCCCTCGTTGCGGGCGGCGGCCGTCGGCCTGAACCGGCTGCGCCAGGAAGCGTTTTTGGCCGTTCAGTCATCCAACGGCAACGGCGGCCGCGGTGAGCGCTGGGAAGAGGCCTTCGGGGAAGCGCTCGAAGACGACCTCCACCTGCCGCGGGCCCTCGCTATCGTGTGGCAGCTCGTTCGCTCCGACGCGCCGGCGGGCGTGAAGGCGCGCCTGCTGCACGCGTTCGACCAGGTGCTTGGCTTCGACCTGTTCGCCACAGCATCCGATGTCCCGAAGGCGGTGCGTGTGCTGGTGGACGAACGCCAGGAGCTGCGCAAGCGCGCCGCGTTCGACGAGGCCGACGCGCTGCGCCAGCGCATCGCCGCGGCCGGCTTCCAGGTGCGCGACACGCACACCGTCCCGGCCGTCGTGCCGGCCTTCGTCGCGCCGCCGGTCCGGACGGAGGCGCTCCACTCGTCCTCCGAGCTGCCATCCTGGCTCGACAGGTCAGCGGACGTCGATTTCAGCGTCGTGCTCGTTGGGCGCGACGAGAAAGACAGCCTGCGCCGCGCCGCCGAAGCGGTGTTGCGCCACGCCGGCGACCAGTCTGTCGAGCTGATCGTCGTCGACAATGGCTCCACGGACGGCACAGGGGACTGGGTGCGCGATCTGGTCGGGCGCGACGAACGCGCGCGCGCCGTCCACTGCGACCACAACATCGGCACGGGCGCTGGGCGCAACTGCGGCATGAAGCTAGCGCGCGGGCGCAACGTTCTGCTGCTCGACACCAGCATCGAGGTGACCGGCGACGTCTTCACGCCTCTCGCCGATGCGCTCGCAGACGACGCGGTGGGCATCGTCGGCGCTTTCGGAGTGAATACGGAAGACCTGCGCGACTTCACGGACGCCCCGGGGCCGGAAGTCGACGCCGTCGAAGGCTATCTCATGGCGCTCCGGCGCGACCGCGTGCGCGAAATCGGGCTGATGGACGAGAAGTTCCGCTTCTATCGCCACCTGGACCTCGACTACAGCCTGGCGTATCGGGCCGCCGGCTACTGCAATCGCATCCTGCCCGGCCTACCGGTGCGCCGCCATGCCCACACAGATTGGGAGCGCACTCCGGCCGAGGAACGCGAGCGGCTGAGCAAGCGTAACTTTTATCGATTCCTGAAGAAGCACGGCCACCGCCTCGATCTGCTGGTGGCAAACACGAGCAAGTCGTAGATTCGCTTCGGCGGAAGTACTTCCCGAGCTGAAGGCACCGCTGCTTACCCGTATAGCTTCCTGAGAGACTGTAAACAGCGTTGCGAAGCCTCTTCCAGTGATATATAGTACGCATAGGTATAGGACACATAGGCATCTGAGGGATAGGCATGGTTGAGACGACGGCAAAGGACCTGACGGACAAAAGCTACTGGCGCATGCTGGCGAGTCGTGGGACGGGGCGCTTTCTCGTGCTAGCCGCCCTCAACGAGCGGCCGCGCCACGGCTATGAGATCGCGCGCGTGGTCACGCAGGGCTGCGACGGTTGCTGCGAGCCGAGCGACGCGATGATCTACCCCACGATTCGTGAGCTAACCCAAGGCGGGTACATCGTCTGCCGGGCGGAATTGAACGGCCAGCGTGAGCGCAAGGTTTGTGAGCTGACCGATCGTGGCCGGCAGGCGTATCGCGCCGCAGCGGAAGTGTGGAACGCCGTTCTCCCCGCGCTCCAGGATGCGATCCAGGCGGGGCTGAGCGTAGACATCAAGCAGGAGGTATTGGCATGACCCAGCGAAGCGCGCAAGAGATCAAAGAGGCCGTCGTCGAACGGTACGGCGGCCGGGCTCGCGAACAGCTCTCGAAGAGCGAGGTGATCGAGCTGACGGCGAAAGGAGACGAGTCGTGTTGTGGCCCAACGGCCGCACCCGCGACCGAGACGTCCTCGTGGGCCGACAAGCTTTACACCGCCGACGAGCTCGGCAACCTGCCCCAGGAGGTGACCGAGCTGTCGCTCGGCTGCGGCAACCCAACCGCGATCGCTGAGCTCGCGGCAGGTGACTCGGTGCTCGACCTGGGCAGCGGCAGCGGCCTCGACTGCTTCCTCGCCGCCCAGCAGGTAGGGCCTGAGGGCCGCGTCGTCGGCCTCGATATGACAGACGACATGCTCGAGTTGGCGCAACGTAATCTCGCGAAGATCGGTGCCACCAACGTCGAGTTCCATAAGGGCGAGATGGAGGCGATGCCCCTGCCGGACGCGACATTCGACGTGATCATCTCGAACTGCGTGATCAACCTCTCGCCGGACAAGGACGCCGTCTTCCGTGAGGCCCACCGCGTGCTGCGGCCCGGCGGTCGCGTGCGCGTCTCCGACATCGTCTGGACCCGCACGCCCACCGACGCCGAGCGCGACGACCTCGCAAGCTGGGCAGGCTGCATCGCCGGTGCGCTCGAAGTAGACGAATACGTTGGTAAGCTGCGCGCCGCGGGCTTTACCGACATCGAGACGGAGCTGAAAGACGGCGGGCGCGACAAAGGCTGGGCCAGCGCCTACGTTAGCGCGCGCAAGGCCGCCGAAGGCTGCTGCTAAATCGCGCGGGCACGCGTTACGAAGCGGGGCCTGTACAGGCCTCGCTTCGTATTATCTACGGGAAGTCGAACTCCGGAAAGTGCTCCTCGAACGGCAGCGCCGGCCGGTAGCCCACCTCGTACGCCTGCGAGCCCTGGACAAACGTTTCCACGCGGGACGCGGGTAGCGAGGCCGCGTCTCGCTGCGACAGCAGCACCTTGCCGGCCTGTCCTTCGAGCCCTGCCACCTTCGCCAGGTCGATGCTGCCAAGTGGCCAAACGACGTACGAATCGCCGTCCGCCTCGGCGGCTTGCGCGAACAGCGCGATGCCCTCGCTCTTATATGCTCCCTCGATTCGCCCACCGACCGCGGCGTCGTCGATGTCCATGAGGCGGTTGCGGATCTGTACCAGGCGCCGGTGGTCGTCTGACGCGCCAGCCGGCGCTGTCCTATCCAGCGCAACGGCGCGCACGGAGTTCGCGCCCTGCTCGGTGTTGAGGTAGATGTAGCTCGTCGCCGCGTCGGACGGGCCGTCGAAGCCGGGATCTTCGAACACGTACGTCTCCAGGAAGCCCTTGCCCACCATGAACTCGACGAGGTCCCGCACTGCGTCCTCGGGAACTTCGGCCCGCGTCATCTCAACGCTTCCGTCCGCCTCCGGTGCGGCGCGGATCAGCGTGCCGTCGCCGTAGAGCGTGAACGAGGGCAGCGTCAGGCGCGCCTCCAGCGGCGAAAGGCCACCCGGCACGTCGAGCACCTGGATGATGATCGCGTCTTCGAGCTGGAGGTAGTCGATCGGCTCGCTGTCCTCGCGGACCAGGCAGCCCGCGCCCAACACGGCGGTCAGAACGAGCAGCAGAGCGATCGAAATGGCGCGCAGCATCGCCCTCATGGTACGGAGGCCCTGGCCTTTGGTCGAGAGCGGTGTGTTCGCGAACGCCAGGCTTTAGCCTGGCCGGTGTAGGGGCCCTACGCGGTGCTCAGCTCTTTCGCCAGCGGCCGCATGTCGAGGCCGGACTCGCCGAGCTGGCGCAGGATCTCCTCGGCGGCGTGCCGCTGGCCCTGTGACCACAGCTCGCGCAGGGCGACTCCGGCCTCTGGCGCCACGAACCATTCGTTGCCCCAGCGCCGGGCGAACCAGCCGCGAACCTGCGCATCAAAGATCCAGGCGCGCAGGTAGCGCGCGCAGTAGAAGCCGCCGTCCACGTCCGAGAGGTAGTCCGCGGCGCTGTAGCGCGCCCCTACGTGCTCGCTGAGCACGGTCGCATAGCGCTCCGCGTTCGGGCGGACGTCGTTGCCGTGGTGTAGCTCCAGTTCGTAGAGCAGCTTCGCGGCGTAGCGGCGCAGCATGTACAGGCGATGGAAACGCACGAGCGAGAGGTAGGCCGCGTTGTCATCGAAGTTGAGGTAGCGGCGCAGCCACGCATCGCTGTACAGAAGGTGCTCCAGCACGAACGCGAAGCCCTCCGTCACCGAGTTGTCACCGAGCCCGCGAAACGCGAACGGCAGCTCGGGCAGAATGTGCGCGAAGTGCTGCGCGTGCCCTGCCTCGTGGAACAGCGCGCGATAATCGTCGTGGCCGCCGTGGGGGCTGATCACCAGGTAGATCTCGTCGGGGATCTGGACCGGCGCGCAGAACGCGCGCGGCGACTTGCGCGGCCGCTCCTCGGTGTCGAGATGCACGTTTGACTGCGCGCGCGCGATGCCCAAGCCTTGGAGCGACGCCTGAAGCGCGGGCAGCATGCGCTCGCGCGGGAACGACGAGTCTAGCTCCGGCGAACGGAACATGCGCAGCAGGTCGCTGCGCTCGGCCTCGTTCGGTGCGATGCCGATGGCTGCGAGCTCCCGCGCGAGCCGCTCGTGGTAGGGAGCTTCGGTATCCGCAAGGAAGCGCTCCATCTGAGCGCGCAGGTTGTCGAGATCCAGCGCGCCCACGTTGTCGCACAGCGCCGCGTAGCTCTCAAAGCCGAGGTTGTGCGCCTGGCCGTACATCGCGTCCCAGCGACGCTCGCGCAGGGGGTTCTGGGCCGCGGTCGCCTCGGCACGCCGCGCATCGAGGTCGTGGCGGCGGGCCGCATCCGCTTCGTTCATCACGCGCTGCTGAACCGCCCGGTAGGGCAGCGTGTCGCCGTCCCACGCGACGGTATCTGCCGTCTCTCGCGCGGCCAGCTCTTCGACCAGCACGTTCACCGCCTGCTCGAGGTACCCGTCTACGACGAACTGGCGCAGGTGCGGCAGCCGCTCATCGCCAGCCGATACCGCGAGTACGCGGTCAACCGTGTCGCGGCGAAAGAGGTCGGCGTGGCGCTCGTAGATCGGCGCGAGCGAGAGGTCGTCCTTCTGGCCGGAGGAGTTCAGGTAGTGTTCGCGCGTCGTGGCCGACGAGAACGCGGCCGCCTGCTCGTCCAGCCAGTCAAGAAGTTCGGTGTTTGTCACTGGTGGGATGTCTTCGCGGTCGGATGTCGGAGGCATGACGCCGGTGATGATAGCGCACGCGATCTGCTAGCGAAATCTGCTACGTCCGTCAGGTACCGCCGGGGTCATCCAGCGGCACTGGCGCGAGGGATCGGCGGGCCTTCTGGAACAACACAGGGATCACGCGCCACTCGTTCAGGAACCAGAGCGATGCGATAAGGATGTAGAAGCCTCCAAAGCCCAATCGCACGGACGGGTAGGGGATGACGAGCTGCACGGCGAACAGCGCGAAGATCAGGAGCGCTTCAGAGAAGCTGAAGCTCAGGCTGGCCAACACCGCTACAGCGAACAGCGATTGACCCGCGGTCAGGAAGACCTCGTCCACCTGGCGTGCGTCCATGTGGAGCGGCGAGAGCGTTGTTCCGGAGATGCTGTACGCGAGCGGCAGTGAGCCGACGAGCAGCGTCCACTGGTTCACCTTGGACGAGATAAGCAGCGTCATGCCCGCGCTCGCGCGCCCCCGCAGCGCGAGCATGGCTGCGAGCAAGAACTCCGGCGACTCTGACGCGAGTGGCGCCACCCACTGCACGAGGACAAATTTGTTGACGTTGAGCGTCTCGCCCGTATGGATCAGGCCGTTCGCGAACGGCTCGGCGGATGCGAACACGACGCCTGCGGCGTATGCGAACAGTCCGACCACGACCGTCCAGCGCAGCCGTTTCGGCAACGCCGCGATCGCCTTCGCCGGTCCGACGAGCGGCTGCTCCTCGAGCGGGGGCGTGCGCGATGAGAGGATCAGGTACGCGACGAACAGGCTGATCATTACCGCGCTATCCAGCAACGACAGGTGGCCGCGCAGCGGGATGGTCAGGCTGTAAAGCGTCGCGATACCCAGGAAGATCAGCCCGACGGCGTTCTGTTCACTAACGGATAGGTCGCGGATGCGCGGGCGCTGTCGTTGACGGAGGTAGAAGAGGAAGAACACGACTGGCCAGCCCATCCCGATGAGCAGCCGGTTCGCGCCGGTCATGTTCGCCAGCGCGAACTGCGCGTGTTCGGGGGTCGCGTGCGCAGTCCACGCGAAATAGAGGTCGACGGCATACTCCGGCAGCACTGCGATGATCGCCAGCACCGCCAGCGCCAGCGTCGCTGAGATCATCTGCTCTGCGACTTCTGATGCCCAGACCAGCAGCGTCGCCGCCGCGAAGATCGCGAAGCCGAAGATCAACGATTCGACGATGTGCGGGAAGTCCGGATGAGGCAGCCCTGCGATCTCCAGCGTGCGTAAGATCGGCCCCGGCGCCGCCAGCGCCGACACAAGCACGACTTGAAGCCAGAGCTGAGCGTTGCCTCCATTCCCGGCAAGCTCCACTTCCTTGTGGGCCAACATCGATTCAAGGTAGCATAGGCCCGAGTCACAAGATATGGGGTAGCCCGCCATGATCCGTCGCCTCGTCCTGCTTGCTTCTGTGCTCTCTGTCGTTCCCCTTGGCGTCGCCTGGGCCATCTCGCAACGCGTCTTGCATCCGCCGCGCAAGCAGGAAGATCACGACCTGAACGACTTCGATCTGCCCGCCAAGGACGTGACGTTTTTCAGCAGCGACGGCACCCGCCTCTCGGGCTGGTTCATTCCCGCGCCAGGCGTCGGGCCGAGTCCCGCCGTGGTGCTCTCGCACGGGTGGAGCCGGAGCCGCTGCGAGCTCCTTCCGCACGCCGACATCCTCCACCGCGCCGGTTTCGCGGTGCTGATGTTCGACTACCGCCACCGCGGCGAGAGTGGCGGCGCCGCGATCACTATGGGCCTGCGCGAGCGGGACGACCTCAGTGCCGCCATCGATACGCTTGCCTCGCGGCCAGAGGTAGACCCGGCGCGCGTGGGCGTTTTCGGCATGTCGATGGGCTCCGTGGTCGCTATCCTCGTCGCGGCGGAGGACCAGCGGGTGCGCGCGCTTACCGTGGAGGCGCCGTACTCCAGTCAGGACACGCTCATGACGCGCTCCCTCCAGCACTACTTCAAGCTTCCGACGCTCGGCATCGGTGCGGTCGCGAAACGGGTGATCGACCTGCGGCTCGGCGAACCGCTCGCGCTGGCCAACGCGCGGGATGCGGTGCAGTCGCACAGCCCGCGACCTGTGTACGTGATCGCGGACGAGCACGACGCCGTGGTCGGCTGCGACGAGACCGAGCGCGTCTTCGAGGCGGCGCTTGAGCCGAAACGCTTCTGGCTCATCCCCGGCGCCGACCATGCGCGCGGCTGGCAGGCCGCGCCTGAGGAGTACGAACGCCGTCTCGTCGCGTTCTTCCGCGACACGCTCGCCCGCCAGCGCGAGCCGCTCGCGGTTACGAGCGACGCCTCCGCCGGCAATAGATGAACGAATACACGGAGGCGAACCGCCGCCACTGGGACGAGGCCGTCCCCATCCACGTAGCGTCGGAAACGTATCGGGTCGCCGAATTCAAGGCTGGCCTAAACAAGCTCAAGACCGTCGAGCGTGAAGAGCTGGGCGACGTACGCGGTAAGACGCTCCTCCACCTCCAGTGTCATTTCGGCCTCGATACGCTCTCCTGGGCACGCCAGGGCGCGCTCGTCACCGGCATCGATTTCTCTGAACCGGCGATCGCGGCGGCGCGCTCGCTCGCTGATGAGCTAGGCATCGATGCACGCTTCCTCGTCACCGACATCTACTCCGTCCCCGAGAAGCTGGACGGGCAATTCGACATCGTCTTCACGTCCTACGGCGCGCTCAATTGGCTGCCGGACGTCCCACGCTGGGCGCGTGTCGCAGCGCACTTCGTCAAGCCCGGCGGCACCTTCTACGTCGCCGAATTCCACCCCTACATGGCGATCTTCGATGACGCGCCAGACGCGACTGACCTGCGCGTCCGCTACCCGTACTTCCAGCCGCGCGAGCCGCTGCGCTTCGACGATGACGGCACCTACGCCGACATGAGCGCGAAGTTCCAGAATCGCACGACGTACGAGTGGTCGCACCCCGTCAGCGAGGTGGTTACAGCGCTCATCGATGCCGGCCTCCGCATCGAGTTCCTGCACGAGTTCCCATTCACAGGCTGGAAGTCACACCCGTTCATGGAGTATGTTGACGACCAGCATGCGCGTCTTACGATCCACGACGGTTCGGTCCCGCTCATATACTCGGTCAAGGCGACCAAGCCGGCCGCTGGGTAAGACGAAGCATGTCTGACGCTCCTACTGACGTAATTCTCCGGACCGCCGGGCTTAGCAAGCGATACAAACGGCTGCAGGCGGTTCAGGATCTGAACCTTGAGGTCCGCAAAGGGCGCGTGTACGGGTTCCTGGGCCCGAACGGCGCGGGAAAGACCACGACCATCGGTATCATCCTCGGCCTGCTAGCGCCCACATCAGGCCATGTTGAAATCTTTGGCCTCGATCCTCGCGCGCACCTCTCCGACACGCTCCAGCGCACCGGTGCGATGCTCGAAGGGCAGGCGTTTTACCCGCTCCTCTCCGCGCGCGACAACCTGCGCGTGTGGTCGGCGATCTCGGAGTGTGATGGCAGCGATCGGCGGATCGATGAAGTGCTCGACCTCGTCGGGCTGCTCCCCCGCGCCGGAGACAACGTCCGCACGTACTCGCAAGGCATGAAGCAACGCCTGCTGCTCGCCGGCGCGCTTGTTCACGATCCGGACCTGCTCGTCCTGGACGAGCCGACGAATGGCCTGGACCCGGCCGGCATGCGCCACTTCCGCGACCTCTTTCGAGAGTTGGGTGGGCAAGGCAAGACGGTCTTCATCTCCAGTCACCTGCTCAGCGAAGTCGAGCTGATGTGCGACGACGTCGGCATCGTCAAGGGCGGCAAGCTTCTCACACAAGGCGCCGTCGCCACGCTCACACGCAGCGGCGAAGCGCTCGAGATGGAGGTGACCGACGGCGCCAAGGCCGCCGACGTGCTCGGTCGCCTCGACTGGGTGGCCGATGTCCAGCGCGAGAACAACCGCCTCGTCGTGCAGGCGCCCCGCGAGCGCGCCGCCGAGCTGAGCCGCGCGCTCGCCGAAGCGCAGGTCTACCTCGCTGAGCTGCGACCCCGCGAGAACACGCTGGAGGACTTTTTCCTGGACGTGACGGGGGAGCAAGATGCCGACGCGTAGATTGCTCACATCGGAATTGCTCAAGGTGCGCAAGCGCTGGCTACCTTACATCCTGTTCGCGGTCATGTCGCTGGGAGCGGCATTCCAGGTCTGGGTCGTAGGCTTTGTGAGCTGGAAATATGACGACGCGGAGTATGCCGCCGAAGCGCTCCGTGGCTTTGCCCTGCCCTGGTCGCTTGTCACACTCCTTGACGCGGGGCAATTCTGGGGGTCGTTTTTCGTTGGCGTCCTTGCCGCATCCGTGATCGCGACGGAGCACAACTGGGGCACTGTACGCCAGGCGATCGCGCGTGGCCAGCCTCGATCTCAGTATCTGACCGTGAAGCTCCTCGCCACTGTTGTCCTGAGCTCGGCTGGCCTCCTCTTGGCATTGCTCTTTGGCGTGATCATGTCGATCATCGCCACGATGGTCGCGGGAGAACCGGTGACGCTCGCTGTGCCCGATGGGCCGTCCGCTGCCGAGGTTCCGCTCATGGTGCTGCGAGCGGGCTATGCCATCGTCCCTTACGGCATGCTAGCCTTCTGCCTCACCGTCGTCAGCCGCTCCACAACGCTCGGCGTAGTCGGCAGCTTTATCTACCTGATCATGGAGTCGATCCTCGTCGCTATCCTGAACGGCCTCGGCGGCCCGGCGCCCACGATCAACTCGCTGCTCCTGGGCCATAACGTCGCGGCCCTCCTCGCCGCCAACACGATCGGTTCAGGCGCGTACAACGCCATGGCCTTCCGCGATAATTCATTTTCATCAGACACCCCGCACCCTGCCGCCGCGACGCTCGTCATCGCGATCTACTGCCTCATCTTCCTTGTGATCGCGTACCAGGTCTTCCGCCGCCGCGACCTGAGCAACTAGCTGCCAAGTGTGGGCCAGGCCTCAGCCTGGCTTCGAGTGAAGAAAGACGCAGGAGCGCCCATCGTGCGCCCCTGCATCGAACTTCGAACTTCGAGCCTCGAACGTCGAGATCACGGCACGAGGACGGCGCGGCGCACCTTGGTGCCGCCGGCGCTGCCGTCCTTCTGCCACTCCGCCTCTTCGAACGCCCGGTTGATGTCCTCCAGCTTGTACTTGTCGTGTGTGACGACCTCCTCGTGCGGGTACTTGTCCTTCGTGCGCACCAGGTAATCGAGCGCCTCCGGGATCACCCACGGGTCATACATCACCATCGCGACGATGCTCTTGCCACCCCACACGAGCGACGACGGGTCGAGGGGCACGGTCCGACCAAAGCTGATGTTGCCGATCTCTAGGTACGTGCCGCCGCCGCGCGTCATCGCCAGTCCTTCCGGCACCACCGCCGGTAGCCCGACGAACTCCCCGACGACGTCCGCGCCACGGCCTTCCGTCAGCTCCATCACCTTCTGGATGCGCGCGGCCGCGTCCGGCATCTCGCTGATGTTGATCGTCTCGTCCGCGCCGAAGCGCTTCGCCAGCTCCAGCCGGTCCTTCATGCCGTCGATCACGATCACCTTGTCGGCGCCCATCTCCTTCGCCACGCCGCAAGCGTTCGTGCCCAGCCCGCCCGCGCCCTGTACGACCAGCGTGTCGCCCATCTGGAGCCCGGCACGACGCAGGCCGTACGTCACCTGCGAGAGCGCGCAGTTCACCGGCGTCACCATCTCATCCGAGAGTACGTCCGGCACCTTGAACACCCAGTGGCCGGGCTTCAGGTAGTAGTACTCGCCATAGGCGCCGCTGAACTGGCTCACGCCGGGACTCATGCGCGCCACCTTCATCGGGCAGTTGGCGAACTCGCCCTTGTTGCACTGGTAGCAACGATGGCAGGGGTAGAAGTACGCATAGCAGACGCGGTCGCCTTCTTTCAGCGGCCGGCCCAGCGAGTCGGTGCTGATGTTCGCGCCTAGCTTCGCCACGCGACCGGTCATCTCGTGCCCGACCACCTGGCCGGCCATCATCGCGAACGCGGGCGAGTCGCCACGCCAGATGTGGAGGTCGGAGCCGCAGATGCCGCCCATCGACACCTTGATCACGATCGCTTCCGGCTCCGGGTCCGGGACGTCGAACTCCGTCAGCTCGTAGCCCTTGCCAGGCCCGACGAAGACCGCAGCCTTGCCCTTCTCAGCCATGGATGTGCTCCTTTCGAGTCGTTCAGGTTCGGTCTGCCACCAGCACGTGGCCGCCCGTGATTGTGCGAGGTAGCGCAGGCTATGTCAAGCGTGGGGGCGGCGAAGGAAGGAGCGTGGGCTACTCCGAAGGCTGGCTCAGCGCCAGGTCTTCGAGCACGACCTGCCGGAAGACTTCACGACCGCCAAGCCGCTTCGCCGCATCGAGAATCTCGATCCCGGCAAGGTGGCCATCCGCATCGTAATCGGCCGCCAGCCCTTCACCGATGTGCTTCGTGGTCACTGTGGTCTCCTGAAAACGGATGTATAGGGCGTCAACTTCCGGGTCGTACGTGATTCTCATAACGATCGCTCCTAAATGTAGTACGTGGCGAACTGGTTTCATGCTAGCTTCGAAGCAACCTCACCCGTCCCGCCCTCGCCACCGCCCTTACCCCGCGTACCCTGATCCCGCCCAGCGCCGCGTCGCCGTCACGAGCTTCCCGCCTGCGCGCCAGCGCATCACGAACTGCTCTTCGCCCGTGCTCTGAATGAACGATGCGCTCTCAATGTCCGCGGCGAACAGGTGGTACGGCTCGGTGGGCCGCCACTGGATCTTCGCCTCGTAGGCGTCGGCGCACCGCTCGCGCTCTTGCGGGTTCTGCACGTCTCGCACCCGCGCCCAGAGCTTGAACTCCCCCTCCGATGCGTCCGGCTTCGACACGGTGCTATGTACGACGCACCGTGGATCGCGCAGCAGATCGAGCGCCTTTCTCGACTGCCACATCATCCCCAGGTAGAGCTCTCCGTCGGCGATCAGCGGCTCGAGCGGGCTGATTCGTGGCGTGCCGTCCTTCCGGATCGTGCCGACCAGCGCAAGTCCCGTCGCCTCGAAGCGCTCTCGCCCGCGCGCCGCGAGATCGGGCGCCGCCGCCTCGAACTCGCTCCACTTCATCTGTCCTCACCCCGCGCTCGCGACTGCCGCGACTTCCTCCAGCTCACCCCACGAGGTGCCGATCTTCACGTCCACCTTCAGGGGCACCACCAGCTCGAGTGACTCCGGCATGATGCGCAGCACCATCTCCTGCAGGGCGTCGCGCTCCTTCGTCGGCCCTTCGAAGATCAGCTCATCGTGCACCTGGAGGATCATCTTCGTCGTCAGGGCGCGCTCGCGCAGCTCCGCATCGATCTTGTTCATGGCGATCTTGATGATGTCCGACGCCGTGCCCTGCACCGGCATGTTCACTGCCATGCGCTCGGCGGCGCTGCGTACCTGGAAGTTGGGCGAGCGGATTTCAGGGATCAGCCGCTTCCGGCCCACCAGCGTCTCGGCGTAACCAAGCTCGCGCGTGCTCTTGATCACGCCATCGCGCCAAGCCTGCACCTTCGGGTAGGACGTGAAGTACGTGTCGATGAACTCCGCCGCCTCCTCGCGCGAGATGCCCTCCCGCGTCGAGAGCCCGAACTCGCTTAGGCCGTAGAGCACGCCGAAGTTGAACACCTTCGCCCGCCGCCGCTGCTCCGTCGTCACCGCGTCGAGCGCTACGGCAAACACGCGCGAGGCGGTCGCGGCGTGGATGTCCTCATCGTTCTGGAAGGCCTGGATCAGCCCCTCGTCCTGCGCCAGGTGTGCCAGGATGCGCAGCTCGATCTGCGAGTAGTCCGCCGCGAGCAGGATCGGCTTCGGCCCGAAGTCACGCGCGATGAACGCGCGCCGGATGGTGTTGCCCAGCTCCGTGCGGATCGGGATGTTCTGCAAATTCGGGTCCTGTGACGACAGGCGTCCCGTCGCGGCCACGGTCTGGTTGAAGTTGGAGTGGATGCGCCCGGTCTTCGGATGCACTAGCGCGGGCAGCGCATCGATGTAGGTGCCCTTCAGCTTCGTCAGCTGTCGCCACTCGAGCAGCGCGTCGATCACATCGTGTGCGCCGCGCAACCCTTCGAGCGCGGTGGCGTCGGTCGTGTAGCCCTGCTTCGTGCGGCGCGTCTTGGGGAGGCTCAGCTCCTCGAAGAGCACCTGCGAGAGCTGCTGCGGCGAGCCGAGGTTGAACTCGTGCCCAATCGAGTCGTACGCGCGCTTCTCGAGCTGCGCGATCTGCTTCGTGAGGCCGCGCGACATCTCGCGCAGCCGCTCACTGTCGACTGCGACGCCTGCCTCTTCCATCCGCGCGAGCACGGGCACCAGCGGCATCTCGATCTCCGAGAACAACGGCCAGAGGTTTTGCTCCCGCAGGTCCGCCTCCAGGGTCGGGCGCAGCCGCAGTGTTATATCGGCGTCGGCGCAGGCATAGGGCGACGCTTGCTCGGCGCTCACGTCGGCCATCGAGATCTGCTTTGCGCCCGTGCCGATCAGGTCCGCAATCGGCGTCAGCTCGACGTTCAACCGCTTCGACGCGAGCCACTTCAGGCTGAGCGAACCGGCCCCCGGTCGCGGCGACTCTGTGCCGCCGCCCTCGTTCAGCAGATACGAGGCGATCATCGTGTCGAACGCGACACAGTTCACGTCGATGTCGTAGTTCCGAAGCACCTCAATGTCGTACTTGATGTTGTGCCCGACCTTCGCGATGCCTTCGTCGGCCAGCACCGGCGCCAGCTTGCCCAATACCGTCTCGAGCGGGAGCTGCTCACCCTCGCCGAGGCCGCGCTGGTGGCCCACCGGCACGTAGGCCGCCTCGCCCGGCTCCCACGCGAGCGAAATGCCGACGAGCGACGCACGCAGCGCATGCTGGTCCGTCGTCTCCGTGTCGAACGCGAAGGTCTTCGCCTTCGACAGGCGGCGCACCACGTCGTCGAGTTCCTTCTCCGTATAGACCGTGCGGTAGTTCTCGGTGTCGAGTGCCGCTGCCGCCTCGACTGCGTCGCCGTTGCCGGCCGCTGTGGCC
>JBAROU010000006.1:0-3731 GCA_049642385.1 Dehalococcoidia bacterium | reverse complement strand
TGATGTTGAAGAACTCTGCCAGCTTCTCGTAGCTCGCGGCCGTGAGCAGCGGCACCTCGAGGCCGGCGCGCACGAACGCATCCGTGATTACGACCGACTGGCCGCCTGTCATCGCCATCAGGCCCAGACCGCGGCCGGTCGTCGGTTTGCAGAAGAGCAGCGCCTTGAGCACATCGATCGCATCGTCGATCGTCTCGGTGGCGATCGCGCCGGCCTGCCCGACGGCGGCGTCCCACACGACCGTCGAGCTGGCAAGCGAGCCGGTGTGCGAGGCTGTCGCGCGCGCGCCCGCCTCCGTCACGCCGCCCTTCCAGACGACGACGGGCTTCCGCGCGCAAGCGCGCTGCAACGCCTCGAAGAAGCGTCGTCCGTTTTTCACGCCTTCGACGTACATCGCGATGACCTGCGTGTCCGCGTCGTCCGCTAGGTAGTCGACATAATCAGGAACGTCGAGCACTTCGGCGTTGCCGATGCTAATCGAGGTGCTGAGGTGGACGCCCTGGGCCGCGCCGACGAGGCTGAAGTTGATCGCGTGTGTACCCGACTGAGAAATGAAGCCCACTGGGCCCGGCTCGCCCGTCGGCTGCTCGGCTGACTGGCGCACGCCCAGCTTTCGGCTGTAGACACCCATGCAGTTCGGGCCGATCAGCGTGAGGCTGCCCTCGCGCGCGATGCGCCCGATCTCCGCCTGGAGGCGCGCGCCTTCGTCCTCACCAGTCTCGGCGAAGCCCGACGTGAACAGGGCCACACCGCCGACGCCTCGCGCTGCGCAATCGGCGATGATGCGCGGCGCGATCGTGCGCGGCACGGCGCACATCACGTAGTCGATCTCGTCCGGTATGTCCGCTAACGACGGGAAGTTCGGCACGCCCAGCTCTTCGATGCCGTCGATCTCGTGCGGGTCGAGCTGGACGGAGTACACCTTGCCGGTGAAGGTGCTCATGTTGCGCAGCCAGAGGTAGCCGTTCGCGCGCTTGTCGCCCACGACGACAACGGTGCGCGGGTTGAGCGCGCGGCGTAGGGTGCTTCGCGGGTCACCCATAATCGCGTGCTTACCAGCCCGAGCGAAACGCTGCCGGATCGTTAATGCCCGGTAGCGCCAGCGTCGTCATGCTCCGCTCCCCGTAAGAACGATGCGCGCGTCGACGGCAACCGCCCCCGTTGGGTAAGCGAACACCGGGTTAAGGTCTAGCTCGCTGATCTCCGGTCGCTCGTTGACGAACGCAGACAGCTTTACGACCAGCTCTTCAAGCGCGGCGAGGTCTGCGGGCTCGTGCCCGCGATAGCCTTCGAGCACAGGGAAGCCCTGGATATCGCGGATCATCTGGGCCGCGTCGCGCTCCGTGATCGGTACGACGCGGAAGGCAACGTCCTTGAGCACTTCGACGAGGATGCCGCCCAGCCCGAACATGAGCACCGGCCCGAACTGCGGGTCCGTCGTCATGCCCACGATCACCTCGATGCCGGGCTCGGCCATGCGTTGCACCGAAACACCATCGATCGTCGCGCCGGGCTCAGCACGCTTCGCCGCGGCGATGATCTCCGCGTACGCCTGCGCCACGGCCTCCGGTGAATCGAGGCCTAGCTTCACGCCACCGATGTCGCTCTTGTGCGTGATCTGCGGCGAGATGATCTTAAGCGCCACCGGGTAGCCCAGCTCATCCGCGATAGACGACGCCTCGTCGCCGCTCGGTGCCAAGCGCGCTTCCACGACCGGGATGCCCGCTTCGGCGAGCACCTGTTTCGCCTCGACCTCGCTCAGCAGCGTGCGCCCTTCCTTGCGCGCGCGCTCGATGACAGCGTTGCCGGCTGGTGTGCCCGTCTTGCTTGGCATAAGCGCCCGTATCTTACGCAAGCGAGCGTGGTGGGAGCAAGGCAACGCCAGCCGCAGAGCAGCCGCTGACTTCAGTCGACGGCTCGCCGTAGCGTCTTGCCAGCATTCGAGGACGCCGTATACTATACGCGTACCGGCGGAAGTAGCTCAGTGGTAGAGCACGTCCTTGCCAAGGACGGGGTCGAGGGTTCAAATCCCTTCTTCCGCTCCAGTTCGATATCTATCGACGCACGGCTCAACCTGAGCCGTGCGTTTGTACGTCCCACCAGCGCCGTTCCCTGTGGTACAATCCGCGCGCCAGTTTCGATCCTAACTTCGCACGAGGTGCTACCCATGCCCGACTTCAAGCTCGCTCCTGAGATCAAAGACCTGCGCCGCAAGGTGTCGGCCTTCATGCAGGAGCACATCTACCCGAACGAACCCATCTTCCATCACGGTGGCGCTGACGCCGAAGGTCTGATGAAGGACCTCCAGGCAAAGACGAGGGCTGCCGGCATGTGGGCGATGTTCATCGGGCCGGAAGCGGGCGGCACCGGCACCGGCTTCTTGCCCTACGCCTACGTGAACGAGATCCTCGGGCGCAGCCCGTTCGCGCCGCGCGCCTTCGGCTGCGCTGCACCCGACACCGGCAACGCAGAGATCCTCCACCAGTTCGGCACGCCGGAGCAGCAGCAGCGCTGGATGAAACCGCTCGTTGCGGGCGAGATCCGGTCGTGCTTCTCGATGACGGAGCCCGAGGTCTCCGGCGCTGATCCCGTCGGACTCCAGACCCGCGCCGTCCGCGATGGCGACGAGTGGGTGATCAACGGCCACAAGTGGTTCACCAGCGGCGCTATCGGGGCGTCCTTCGCGATCGTCATGTGCGTCAGCGACCCGGCCGCCGAGCCGCACGGTCGAATGAGTCAGATCATCGTCCCCACCGACACGCCGGGCTTCAACATCATCCGCCCTGTGCCCGTGATGGGCGAGACCCGCGGCGCCCACTGCGAGATTCGCTACGAAGACTGTCGCGTGCCCGTGACGAACACGCTCGGTGAGCCGGGCGACGGCTTCCGGATCGCGCAGAAGCGGCTCGGGCCGGGGCGCATTCATCACTGCATGCGCTGGCTCGGCCAGATGCAGCGCGCATTCGAGCTGATGTGCCAGCGCGCCCTCGCGCGCGAGGCATTCGGCAGCACGCTCGCCGAAAAGCAGACGGTCCAGAACTGGATCGCCGACTCGGCGGCGGAGATACAAGCGTCGCGCCTGCTTACCATGCATGCGGCCCACAAGGTCGACCAGGGGGACGAGGCTCGCGTCGAGATATCGCTGATTAAGTTCTGGGGCGCAACCGCGCTCCACAACGTGATCGACCGCGCAATCCAGGTGCACGGCGCGCTGGGCGTCTCCGGCGACACGCCGCTCGAGTCGATGTACCGCGACGCGCGCGCGGCCCGTATCTACGACGGTCCGGACGAAGTGCACCGCATGGTCGTCGCGCGGCGCATCCTGCGCGTCTTCAAGGAAGGCGCCACCTGGGAGTTCGAGTAGGAGGTCATCACGTGGCACGTAACGGGTATGACATCATCAGTGTCGGGGGCGGCCTGGGCGGTTCCGCGCTGGCCATCGCCATGGCCAAGAAGGGACATCGCGTGCTCGTTCTCGAAGGAGAGCCGGCGTTCCGTGACAGGGTGCGCGGCGAGCAGGTGGCTGCGTGGGGCGTAGCCGAAGCGAAGGAGCTCGGCATCTTCGATCTGCTGCTCTCCGCTTGTGCAAACGAAGAGCCGTGGTGGGACGTCTACCTGGGTGGCATCCAGATCCAGCATCGAAACGTGGTTGAGACGACACCGCAGCAAGTGCCCAACCTAACGTTCTTCCACCCGGCGATGCAGGAGACGCTGTTGCAAGAAGCGAAGTC
>JBAROU010000004.1:0-7577 GCA_049642385.1 Dehalococcoidia bacterium | reverse complement strand
GCGCTGGCATCGCAGTACGTCGACGAGCGCTCGGGTCTGGGGCTCGACGCGGCGATTGCGCGCGCGCTCGAGCGCGAACCGTCGCTGCGTGCCGTGCGGTTGGACATCGAAGCGGCGCGGGGACTGCAGCGGCAAGGCGGCCTTCGGCCGAATCCGACGCTCACATTCGAGCGCCGCGACGAGCCTGGGGGTACGGACAACCTGACCAGCATAGGGATCCAATGGCCCTTGGATCTCTTCCGGCGTGACGGGCGGGTGCAGACAGCGGAGCGGGGGCTACAGGCGACGCAGTTCGCCGTCGCTGATCGCGAGCGAGTGCTGGTCGCGGAGGTGCGGATGCAATACGGTGCCGCCGCGGCGGCAGTTCGGGAGGTCGTGGTCGCCGACGAGCTCGTGACTGCGGCAGAGCGACAGTGGGAGATCGTCCGCGCTCGCGTCGACGCCGGTGGAACGCCGCCGCTCGAACGCGATCTGCTGGAGGTGGAGCTCCGCCGTTTCGAAGCTGGGCGACTGCTGGCCGCTGGCCGCGCAGATGTGGCCGTGGTGCAGTTGAAGCAGCTCCTGGGGATGTCCCCTGACGAGCCGCTGCTGCTGCGCGAGACACTCGAGATGCTTCTCAGGGCGAGCCCCGGGGCGGCATCCGTGGCGCCGGTGGAGATAGCGACACGGCCGGACGTTCGCGAGGCCGAAGCGCGTGTGGCGCTTGCGGATGCGCGGGTCGATCAAGCACAACGCGAGGGCCGCCCCGACGTCAGTCTCTTTGGGACCTACATGCGCATGGACACCGGCTTTCCCCAGCAGGGTGTCGGGTCGACGGGTGCACTGGAGCGCGTGCGAGGCCAGTTCAACTACGTGGCCGTGGGCGCGATGGTGACGCTGCCCCTCTTCAACCGCGCCCAGGGTCTAGTGGCCGCCGCGGAGGCCGATCGATTCGGCGCGGAGGCCCGCCGCGAGGCGGCGGAGCTCGCCGCCCGCGCGGAGGTCGCCGCGGCGCAAGCACGTGATGCGCGGGCGCAGCGTGCCGTTGCTCTCTACAGTGGTGGGATGCGCACGCTCGCTCGACAGAACCTGAACGTGGTGCAGCAGACGTTCGACCTGGGACGTGCGACGGTGTTCGACGTCCTAGCAGAACAACGCCGGTACCTGGAGGTCGAACAGGCGTACACAACCGCCTTACGCGAGGCGTGGGAAGCACGCGCAGCGTTGAAGCGCGCGCTGGGAGAGATGAAATGAACTCCGAATCACGCGTGAGTCTGCGGTGGCCGGTGCTCGTTGTCGCCGCCGTGGTCCTTCTGGCCGTCGGTGCCGGCGCAGCTTACATTGGGTTGCGGATGAGGGCACCCGACGGCTCCCCCTCGCAACAGGCGGAGACACCGAGAACGGGTGTGCCAGGGGCCGTTCCGGCGAAGGAGCGTGCGGCATCTAATCCCGAGCCATCCGCACCGCTGCCGGATGTCGTGGTGACGCTGAGCCATGAGGAGGTTGCGCGCGCCGGCATTACGACGACTGCGGTGTCGGCCGGTACGACCGCCGGGGGCGTTCGAGCGCCCGGTGTGGTCGAGGCCAACGCGTACAAACAAATCGTAGTGACCCCGGTCATCAGCGGCCGGATCACGCGCGTGGCGGCCGACCTCGGCCAGCACGTCCGGCGGGGGCAGACACTCGCCCAGATCTTCAGTCCGGAACTGGCGGATGCACAGACGCGGTACATCTCGGCCCGCGCGGATCTCGAGGCCCATGAGAAGGAGCTCGCTCGAACCGAGAAACTGGTGGCCATTGGCGCCGCCAGCCGTCAGGAACTAGAGCGCATTCACGCCGGACATACGGCGCGCCTGGCGGACGTCGAGAGCGCAGCGTCACGACTTCAATTGCTTGGCCTGTCCGCCGACGCGGTCGAGCGTCTCGGGCCAGGGAAGAATCAGGGCGCCACGACGAGCGTACCTGCGCCGATCGCCGGGGTTATCACGGAACGCTTGGCGAACGTCGGTCTCAACGTGGACCAGGCGACAAAGCTCTTCACCGTCGTCGATCTCTCGTCAGTCTGGGTGGTGGCCAATCTGTACGAAAAAGACTTCGCTCGCGTGCGCGTTGGCAGTCCGGCCACGGTCACGACCAATGCCTATCCAGACTTGGTGCTGCAGGGACGGGTGAGCTACATAGACCCGCAAGTCAGCCCCGAGACGCGGACCGCCAAGGTGCGCGTCGAAGTGCCGAATCCACGCAATGATCTCCGCCTCGGTATGTATGCCGAAGCGCTCCTGGGCGACAGCGGTGGAGTGTCGACACCGATGGTCCCGCGCGGGGCGGTGCAGAACGTCGGCGATCGAACGGTGGTGTACCTCGTCAACCCGAAAGAGCCAGGCAGCTTCGTCGAGCGCGAGGTTCGACTGGGAACGGCAACCGGGGACCGCGTCCCGGTCCTGGCGGGCGTCGAAATCGGCGATGTGGTGGTCGCGAAAGGGAGTTTTTCTGTGCGCGCCGAGCGCGAACGCCTTGGACTGCGAGCAGCGGCCGTGAGCGCCGAAGCAACGGCGGCTTCGACGTCGAGCACGCGGCCGACCGGCACGCCGGCAGACAGGAAGGTGCAGGAGGTGCGCGTGACCGTCAATGAGACGAGCTTTGATCCCCAGCGGTTCACACTGCGAGCGGGTGAACCCGCGCGGGTGACGTTCACTCGGACAAGCGACAAGACGTGCGCGACGGCGGTCGTCTTTCCGTCCTTGAACGTACGGCGGGCGCTGCCGCTCAATCGGCCCGTCACGATTGAGTTTACGCCTGACAAGCCGGGCGAAATAGCGTTCGCATGCGGCATGAACATGCTGCGGGGGACGGTAGTCGTGCAATGAGGTAACAGCGGGGTGGTCGCGTGTGATGGGCAAATCCCGCGGCCGTGCAGCGCGTTATACTCTGCAGCCCTATGACGTTCGCCGCCGGCGACACGGTTGGCCATTTCCGCGTGCTCCGACAGCTCGGCGCCGGCGGCATGGGGATCGTCTTCCTCGCCGAGGACCTGCAGCTCGGCCGCCAGGTTGCCGTGAAGGTCCTGACCGCCGCACACGATCCCGAGGCGGCGCGGCGGTTCCTGCGCGAGGCGCGCGCAGCGAGTGCGCTCGACCATCCGAACATTGCAGCCATCCACGGGGTCCTCGAACACGAGGGCGTTCCGTTGATCGTCATGGCCTACTGCCCGGGCGAGACGCTCGAGGCGCGTGTCGCGCGCGGGCCGATGCCGCTGCCGGACATCGCTGCGATCGCGTCGCAGATCGCGGCGGCGCTCGCAACCGCGCACGCCGCCGGCATCGCCCATCGTGACCTCAAGCCGGCCAACGTCATGGTCGGGCCCGAAGGCCACGTGCGCATCCTCGATTTCGGCCTGGCGACGGTGTTTGGCGACAGCCAGCAGACGGTGTCGAGGCTGACAGGCGCCGGCACGACGGTCGGCACCGTAGCCTACATGGCGCCGGAGCAGGTGCGCGGCGAGGCCGTGGACGAACGGGCTGACATCTGGGCTTTCGGCGTGACGATGTACCGGATGCTGACCGGGCGCGCACCGTTCGACGGTGCGAACGTCTTCGCGACCATGCAGGCCGTGCTCGAACGCTCGCCGGAGCCCGTGAGCGTCATCCGGCCGGACGCGCCGAAGCCGCTGGCGGACATCGTCGACCTCGCCCTGGAAAAGGACCGCGGCCTGCGCACCCTGACGGCGGGCAACATCTATGACCGGCTTTCCGCGTGGCAACGCGCGCAATCTGGTGCCGTCCCGATCGCCGCGCCCCGCGGCGCGTGGCGGCGCTGGCGGGCCGGCGTCATCGCGGCAGGGGTGCTGGCGATCGTCGCTGCCATCGCGGCGGGACTCACGTGGTATCGACGGCAGGAGAAAGCCCGGTGGGCGCGCGAGGTCGCGATTCCGCGGATCGCGGCGTTCGCCGACCGCGGCGAGTTCATTGCCGGATTCGACCTCGCACGCGAGATTGCGCCGGTGTTGTCGGGCACGAACGAGCTTGCCGCCGCGACGCAGCGCGTCTCGCGCACCATCGATATCGACTCGACGCCCGACGGCGCCGACGTGCGCTACCGCGGTTACGGCAGCACCGGCCCGTGGCGTCTCCTCGGCTCGACGCCGGTGCGCGGCGCTGCGATCCCGGTGGGACTCCTCGAATGGGAGATCGCGAAGCCCGGCTTTGCCAGCGTGCACGACGTCGGGCTATTGCCGCCGTACCTGACGATCGCGAGCCGCGCCCCCCGCGTCCCGCATGCCTACGTCATGAACCCGCCGGAGCGCGTTCCGCCCGGAATGGTGCACGCATCGCCGCGCGGGCTCCAGCTGCTCGCGACGGCTGGACTCGAGCACGTGCCCGCATTCGAAATCGGCGACTTCTGGATCGATCGGTTCGAGGTCACCAACCGCGAGTACAAAACGTTCGTCGACGCCGGCGGGTACCGCGATCGCCGTTTCTGGAAGGTGCCCTTCGTCCGCAACGGCCGCGAGCTGAGCTGGGACGAGGCCATGGCGCTGCTGCGTGATCGCTCGGGAAGACCCGGCCCGGCGACGTGGGAGCTTGGCACCTACGCAAACGGAAAGGACAACGAACCGGTGGGGGGCGTGAACTGGTATGAGGCCGCAGCGTACGCGAACTTCGCCGGCAAGATGCTCCCGACGATCTTCCACTGGAGCGTCGCAGCCGATCGGCGGTCGACGAGCACCGTTCTCCTGCGGCTCGGGCGGTTCAACGCGAATGGTCCGCTGCCAGTCGGCCAGTCGGGGGCACAGAGTCGCTTCGGCACGTTCGACCTCGCAGGAAACGTCAAGGAGTGGTGCTGGAACGAGGCGGGTAACGGTCGTCGGTACACGCTCGGCGGCGGATGGAACGATCCGTCGTACTTTTTCAACGATCCGGATGCGCGATCGCCCTGGGATCGCGAACCGTCATTCGGCTTCCGCACGATGAAAGCGGGTTCCGGCGGTGCGCTCCGCGGCGAGCTGATGGGCGAGGTCGAGTTTTTCTTCCGCGACTTCAGCCGCGAGCGGCCCGTCAGCGACGCCGTGTTCCGCGCCTACGCGAACCAGTACTCCTACGATCGCGGCGAGCTCGCGCCGCAGCGCGTCGGCGTGGATGAAACGGCGCGGGACTGGCGCATCGAGACGGTGACGTTCAACGCAGCCTACGGCGGCGAGCGCATGTCGGCGCACCTGGTTCTTCCGAAGCGCGCTGCACCCCCCTATCAGACGCTCGTGATCTTTCCGGGCATCAGCGCGATTCACGAGACGTCGAGCCGCGACGGCCTCGCGCGTATCCTCGAGCGGTTCGATTACGTGTCCAGCAGCGGCCGCGCGATGGTGCTCCCGATCCTGAAGAGCACGCACGAACGCCGCGACGAGCTCACGTCGGACTTCCCGACGACGAACGCGTTCTTCCGCGACCACGTCGTGATGTGGTCGAAAGACGTCCAGCGCACCGTCGACTACCTCGAGACACGGCCGGACATCGACCGCAACCGGATCGGCTATTTCGGCATTAGCTGGGGCGCCGCGATGGGCACGATCATGGTGGCGACGGAACCGCGGTTCAAGCTGTCGATCTTCAACGTCGGCGGGTTCTACTTCCAGCATGCCAGGCCAGAAGCCGAGGCGATCAATTTCGCGCCGCGCGTGCGCGTGCCCAGCCTGATGCTGAACGGCCGCTACGACTTCTTCTTTCCAGTCGACACGTCGCAGCGATTCATGTTCCAGCTGATCGGTGTGCCGGACGAGGACAAGAAGTGGGTCGTCTACGAGACGAGCCACACGCTCCCACGCGCCGAAGCCATGAAAGAGACGCTCGCGTGGCTGGACAAGTATTTCGGGCCGGTACCGCTGCGGTGACCCGCGCGCGTCCGGCGATCCCGGCTGGGCGGCATGAGTCGACCCTGCGCATCAGTACAAAGGAGTCATGATGAAAGGCTTTGTGCAAGACATCGAGGACCTTGCCGTCAAGAATGACGAGTTTCGCCGTGTGCTGTACACAGCCAAGCACTGCCAACTCGTGGTCATGGCGCTCAAGCCCAAGGAAGAGATCGGGGCCGAAGTCCACACGCTCGACCAGTTCTTTCGCGTGGAAGCGGGCACGGGTGAGGCGATTCTCGACGGCGTGAGGACCGCGATCCGAGCGGGCTTCGCGGTCGTCGTCCCGGCCGGGGCGAATCACAACATCATCAATACCGGCAGTGTTCCGTTGAAGCTGTATACGCTTTACGCGCCTCCGAATCATCGGGACGGCGTCCTCCACCATACCCGAGACGACGCGGAGGCCGATAGCGAACATTTCGACGGCAAGACGACCGAGTAGCGAGTCGACGGAAGAAGGAGGCGGAGTCGCCCAGCTTGGGTTGTCGCGTGGGCGCAGTATCGGATCGAAGCCGATCGCGTAGAGGTCGACGATCTCGTTCGTGTGCCCCGCGTCTCGGAGACCAGTATCGAAGCGATCGAGGACAGCGTGGCAAAACGACTGCGAAGCGGGATGGGCGAAGACCGTCAACTCTTTCATGGGTGATCTCCAGCTCTGCTCCACGGAATCGAGAAGATGGCCAAGGCGATTCCTGCAATCGGAAGGGCGTAATCGGCACGGACATCCAGGAGGACTGCCGCAGATCCCGCGACGAGAGACCAAATTACAGGGATGATTCCCAGCGGCCACGAGCGTGGCGCGGCGAGCATCAAGAAGCCAGCCGTGAAGATCGTCGTCGGGCACGGAACTCCGAACGCGGGGATTCGCGACAGCGTGAGATGCTGCACGGCGTTGATTGCGGGGTACACCAGCGAGTACGCGACGAGGAGCCACGCCATCAGCGCCCACCCGTTGCGCGTGGGAACGAACGACAAACGTCGCTGCACGATTCCTACCCAGACGAAGAGCGCCGCCTGCACCAGGAAGAGCATCGCGAATATCCATGCGGCCGGGTTGATGCGCGTGAAGAACGCGGCGTGGTACGCCAGCGCCGACCAGGCCCAATGCGCCGCCAGGAGGGCACTGACCCAACGATCAGTCGGCCGCCGGGATGAGAACAGCATTAGGCTGACCACAACTGACGCGATCCACAGCGCGATGAGGGCCGGCCACAACGCCACGTTGAAGGCGGCAAACAGATCGAAGAACTGGTCCTTGGTGAACGGCAGTTGCATTTGCGGTCACACCTCGCGTACGCCGCATAAGAGAGCAGGCGAGGTGCCAGGCCAATCGAGGGCGTGTTTGTCCGGCCGCCTCGAAACGGCTGATTTCCACTGCCTGGGGCGGCGCCGGGTCGCACCACCTGCCGAAAATTCGGCGTCTCCGGGGAAGTTTCCCCACTCACACGAACGAATTCTCGGTGTGACCGCCTGATATCCGTCCGCCCGAAGTAACGCCGGTTTGGCGTTATCGAACGGAACCAAGGTACGCGGAAGACGCGAGCCCGCCTCTAGGAAGCTCCCTTTTTAAACGCGGGCTGCGACACGGCCTGCCTGGCCCAAGCTCTCAGGGGTTGGAAGCGGGGAAGGAGGTCCCTCTACGCTGCGGGCGCCACGCTTTTGCGACACACGTCATCGCGGCTCACCGGCTTCT
>JBAROU010000248.1:0-14093 GCA_049642385.1 Dehalococcoidia bacterium | reverse complement strand
CTTCCCACGCGCCGACCTGCGCGGCCAGCGGGGCAAGCTGCCCGCGCGCTGGCTTCTGGAAACCGCCTCGCGGCTCGAAGGGCGCGCGATCTTCAGCGGCGACCTCGAGTCGCTCAAGCGCGACTGGTACACACCCGTGCCCTCGTTCGAGGGTGCGCTCAGCGGCGGCGGCGAGCCGGCGTCGGAGCAAGAGTACGACCTGCGCAGCCTGCTGGGCTGGCGCGCCGCAGGCAAGCGCGCCTTCGACCACTACCTCGCCGTGGAAGCGCCAGAGCTGCGCGCGGGCCTCGCCGCGCATGAGGCGCGCGGCGAGGATGCGCTGTCGCGCTGGGACGGCTTCGTGGATGCACAGCCCGCCCTCCGTCCTTCAGACGAGCGTCCGGCATCGCCGACAGCGCTCCAAAACTGGGCGGCGTGCCCTTTTCGCTACTTCCTCGGCAACGTCCTCTACGTTGCCGAGACGGAGCAGCCGGAGGACGCGCTTTCGATCACACCGCTCGACCGCGGCAACCTGGTCCACAGCGCGCTCGAAACGTTCATCGTCGAAGCGCCGCCCCGCACTTCGCCAGAACAGCCGTGGGACGACGACGAGCGCGCGCTCATTCGTCGCATCGGCGAGCGGATCTGCGATGAGTTCGAGGCCGCCGGGCGCACTGGGCGACGCTTGCTCTGGCGCCTCGATCGCGACCGCATCCTCAGTGACCTCACCGGCTTCCTGGACGCGGACGAGGCGATGCGCAAGAAGTACGGCGTGGTGCCGGCGCAGGCAGAGCTGGTCTTCGGCCGGCGCGATCGTTCGCCCGTCATCGTAACACTCGCCAGCGGCAGCCAAGTCGCCTTCCGCGGCCGCATCGACCGCGTGGACCGCGCGCCGGACGGCAGCAGCCTGCTCGTGCTGGATTACAAGACAGGCTCACCGAGGATGTTCGAGAAGCTCGAACACGACCCCGTCCGCCGCGGGAAGTTGCTCCAACTCCCGATCTATGCCCTCGCAGCCCAAGCGAAGTACGGCGCCTCGACGACACGTGCGTTCTATTGGTTCGTGCGCGAGCAGCACAACTACAAGCGCGAAGGCTACATCGTTGCCGAGCCTCAGCTCGACATCTTTCGGCGCGCCCTCACCACGATCGTCGACGGCATCGCCGACGGGCTCTTTCCAGCGCACCCAGGGAAACCCAGCCGGGGCGACGGGTATGAGAACTGCCAGATCTGCCCCTACAACCGCATCTGCCCCGTCGACCGCGGCCGGGTCTGGGAGCGCAAGAGCCGATCGCCGGAGCTGCGAGCATACCAGCAGCTCACAGAGGGCCAATTGTGAGGGCACCGCAGCCCATCGACCAGGCGCACCGCGATCGCATCCACGGTGACCTCGACGCAACGCTGTTCGTCGAGGCCGGCGCGGGCGCGGGCAAGACGCGTGAGCTGATCGAGCGCATCTTGCGCCTCGTCGTGGGCGGCCGCGCCGAGCTGCGCGGCGTCGCCGCGATTACGTTCACCGAAGCGGCGGCAGCAGAACTGCGCGACCGCGTCCGGATGCGGCTGGAGCAGGCGTCGCAGGACGAAGCATCGCACAGCGCCGACGAGCGCGCGCGCTGCGCCACCGCACTCCGAGAGGTGGACGCTGCCGCGATCGAGACGCTCCATGCGTTCGCGCAACGCATCCTCGCCAGCCACCCAATCGAGGCCGGCCTACCGCCGTTGATCGAAGTGCAGGACGAGATCCGCGCCTCGATTGCGTTCCGGGAGCGCTGGGACGCCTTCTTCGAAGATCTGTTGGAAGACCCCGGCTTGGAAGATACGCTGGTGCGCGCGTTTTCGCTCGGCCTCACGCCGGTCCAGCTGCGCAAGGTCGCGTGGGAGTTCCATAACAACTGGGACCGACTGGAGGGCGGCAACAGCGAGGACGCTCCGCACCTGCCGCCAGTCGACGTCTCGCTGCTTGCGCGCGCCCTCGCCGACATCTGCGCTCAGATGCCGAGCTGCACGGACACGAGCGACCGGCTCTATCAGCATCTCGAGGCCGTCGACCAGTATCGCCGCCGGCTTGAGAACGCGGCGACAGACATCGAGCGCCTGCGCATCCTCGCTGAGAAGGCGGGGTTGCGCACGCAAGGCGGGCAGGCCGTGAACTGGCGCGGTATCTCGCCCAGCGACTTAAGAGATGCCCTCAAGGACACCGACGACCGTCGCGCGGCGATGCTCCGTGGCGCGCGCCAGGGCGTGCTGCCACCCCTGCTTGCCGCGCTGCGGCGCTTCGTGCTCGATTATGCGGACGAGCGGCGACGGCAGGGACGGCTGGAGTTCCACGACCTGCTCGTACAATGTCGCAATCTGTTGTACCGCGACGCCGCTGTTCGGCGAGCAGTCCAGGCGCGCTTCTCCCACATCCTGATCGACGAGTTCCAGGACACCGACCCGCTCCAGATCGAGATCGCGGTGCTGCTGGCCGCCGACCCGGCGCAGGAGCCGCAGGCGTGGCACGAGGCGACCGTGCAGGAGGGCCGGCTATTCTTCGTCGGCGACCCGAAGCAATCGATCTACCGCTTTCGCCGCGCAGACATCGCCCTCTACCAGCGCGCACAGGCGCGCTTCGCCGCCGGCGAGGTACGCCTGACCGAGAGCTTCCGCTCATTGCCACCCGTGACCGAGTGGGTGAACGGCATCATCGGGCCGCTGCTGGCGGACGACGAGGCGAAGGGCCAGGCCACATACGTGGCGCTCCATCCGTTCCGCCAGTCGTCCGATGCCGGCGCGACGCACGTCACGCTGCTGGGCGGCCCGAAGGACGGCAACGTCGGCGAGGTGCGCGACCACGAAGCGCGGGAGATCGCGCAGCTACTCTTCGCGGTGAAAGCTGGGCAATGGACGGTGTTCGAGCGAGACGCTGACGGCAACGAAACGTCTCGTGCTGCCACCTTCCAGGACGTCGCGATCTTGATCCCGACGCGGACCACGCTGCCGCCCATCGAGCACGCGCTCGAGCAGGCGGGCATCCCCTACCGCGTTGAGAGCCAGTCGCTCGTCTATAGCACGCAGGAGGTGCAGGACCTGCTCTCGATTCTACGCTGCATCGACGATCCGACGGACGAGGTCGCGCTCATCGCCGCGCTGCGCTCGCCCGCGTTCGCCTGCGCGGACGACGATCTGCTGCGCTTCGCGCGCGCCCGGGGGCGGTGGGACTACCGCCTCGACCCGCCCGATTCGCTCCTTGTCGACGACCCGGTCGTCGCAGCGCTGCGCGCGCTGCATGTTCTCCACCGCCGGCGCTGGTGGGAGACGATCAGCGGCATCGTCGAGGCGGTGATCCGCGAACGCCGGTTGTTCGAGCTCGCCTTCGCGCACCGGCGCCCGCGCGAACACTGGCAGCGCCTGCGCTTCGTCCTCGACCAAACGCGCGCCTTTGCCGAAGCTGGCGGCACGACGCTGCGCCAGTTCATCGACTGGGCAGAGCACCAGAAGGAGGAAGGCACCCGCGTCGTTGAAACCGTGGTGCCGGAGCCGGACGATGACGCCGTGCGGATCATGACCGTCCACGCCGCCAAGGGGCTGGAGTTCCCGATCGTTCTGCTCGCCGGGCTCAACACTGAACGAACCAGGAGCGGCGAGGACGATGACCTCGTCCTCTGGGACGGCGATGGGCGACCGGAGGTGCACGTGGGCGGCAAGAGCGGCTTCGCGACGCCCGGCTACGAGACACTGGCCGAGCACCACAACGAGATGGAGCGGCAGGAGAAGATCCGGCTCCTGTACGTCGCGGCAACGCGCGCGTGCGACCATCTCATCGTGAGCCTGCATCACCGACAAGACGGTGATAGCCACGCCAAGGCGCTGTTCGAACGCTGCGCGTTCGCTACCGATCTCTGGCGGCCTTACGAGCCCCCGCAGTCACACGAAGCGCCGGCGGCGCGCAAGGCTGCCCCGTTCGAGGACAGCCCGGAGCGCCGCGATGCGTGGGTCGAGACACGTCAGCAGCGCATCGCCGCGCTTGCGCGCGCGCCCTTCCGCAGCGCGACAGACATCGCGCGCGCCGCCGGCGACGACGACGACCCGAACGTGCGCAAGGACGTGCCGGTCGAGGAGGTGCCGCCCTGGCGTCGCGGGCGCGCCGGTACCGCGTTCGGGCGCGCGGTCCACGCCGTGCTCCAGAGCATCGACATGGACATCGGCGCCGACGTCACGAGCGCGGCGCACGCCCAGGCCGCCGCTGAGGGCATCGCTGCGCGCGCGGACGACGTGGC
The DNA here is from genome assembly GCA_049642385.1 of Dehalococcoidia bacterium. Lineage (GTDB taxonomy): Bacteria > Chloroflexota > Dehalococcoidia > DSTF01 > RBG-16-68-14 > JBAROU01. The sequence continues at coordinate 9,855 of JBAROU010000248.1, read as the reverse complement.
GCGCGCGGTCAGCGCGGCGCTCGGCGCGTCCTGCGGGCGCGAAGCTGTCGCTAACGGCCGCGATTGGCGCGAGCTATACGTCGCCGCACTGGTCGAAGGCACCACGGTCGAGGGATTCGTCGATCTCCTCTACGAAACGCCGGTCGGTCTCGTCGTCGTCGACTACAAGACCGACCTCGTGCCAAGCGACGCGGAGCTGGACGCAGCGCTCGCGCGCTACCGACTTCAGGGCGCCGCATATGCGCTCGGGCTCCAGGAAGCGCTCGGGCGAGCCGTTGTGCGCTGCGTGTTCGTCTTCGCGCAACCCGGCCGTGTCATCGAGCGCGAGGTGGACGACCTACCCGCGGCGGTCGAGCTCGTTCGCAGCGAGCTCGCCACACCGGCCGCCGCTCGCTAACAGCACTGTTATACTTCCTTCGATGTGTGGTCGCTTCACCCTCACACGCGACGCCGAGACGCTGGCGGAGGAGCTAGGCGTACCGGTGGAGTCGCTGCCAGAGTACCGCCCGCGCTACAACATCGCGCCGACCGACCCGCACTGGATCGTGCGCACGAAGTATGAAGACCGCGAGGTGTTGCCCGCGCGGTGGGGGCTCGTCAACTCCTGGGCGCAGGACCGCAAGCGCGCCGCGATGCAGATCAACGCCCGTGGTGAGACGGTGCGCACGCAGCGCGCCTATCGGGACGCGTTCCAACGCCGTCGCTGCGTCGTACCGGCCGACGGCTTCTTCGAATGGGTCGGCGAGAAGACAGCGCGCAGGCCCGTTTGGTTCCACCGCCCTGACAACGGCCTCTTCCTCTTCGCTGGGTTGTACGAATCGTGGCAGCCGGAGCCAGGCGAGTGGGAGCGTACGTTCACGATCATCACCACCGAAGCGAACGCCGTCGTCACGCCGGTCCACGACCGGATGCCCGTCGTCTTCCTCGACGACCAGGTCGACGTGTGGCTGGGCACACGCACGGATGACCACGACGCGCTGCTGAAGCTCCTTGTGCCCGCGCCGGACGAGTTGCTGCTCGCGACCTCGGTCTCGCCACGGGCGAACAGCGTGAAGAACGACGACCCAGGCGTGCTCGATCAGGCCGACCAGCCGGAGCTGCTCGCCGATGCATGACCCGCAGACCTTCGTCATCGTCGGCGCGAACCTGGCCGGCGGCCGCGCCGCCCAGGCGCTGCGCAGCGAAGGCTTCGCGGGTCGTATCGTCCTCATCGGTGAGGAACCCGATCCACCATACGAGCGTCCGCCTCTCTCCAAGGAGTATCTACGGGGCCAGATGCCAAAGGAAAAGCTCTTCATCGCCGAGCGCGTGTTCTATGACGCCAACAACATCGAGCTGCGCCTGGACGTCCGCGCGACGCGCATCGACGTGCAGGAGCGTGCAGTCGAACTGGCGAGCGGCGAACGCGTCTCGTTCGACAAGCTGCTCATCGCCACCGGCGGCCGCCCCCGCCGTATCGATGTGCCAGGCGCGGACCTCGACGGCGTGTACTACTTGCGCGACATCGCAGACTGCGAGGCGATCGCTGCCGAGCTGCGGGAGGGGCGGCGCGTCGTCGTCGTGGGCGCGGGCTTCATCGGTGCGGAGGTCGCGGCGTCGGCTCGCGTGCAGGGCCTCGAGGTGACGGCGTTGGAGATCGCGTCGGTGCCGCTGGAGCGCGCCGTCGGCGCAGACGTGGGCCAGATATACGCGCAGATGCACCGTGACCACGGCGTTGACCTGCGCCTGGACGAGGGCATCGCGCGCATCGAGGGCTCCGTACGCGCCGAGCGCGTGATCACGACGAAGGACAACGCAATCGACTGCGACTTCGTCGTGGTGGGCGTCGGCCTCCAGCCAAACGTCGAGATCGCGGACGGTAGCGGCGTCGAAGCGACGGCGAACGGCATCATCGTGGACGAGTTCTGCCAGACGAACATGCCGGGCATCTTCGTCGCCGGCGATGTGGCGCTCTTCTACCACCCGCTGCTCGGCGAACGCGTGCGCCTGGAGCACTGGGCGAACGCGCAGAACCAGGGTCGGGCCGCCGCGTTGAACATGCTCGGTCGCCGCGAGGCGTATGCGGAGGTACCGTGGTTCTGGTCGGACCAGTACGACGTCAATATGCAATACGCTGGCCACGCTTCGACGTGGGACGAGACCGTCGTGCGCGGCAGCGTGGGCGACCGCAAGTTCACGGTGTTCTATCTACGAGACGGCGCGCTGCTGGGAGCCCTGGCGTTCAACCGCTTCCGCGACATCCGCCACGCCCGTGAACTGATCCGAGCGCGCGTGCACGCCGACCCGGCGCAGTTACGCGACGAGGATATCGAACTGCGTTCGTTGTTGGTGGAGGGACCGTGAGGGACTAAAGGTCGAAGGTCTTCGTCTCGCCCGGCCCCAGCTCGTAAACGTGTTCCTTGAACCCAATCGAGAGCGACCCAGGCGAATCGTCGTCAGCCCTGACCGTGAGCTGTTCACACGTCGCTTCGACGCGAAGCGAATGCTGCCGATAACGAATGCGCACCGCGAGCTGCCTCAGGTCGCCGGGGAGCGACGGGTTGAACCAGAGAACGTCGCCACGCATCTCTAGACCGCTATAGCCGCGCTGTACCAGGTCGATCGTCCCCGCCATCGCTCCGAGGTGGATGCCCTCCGGCGTCGTGCCGCCCTGAATGTCGGCAACGTCGCTCTCCAGCGCTTCCATGAACAGCTGCCACGACTGCGGGCGGTCGGACCGGGCCAGCACCCACGAGTGGACGACGCGGCTGAGCGTCGACCCGTGCGACGTGCGCTGGAGGTAGTAGTGGATATTCTTCCGGATCTGGTCGGCATCCAGATCGTAGCCAAGGCGCTGGAACAACTCGCGTAGCTCGCCCGCCGAGAGGACGTAGAAGAGCATGAGTACATCGGCCTGCTTCGAGAGCTTGTAGCGATTCGTCGTATCTTCCTCCGCCTCGAGGATCCTATCGAGGCGCTGGATGTCGCCGTATTTCTCGCGGTAAGCCGCCCAGTCAAACTCCATCAGGTGCTCGTAGCCTTCGAACTGGCTGATGATGCCACCATCGTGGAAGACCACGCGCATCTTACGGCTCACGTCTTCCCAGCGCGCAATCTCCGACTCCTGCAGGTCGAGCTTCTCGAGCAGCTCACGCCGATGATCCGCCGGGAGCTGCTCGATGATCTCCAACGCGCGGCAGAGTACCCACACCGCCATCACGTTTGTGTACGCGTTGTTGTCCACCCCCCCGGGTGCGCCGCGTCCGGGTAACCGTCGTGATACTCATCCGGGCCCATCACGCCCAAGATTTCGTAGCGATCGAGCGCTTCGTTGTGGTGCGAGATGCTCGACCAGAAGCGCGCGATCTCGAGAAACATCTCAGCGCCGTAGCTGTGCATGAACGCCGTGTCGCCAGTCACCTGGTAGTATTGCCAGATGTTCCACGCGATCGCCACGTTGATGTGGCGCTGGCGCTGGCTGTTATCGGGTACCCAGTGGCCAGAGCGCGGGTTCAGGTGCAACTTCTGGCTCTCTTCACGGCCGTCGCTGCTGCACTGCCAGGGGTACATTGCGCCGCGATAGCCTGCCTCGCTGGCGTTCCGGCGCGCTTCGTTCAACCTTCGGTAGCGGTACAGCAGCAGCGATCGCGTGATCTCAGGCATGCGCAGGTTGAGGAACGGGAAGATGAAGAGCTCGTCCCAGAAGATGTGGCCGCGATACGCTTCGCCAGTCCAGCCGCGCGCAGGCACGCTTACGTCGCGGTCGATCGTGTTCGGTGAGGCCGTTTGGAGCAGATGAAAGATGTGGAGGCGCAGGATCAGCTCCGTCCGTTCGCCCTCGATAACATCGATGTTGCAGCGAAGCCACAGGTGCTCCCACGCGAGCGCGTGGCTCTCGATCAGCTCGTCGAAGTCAGACGCGCGTTCGATCGCCTGGCGCGCCGCGAGGCCACATTCGGAGGTCGGGCGATCCTTGGACGAATGCAGCGCGACGATCTTCTCGATGCGCACGTGACCGCCTTCGCGCACGTCTACCGCCAGGTCGTCGGCGATGTAACCATCTTCCTGAAGCACCGTACGCTGCGGAGCGATGCGCGCGCCATCGATAGAGACCTGCGTGCGCGCGGCTTCGGCCACCTCAATGCGCGACTGATTCGTGCGCACCTTGAGCCAGATTCCGTTGTCGCCGACGGTGCCCGTCTCGAGCGGCTCGATGTGCTTCTTGGCCAGACGCCGGTAACGTTCGACGCCGTCATTCTCGACGCGACCGTCGAGCGCGGAACGTATCTCAAGCCGTCCGGACCAATTCACGGGCGTAAGTATGGTCTCCAGCCCGGCCAGATGCGGTTGCGCCATGTGAACGAAGCGCCGGCTGGTGAGCGACGTCTCGTGGCCAGCCTTATCGCGAAAGCGGATCGCGCGTAGCAGCACGCCGCCCTTGATATCGAGCTCCTGCCGGTATGAGAGGATATCGACCTGTCGCAGGTCGAACCACTCACCGCCTTCGATGCGGAAGGTAAGCGGCAACCAGTTTGGCATGTTGACCAGGTCTTCGTTCTCGACGACGTTGCCGTTGATCTCCGTCGCAAGACGGTTGTAACCACCCGCCAGGTAGGTGCCAGGGTAATGCGTGTCGTCGGCCTCGGTCTCCGGCGCAGCGCCGCGCGTAGCGAACGCGCCGTTGCCCAACGTGCAGAGCGCTTCGCGCAGCTTCTCCTGATCCGGGTCGAAACCCTCGTAAACGAACGACCAGCCGTTCTTCAACATCTACGCCAGCTCCGAGTCGAGCATGCCCAGGAAGCGCCCGACCTCGTCGGTGTCCCTGAGCGAGTATCGGGCGGCGGTGGGCCGCGGCTCTTCCATAACAACAACGCCCAGACCGTCCATTCGTAGCGCCTCGAAGGCGTCTTCATCGGTAACGTCATCGCCGATGTAGATGGGTAGCGTTCCTGAACCCCCGAGATTGAGCGTCTCGAGCAGCCAGCGCACCGCCTTCCCCTTATGCCAGTCGACCCGCGGGCGCACCTCGAAGACCTTCTTGCCGCCGGTCTTCCGCAGGCTCCCGCGCGCGTCCACAATCGCATCAACTTCATGCTCGATCGTCGGAACGTCCGCGTCCGCAACCTGACGGTAGTGGACGGCGATGGCGTAGCGCTTGCGCTCCGCCCAAGCGCCCTGGATCGACGCGAGCTGCCGCGTAAGCTGCTTCTCCGCTGCGTCCAGTTCGCCGAGGAACTCGCGCCCAATCTCGTGCTCGATGCTCAAGCCGTCTGGCCCCGCGAGGTCGAAACCGTGGCTTCCCGCGTAGTACAGCGCGTCGATCTCGACGTGCCCGCGCACGTCCTGGAGGTCGCGGCCCGAGACAACGGCGACGGTACAGCGGCCGGCGAGGTCGCGTACGACGGCGCGCATATCGTCCGAGAGAATCGCCAGATCAGGGTGGGCCACGATGGGCGTCAGGGTGCCATCGTAGTCGAGGAACACAGCGATGCACTTGCCGGCCATCTGGCGCCGAATCTCGTCGAAGCTGCCGATGGCTGAGGGCAAGGCACCGGTAGAGTCTCCCATGATCACCTAATGATCGGCAAAGCTGACCGCTGCTAAATCGGTGACTTCGACAGTCGCCCCGTTTGCTGTGAGCACCCCCGGTTCGTCCGATCGATTGACCCCGATGACAAGCGCGAAGCCGCCCGCCCGGCCCGCCTGCACTCCTGCGATGGCGTCCTCGACGATAACGGAACGGTCGGGGCTCACGCCCAAGCGGCGCGCCGCCTCCAGCAGGACGGCCGGGTCGGGCTTACCGGCCAAGCCGCGTTCCTCCGCCTCGACGCCATCGACTTTCACCTCGAAGAGATCGCGCACACCGCCGGCGCGCAGAACGGCTTCGCAGTTCTTGCTCGCCGAGAAGATCGCCGTTTTCACGCTGGCCGCGCGCAGCTGTTCGATGAGCGCCACGGTGGAGGGAAACGCCTGGACGCCTTGCTCCTCCAGCCGTTGCGTGAAATAGCCGTTCTTGCGATTGCCCAGGCCGCAGGCCGTTTCCTGCTCGGGCGGGTCGTTCGGGTCGCCGTAGGGAATGGAGATACCGCGCGACTCGAGGAACATCGCCACGCCGTCGTAGCGGGGCTTGCCGTCGACGTAGCGGCGGTAGTCTTGATCGGCATCGAATGGGGTGTAGGCGGCGCCGTCGCGCTCCCGCAGGTAGTCGTCGAAGAGCTGCTTCCAGGCGGCCGCGTGTACGCTCGCGGTGTCGGTGACCACGCCGTCCATATCGAAGATGACGGCGTCGAAGTCCTGCTTAGAGATCGTCACTGCCTGGCCCGTGGTGGGCTTCGAACTGTGAGCCATACTCCCTACAAGGAGCCTACCACCAAAGGCGCTTACGCCCAACCACCTGATCACATCAAGCGCACAGCCCACCGATTGACAGGGCGATACGGAGTCACTACGCTTGTCCGAGGTGACAACCGCCCCATTCGCATAGCCAGCTTGTTGGGAGACATCGGGTGAACGCCAAGGCCCTGATCCTAGCCCCTTTCACTGACGAATACCTGGACCGCCTGCGCCAGCATGGCCCCGTCACCTACGAACCCTGGACGGAGACTCGGCGCGTCCAGAACCCGGACGCGCTGGCCGACCGGTTGCGCGACGAGCGCGTGAACCTCGTCGTCGTCGAAGCGGACTTCCTGCGAGAGAGCGCCTTCGCGGTAGGGAGCCTGAAGCTGGCCGGCTGCGTACGCAACGGCCTCAATCTGATCGACCTGGAGGCCGCGACGAAGCACCGCGTGCCGGTAATCAACGCCCCCGGCCGCAACGCCGTCGCGGTCGCCGAGCTGACCATCGGCCTGATGCTCGCGCTCGCGCGCCACATCCCCGCCGCTCACGCCTTCACTGTCGACGGCCGCTGGGACAACCCCTACGACGCCTACATCGGCTTTCGCGGCCGCGAGCTGGCGAGCAGCGTCGTCGGTATTTTGGGGTTCGGCGGCATCGGCCGCGAGACGGCGAAGCGGGCGCGCTGCCTGGGCGCGCGCGTCATCGCGCACGACCCGTACGCGTCGCCGCGCAGGGCGCAGGCGATCGGCGCGCGGTTGGTATCGTTCGAGAGCCTCCTGCGCCGCGCCGACTTCCTCACATTGCACACGGCACTGACGCCGGAGACGGAGAAGATGCTGGATGGCGACGCGCTCGACCTGATGCAGCCGAGCGCGTACATCGTCAGCGTCGGCGCGAACAACTTGTTCGACGACGACGCCCTCGCCGCGCGCTTGCGCGAGCGGCGGATCGCCGGCGCGGCGCTCGACGTCTTCCGCGGGCACTTCATGGCGGCGGACAGCCCGTTTCGCGGGCTCGCCAACGTAATCCTGACGCCCCACATCGGCGGCGCGACGAGAGAGACGATCGTGCGCCAGTCGCGCATGATCACCGAAGATATAGAGCGCTTCTTGCGCGGCGGCAGGCCACGCCGCATCGCCAATCCGGACGCACTGACGGCGGGGTCGCGTGGCCGCTGAGCACATCGTCGCGCTCGATGCGGGCACGAGCGGCGCGCGCTGCATCGTCGCGCGGCCTGGCACGGGCATCGTTGCCGTCGCGCGGCGCGGCTGGTGCTACCAGACGCCACCCGACGCGGGCCCATTCGCCCGTTCGTTCGACCCAGAGGTCTTCTGGGCCACGCTCTGCGACGTAACCAGCCGCGGGCTGGCCGATGCCGGTCTCTCCGGCAGCGACATCGCAGCAATAGGCGTGACGAGCCAGCGCCTGGCCGTGCTGGTGCTCGACGCCAACGGGCGGTCACTCTACGCCGGCCCGAACACCGACGCGCGCGCGGTCGCAGAGGGATTTGCGATCGACGCCCGCATAGCCGAGCGCATCTACGCCTCGACAGGCAAGTTGCCGTCGCTGCTGCTCGCCCCCGCTCGACTCCAGTGGCTGCACAAGCACGGTACGGCGGCGTTCGACAATGCGGCGTCCGTCCTCACACTCGGCGACTGGGTGGCGTACAAGCTCACCGGCGAAATCGCCTCAGAGCGCTCACTCGCCGCCGACTGCGGCCTGCTCGATGCGACGAATCGCGAGCGCGACGCGGCGCTGCTTCAGAAGCTTGACGTGCCGGAAGCGCTCATGCCGCGCCTGGTCTCGCCTACCGAGGTCGTTGGCGTCATTACGCAGCGCGCTGCGGACGACACAGGCCTGGCACCGGGTACGCCCGTCACTATCGCCGGCGGCGACTCCCAATGCGCGCTCGTCGGTATGGGCGTAGAACAGCCGGGCGAGATGGGCATCGCGGCGGGCTGGAGCTGCCCTGTGCAACAGGTGACCGCCGGGCCGCGCTTCGACGTCGAGCGCCGCACCTGGGTCGATCTGCATGTCCTGCCCGACCGCTGGGTCGTCGAAAGCAGCGCCGCCGACGCCGGCAGTATGTGGCACTGGTGGTGCGAGACATTGCTCGGCCGTAGCGACGACGATACGCTGGCCGAAGCGGCCTCGCTGGTGGGGCAAGCGCCGCCCGGCTCAGGCGACGTGCTGGCGCTGCTCGGCATGGGCGTGATGAACGCCAAAGCGATGGGACTGCACCTGGGCGGCGTCCTGATGAACACCCCGCTCGCGGTCGGCACGGTTGGTCGCGCGGAGCTGTTGCGGGCGGCGCTCGAGAACGTGGCGTTCACCCAGCGCGGCAACATCGAGCAGGCCGAGGAAGTATCCGGCCAGCGCGCAGTGCGCATCGCCGTGGGTGGTGGCATGACGCGCACAGCCGCGTTCCCGCGCATCCTAGCCGACGTGCTCGGCCGCCCGATCGAGGTAGCAGAGCAAGTCGACGTGACAGGCCTAGGCGCGGCGATCCTCGCCGCACGCGCCGTTGGCCTCCCCGAGGACGCCCTCCGCGCGACCGTTAGGCGCATCGAGCCCGACCCCGCACACAACGACACGTACGCGCGCTCTTACGAGCGCTGGCGTCACCTCGGCAAACGACTCGACGATACGATGGGAGAGCTGCCATGAGCTTGGACGAAGTCCGCCGATCAATCCAGGAAGCCTGCCTGCGCCTCGAGGCGCAAGACCTCGTCGCCGAGGCGAGCGGCAACGTCAGCGTCCGCCTACCGTCAGAGGACGGCCGAGAGCTGATCGCGATCACGCCGAGCCAGGTGCCCTACCGTCTCCTGCGCCCGGAACAGGTGCTGGTTATCGACCTCGAAGGCAATGTGATCGACGGTGACGGGAGGCCGTCGAGCGAAAAGGCGACGCACCTGGCAGCCTACCGCGCGCGGGCCGACGTCGGCGCAGCGATCCACTCCCACTCAGTGTACGCGAGCGCGCTCGCGGTGGCCGGCCTGGACATCCCGCCGCTGCTCGACGAGCAGGTCGTTGCGTTAGGCGGCGGCGTGCGCGTCGCCGAGTGGGGCATGTCGGCCAGCGAGGACCTCGGGCGCAAAGCGGTCGAAGCGCTCGGCCTGCGCCAAGCGGTGCTCCTACGCAGCCACGGCGTGTTGGGCGTTGGCCGCACGCTGGACGAGGTGGTGAACGTCGTCGCGATGGTGGAGCGCGTAGCGCGCATCTACACGCTCGCGCGCCAGCTTGGCGAGGTGCAGACGCTGCCACAGAACATCGTCGACATCGAGATCAAGTTCTACCGCATGCAGCACGGCCTCCCGACGGACGACTAGCGCCCACTCCCCTGCCATGCTTAGCCCCTATCGCGTCCTCGATCTGACGAACGAGCGCGGGCTGCTCTGCGGACAGATCCTGGGCGACCTGGGCGCTGACGTGATCAGCGTCGAGCCGCCCGGTGGTTCGCCGGCGCGCCTGATCGGCCCGTTCTACAAGGACGAGCCGCACCCGGACCGCTCGCTCTTCTGGTGGGCCTACAACCGCAAC
>JBAROU010000247.1:0-4568 GCA_049642385.1 Dehalococcoidia bacterium | reverse complement strand
GCGATCCCCCGGCGCGCTTGGCCATAGCGGCACGCAGGGCATGTGCACGTGTGCCGAGCGGGCGGTGGCGGGGGCTGGCCACGGACCTACTCTGTGGTGAGCTACGGACGACTGCAAGCCGCAGATCCGGGCAATATCTCTCCGCACGATGCGAAATCTTTCAGAGTCCGCCGCCGCCGCATCGACCTTCAGCCGACCCGGCTCGCTGGGCAGCGCGCTGGAGCGCGACCGCCTCGAGCGCCGCGCGGCGCGCGTGCGGCAGGTCATCCACGCGCTGCGCGAGCGCGCCTCCGCGCGCGAGGGCGTCACGCCCCGCCCGTTGAGGGCCGCGATCGAGGACTTCGGCCGCGAGCTGGCCGACCTCGAGCGTCAGCTGCGTCATCGCAGCCGCGCATAGCGTGTGGCGGGGCCGTAAGCTCCGCCGCATGCGCCATCCCGTCCGCCTCTCGCTGCTCGTCTGCGCGCTCGCGCTTGTCGTCCCCTCCGCCGCTACGGCCAAGGCCAAGCGGCCGAAGACGCCTGAGAAGCCGCAGGTGAAGATCCTCGGCTTCACGACCTACGTCCGCGTCGGGATCCCCGCGATCCAGGCGAAGCCCGGTAAGACGATCACGCAGTGCTACGAGGGCTACAACGGCCAGCGCGAGGTGAACGTCGTGTGGCAGGGCTGGGGGATCCCGAAGGGCACGAAGATGGGCATCGCGCTGTGGGGCGGCCCGCCCTCGGCCGGCTCTCCGACGGAGCCCTCGGACGCCGACACGATGAAGAACAACGGCTTCAAGTGGTCGCACAAGAAGTCCGAGAAGGTGCAGGTCCCGTACGGCTACACGTTCGCGGGCGGACCGTTCGGGCCGCAGCAGATCGACGGCGACTGGTTCGTCAAGGTGCTGATCAAGGGCAAGGCCGTGGTCCGCAAGAAGGTCACGATCGCGTGCCAGTGAGCACACGAATCGCGCCTCTGATACAACCGATCTCGTGACGCGCCTCACCCGCTGGGTCCTCGCCCACCGCAAGCTGGTCGTCGGTTTCTGGATCGTCCTCACGTTCGTCGGCATCGCCACCTCGGGCGCCGCGACGAAGGCGATGAACCAGAAGTTCTCGGTCCCCGGCCGCGAGGGCTGGGAGACGAATGTCGAGATCGCGAAGCTCTACGACGGCACCGGCGGCAACGCCACGCCGCTCGTGCCGGTCGTGACGTTGCCGCAGGGCAGCACGGTGCAGGATCCGGACGTGCGCGAGCAGCTGCGCGGCGTCGAGCAGAAGCTCGCGCAGGCGCTGCCGGGCGCGCGGGTCACCGGCTACGGCTCCACGGGCGCCGCCGCGTTCGCCTCCGAGGACGGCCGCACGGCGTTCGGGATCGTCTTCCCGACGCCCGATCCCGACCAGCCGTTCGGCGACAACCCGAAGGCCGAGAAGAAGGCGCGCGCCGCGCTGGAGGGCGCCACCGTCGCCGGCGCGCCGGTCCATCTGACCGGCTACGACGCGCTCGCCGCCCAGAGCGGCGACTCCGACGGCCCGGGCGTTCTGCTCGAGGCGCTCGTCGGTGGCTTCGGCGCGCTGATCGTGCTCGGCTTCGTGTTCGGCTCGCTGTGCGCGTTCGTGCCGCTGCTGATGGCGATCCCGGCGATCATGACCTCCTTCCTGGCCGTCTACGGGCTGACGCAGATCACCGGCGTCTCGCCGATCGTGCAGTTCCTGATCGCGCTGATCGGCCTTGGCGTCGCGATCGACTTCTCGCTGCTGATCGTGATGCGCTGGCGCGAGGAGCGCGCGCATGGGCTGGAGGGCGACGCGGCGATCGTGCGCGCGATGGAGACGGCCGGCCGCGCCGTCGTCTTCTCTGGCACGACGGTCGCGATCGGCCTGCTCGCGCTGATCGCGCTGCCGCTGCCGTTCCTGCGTTCGATCGGCTACGGCGGGATGCTGATCCCGATCATGAGCGTGGCCGTCGCGCTGACGCTGCTGCCGGTCGTGCTGCATTCGGCCGGCGGTCGCCTCGACTGGCCGCATCGCCGCACCGACGATCTCGCCTCGCCGGGCTGGACCCGCTGGGCGCGCGGCATCGTCAAGCATCGCGTGATCGCCGCCGGCACGGCGCTGCTGATCCTCGGCGCGCTCGTCGTCGCCGCGACGACGATGCATCCGGGCCTCTCGGACCTCGACACGATCGCCCAGAAGGGCGACGCGAAGGAGGGCCTCGTCGCGCTGCAGGACTCGGGCATCGGCGGCGGCGCGCTGCTGCCCAACGAGGTGCTCGTGCGCGGCAGCGCCTCGCCGGACGCGGTCGCTGCGGCACTCGCGGACGTCGGCGGCATCCATGGCGCAGCGGCGCCGGACGATCCCTCTTGGCGCGCGAACGACAGCGCGATCGTGCTCGCCTTCCCGATCGCGGACGGCTCCTCGCAGGAGAGCCGCGAGCTCGTCGGCGAGGTCCGCTCGGCCGCGCATGCGGAGGGCAGCGACGTGGGCGTCGGCGGCCAGCCGTCGCAGAACAAGGACTTCATCGACGCCGTCTACGGCAACTTCCCGTTGATGCTCGCGCTTGTCGGCATCGTCACCTTCCTGCTGCTCGCGCGCGCGTTCCGCTCGCTGCTGCTGCCGGCGAAGGCGGTGCTGCTGAACGTCGTAAGCGTCGCGGCCGCCTGGGGCGTGCTGGTGCTCGTCTGGCAGGAGGGCTACGGCTCGGAGGCGATCTGGGGCATCTCCGCGACCGGCTCCATCACCTCATGGATTCCGCTGATGGTGTTCGCGTTCCTGTTCGGCCTCTCGATGGACTACGAGGTCTTCATCCTCGCCCGCATGCGCGAGGAGTACGACAAGACCGGCGACACGAACGAGGCCGTCGTGCGCGGCATCGGCCGCACCGGCCGGCTCGTCACGAGCGCCGCGCTGATCCTCTTCCTCGCCTTCATGTCGCTCGCCGCCAGCCCGGGCACGGACGTGAAGGTCCTCGCGACCGGCCTCGCCGCCGGCATCCTGCTCGACGCGACAGTGATCCGCGCCCTGCTCGTGCCGGCCGTCGTCTCGCTGTTCGGCCGCGCGAACTGGATCCTGCCGGCATGGCCGGCACGTGTGCTGCGCGTCGAGCCGTCGATGCCGCGCGAGCGCGTCGCGGTCGAGACCGAGTAGTCCGCCCGGCTGACAAAGGGAGAGGGCGCCCCTTCGTTGAAGGGACGCCCTCGATGGGTTGGATCGGGTACTGCCGGGGTGGAGTTATTCCGCGAACGCGATGTTGTTCGTGACGACGATCGAGTTGTTGCCTGCGGCGGACGGCAGTCTCAACTTGAGGTTCACGAGCGAGTTGATGAGCCCGAGTCCGAGCCCGCATTCGGTTGCGCCCGGCACGGCGAACGAGTTTTCGACGTTGACGTTTTCAGTCACGGTGCCGTCTTCGTTTATTCTGCCCTGCTGCCCCGTGATCGGTCTGTTAGGCGGCGGCGGGTTCGTCGTACCGGTGATCAGGTTGAGAACGACCGGGTTTCTGTTCGTTCCGATATGGCAGTCCATGCCGAGGAGTATGTTCACCAAGCGGACTTTCACCGGGACGGTAAGTCCGAATCTGAAGAGGTCGAATCTGATGCCGGATGACGGTCCTGCGAGCTCGGTGATCGCTAGGACGCTGTTGCCCGGGAGCCATTCTATGCCGATGAGCCCTCCCGGCACTCTGACCGGCTGGCCTATGAAGCCGTTGGTGCCTCTGGCTGGTATGAACTGAAAGCCCGTTTCGGGTGTGGTGATGGCGCCGCGAATCTCGAGCGACGGACCGAGCGGGACGTTGAAACCCTTTATGTTCAAGTTGCCGCTCGTGTTCTGCACGTCGATGCATATGGCGAAATTCGGAGCTTCTCTCTGGCAGCCCGTAAAGTTCGGGAACGCTGCCGAGGCGACTCCGCCGAGCACGAGCAATGCAGCGGTGGCGACAAGCGCAACGAGGTACTTGCGCATACGATGAACGACCTCCTCTCCATGCGACGCATGGAATTGGTGTGTGAGTGCGCGGATACGAGACGGCGCGGCAAGCCCACCATTCGCCAGTGCGAAACAGGCGGGCTTGCCGTCGCCAATGCGTCTCCCCCGATGCGGCGCAGTGCATCACGGCATCGCTCTACATCCGCATCAATACCCTAGAAAAAAGAGCAATGGGCGTCAAGTAGCCGCTGTTTCCGTACCTAGGGCCAGATTGTTCGGAACACCGATACACTCCGGCAGATGTCCCAGCAGCCGCTCTCCCGCGAGTCCGTTCCGGATCAGGTCTTCGCGCGCCTGTGCGAGGCAATCCTCGGTGGGCAGTACGAGCCCGGCGAGCGGCTGCCGACGCAGCGCGCGCTCGCGGCCGACCTGCAGGTCAACATCGCGACCGTCCGCGAGGCGGTGAAGCGGTTGGAGCAGTTGCGGCTCGTCGAAGTGCGCCATGGCGACGCGATGCGCGTGCTCGACTGGCGGCGCTCCGGCGGGCTCGACGCGCTCGCGCTGCTGACGAGCGTCGACGCGGAGGTCGTGCGCTCGCTGTTCGAGGCGCGGCGCCTGCTGCTGTCCGAGGCCGCGCGGCTGGCGGCCGAGCGCGCCAGCGA
>JBAROU010000225.1:0-2983 GCA_049642385.1 Dehalococcoidia bacterium | reverse complement strand
CGTGGGACGAGGGCTTCAAGGCCAACAAGTTCAATCCGTGGGGTCGCAAATGTCAGGAGACGCTCGCTCTGGTTTCCGCGGGACAGGCCCCCCCACGCCCGTAAGGTAAGTCCCAGTAACTGCTTGACGGACCGTCGATTACGGGGTAAAATGCGGCTCTTATGCCAGACCCGAGCATCGCGCGCTCTCGCCTGCGCTACGGTCCGCGAAACTTCCTGCTCTTGGGCGGCGCCCTGTTCTGCATCACGCTGGGCTATTGGCTGCTCGCCCGGGGGTCGACCACCGCGGCACCGATTCTGCTCGTGCTGGGCTACTGTGTGTTCTTCCCGGTCGGGTTGGCCCTCTAGAGACTCGCGTGAACGGGCGAATAGCTCAGTTGGTTCAGAGCGCCTGCCTTACACGCAGGATGTCGGGGGTTCGAATCCCTCTTCGCCCACTGGGGTACGATTGCCAACGGAGGTCTACCGCGTGAGAGTGCTTCGATTGATCGCCGTCCTCCTCATGGGTGGAGCGGGCGTCGCGGCGGCGCAATTGGCCGTGCCGCAGACTCAGAATCTCGAAAAACTCCTGATTCTCACCGTCCCCGTCGAGCCCGCGTCCGACTCCCTGCTGGGCGTCACGGTGATCGATGCGACGCGCGACCGGTTGATCCAGCTGGCGCGATACAAGGTGAGCGTCATCCCGAAAGCCAAGATCTGCGAGGCGCTCACGCAATCGGGCTTTCCCTGCAACGCGATCCTGACCGATCAGCAGGCCTCGCAGCTCTCCAAGGCGCTGGGCGTTAATTCATACAACATCGGGAATGTCACACATGCCGGCGCCCGTCTGACGGCCGCCGTCCGGATTATTTCCGGTGGGTCGGGGTTCTCCACGTCGTTCAATGCCGAGGGCGGGACACCCGCGACGCTCGCCGAAGCAATCGCGCAGCGACTCAACTCGGTGGTGCGTGCCGCGGAGTTCGCCCGCGGCTGCAACGAGCAGCGGGCCCGCAACGCGCTGGCCCGGGCCCTCGCGGAGGCCAACAAGGCGTTCGCCATCGAGCCGAATTTGGCCGCCGCCAATCTCTGCGTCGCCACCATTCGGGAGGTTCAACATGGGCCGCCCGACAGCATCCGGGCCGCCGCGCGGCGCGCCCTGAAAGGCGATCCCGGAAACACGGAAGCCTGGAACCGGATTGCCTCCACGTACATGGTTCAAGGCGATACGATCGGCGCGTTCGACGCCTACGATTCGCTGTTGTCCTATAACCGGGGCGATGCGAACCTGCGCAAAGGGCTGGCGTCCCTGATGCTGCAGCACAAGCAATACGAGCGTGCCGAGCGGCTGCTGTCCGTCGGTTTGAAGGACACGCCCGCCGATCAGCAGATGAGCGACATGCGCAAGCGCGTCTGCATCGAGGGCGGCCTGTACGCCTGTACGCTCGAGATCTTGCGCGCCGAGGCCACGGCCGACACGACGAAGCTCGCGGACACGACTGTGTTGAAACTCGCGCTGGCGAACGCTCAGGCGGCGTCCGACACGCAGGCGATGTTGTGGTGGGCCCAGCAGGCGGTGCGCCACTACCCGAGCTCGGTGTCCTTCCATAAGCAGCTCGCCGCCGGTTACGCGATGAACGGACAGGTGGACTCGGCGGTTGCGGAGTACAAGCGGGCGTTGGCGGTCAACCCCACGGACGTGGCGACCAGCCTCTTGATCGCGCAAACCATCGTCGGGCACGCGGTCTGGGACACGGCTGTGGTACGCGCGCTCGGGGCTGATTCTGCGGCCCTGAAACGCATGCGCCAGGCGTTTGCCGACCAGGTCGACGCCGCACGCCCGTATCTCGCCCCAGGATACGCGTCTGCGGACAGTTCCATTCGCCTGTTTACCGTCAACATCGCCTACAGCGCGGGGTCGAAACTTGCTCAGATGGGAGCGATGGACAAGGCGTATGCATGGCTTGATCCAGCCTACCAACAGCTGGCGAGTGATACGGGCACCGGACACCAATCGCTTCGTTCGGTAACGGCGTTCTGGTACGGTCTGGCCTCGTTCTATACGCTGCCTCCGCTCCTGCAGGCGCTGTCGGCTTCCAAGAAATGCGCCGACGCGCCGGCGGTCAACGATCGCATCCAGAAGACGAAACAGGCTCTGAATCTCGGCGCACGAATTGCGCCACAAGCGGTACGGCAACCGCTGGCCCAGTTGGGTCAGTGGGAAAACTTCATGCAGCAGGTGAAGACGTCGTTCAAGTGCCGAAATTTCTAAACGCGTTGAATTGCCTCGGCGCCGGGGGTATATTGCGACGCTCCGAAACATGGGGCTGTAGCTCAGCTGGTTAGAGTGCCGGTCTGTCACACCGGAGGTCGCGGGTTCGAGCCCCGTCAGCCCCGCCTGAACCCGCCTCGCGGGACGAAGTGTCCGGCTCCGCCTGCTTCGGCATGCGGGGCCGTCGTTTTTCACCGAGTGGGAGCGTCGATCTGACCGCCACGACCTACCACGTGCCGGTGCTCGCCCGCGTGGTGCGCGAATGGGCCGCGGGCACCCGTCGCGCCGTGGATGCCACGGCCGGCGGCGGGGGCCACGCCGCGCTGTTGCGCTCGGCGGGCGCGCAGGTCCTGGCGATCGATCGGGATCCGGAGGCGCTCGCGGTGGCCCGGGATGCGCTGGGTCAGAACGGGATCACCTACCTGGCGGCGTCGTTCGGGTCCCCCGAGGCCCTTGCCGCCATCGTGGCGTTTCGGCCCGACCGCATCCTCATGGACCTCGGCGTTTCCTCGCACCAGCTCGACGATGCCGCGCGCGGCTTCACGTTTCGGCCCGGCGCCCCGCTCGACATGCGCATGACGCCCGGTCACGGCGCCACCGCAGCCGATGTGCTGAACAGCTGGCCAGAGCCGCGTCTCACCAGCGCGTTTGCCGAAGACGCCGATGAACCGCGGGCGCGGGCCCTGGCGCGGGCCATTATTCGCCGGCGCGCGCGCGCGCCGTTTCGCACCAGCGA
>JBAROU010000212.1:0-4553 GCA_049642385.1 Dehalococcoidia bacterium | reverse complement strand
CTCGCACCCCGCCCGGCCTAATAGGGCGCGACCTGAAGAGGCTGTGCGTCCCACGCCAGCTTTGCGCCCTGGTCACCTCTCCTTGAACCGCTCGGCCTCCTCAGAGCCTGCGGTCGTGTCGCCCGCGCTGTAGGAATGCGCGCCTGCTCCGGCGAGCTTGCCCCCATCGACGATCAGGTACTCCTCGCGAATCGGCCTGCCGTCGAACCAGCACTCCAAGATCTCCCGAACACCAGCAGCGTAACGAGCCTGCGCGGACAGCGACGTGCCTGAGACGTGGGGCGTCATTCCATGGTGCGGCATGGTGCGCCAGGGGTGGTCATTGGGCGCTGGCTGCGGGAACCAGACGTCGCCCGCGTACCCTGCCAGATGCCCGCTTTCGAGGGAGCGGACGACGGCATCCCGATCGCAGATCTTGCCGCGTGCCGTGTTCACGAGATACGCGCCGCGCTTCATCTTCGCGATCAGCGCATCGTCAAACATGTGCTCGGTCTCCGGGTGAAGCGGCGCGTTGATCGTGACCACATCGCAGACGGGCGCCATCGCTGCGGCGTTAGGGTGAAAGGTCAGCTCAAGCTCTCGCTCCACGCTCTCGGGCAGCCGGTGCCGGTCCGTGTAGTGCAGCTTGACGTCGAACGCCTTCAGCCGTCTCAGCACCGCCGTCCCGATGCGGCCGGCTCCAACGGTTCCGACGGTCATACCTTCGACATCGTAGGATCGCTCGATGCAATCGGCGATGTTCCACCCCCCGCGCACCACGGTCTGGTATGAAGGAATATAGTTCCGCACCAGCGCCAGGATCATCATCACGACGTGCTCGCTCACGCTGATGCTGTTCGAGTACGTTACCTCGGCGACGGTGAGCCCTCTCTCGGACGCCGCCTGCAGATCCACATGATCGGAGCCTATCCCCGCCGTTATCGCTAGCTTGAGATTCGGCGCCTTGGCCATCCGCTCGGCAGTGAGGTAGGCCGGCCAGAACGGCTGCGAGATGACGATCTCCGCCGTCGCCAACTCGCGCTCGAAGACGCTCTGTTCCCCGTCCTTGTCGGAGGTCACGACAAACGTGTGGCCGCCGCCTTCCAGGAACGTGCGCAGCCCTAGCTCGCCTGACACGCTGCCCAAAAGCTCTCCAGGCTTGAAATCTACCGCCTGAGGCGACGGCAGCGACTGACCTCCAGGGTAGTGGTCGAGCACCGGGATGTCGTCGCGCGCATAGGACTTCGGGTAACCGTCGACGGGGTCGTCGTAGAGCACACAGAGCACCTTGGCCATGTCATCGACTCCTGTACCGGTTCTGTTCGTCGGTCTTCGCTGGTCGATTATACCGCCGCCGGAGTTCGTGATCGTTACCCGCGCTCCGGAATTGCTCGCATGCCTCCTCGAGCTCAATCTGCGGCGTGAGTCCGCGGAATAAGCGGCATACCCTCGGCCCTCTTACCCGAAGTTATGCGTCCTTGCGCTGGGCACGCGCGCGCCGTTCAGCGGCAGCAGTTCCATGCTCTCGGTCATCACGTTCACGGCACGCTCCTGGCGCTCGATATGGCCGTGGACGATCAGCGCGCCCGCTTCAGCGACAAGCTCCTTATACCGCTCGACCAGCTTTGGCTTCGTGATGATGTTGATCAAACCGTAGCGGTCTTCCAGCGTGTGAAAAACGAAGCCCTTCGCCGTCTGCGGCGCCTGGCGCACCGCGACGAAGCCCGCCACGCTGACAGGTGTGCCGCCTTCTAGCCTCTCGATGATATGGCTGGGCGTGATGCCCTCGTGGATCGACGCCAGGTCCATGATGTGGCCGCGCGTCGTGATCGCGCCTTCCGTGAGCACGATGTCCTCGCGCACGCGCTCGCCGTTCGTCATCTCTTGGAGCGCGACCATGTCGGCGTCGTACGGGAGGGCGAGCGGAAGCTGGCGGCTCAATGGCTCGTAGAACAGGTCGAGCTGCCAGAGCAGCTCTCGCTCGTGCAGGCCGGTGAACGACAACGCGCCGAGACGGATCAGGTGCTCGATCGGCTCGCGCGACAGCCGCGTGCGCCGCCAGAAGTCCCAGAGCGACGCGTACGGGCCGTTCTCTGCTTCTTCATCGACTCGCTCCAGCCATGCTGCGCCGAAGCCCTTCACGTAGCGGTAGCCAAGCCGGATCGCGTCGCCTTCGATGGCGCACTCGGCGCGGCTGTGGTTCACGTCCACGCCGAGCAGCTCGACGCCGTTGCGCCGCGCCTCGTTCACGATGACGCCCGGCGAGTAGAAGCCGAAGGGCCACTCGTTCAGCCAGGCGCAGTAGAAGATCAGCTTGTAGTAGCACTTCACCCAGGCCAGCTTCGCGGCGGTCTCGGCCATCGCCGCTGCGTGCGCTTTCGGAAAGCCGAACTCCGCGAAAGCCAGCACCTTCTCGTAGATACGCTGCGCCGTCGGCTCATCGACGTGGCCGGTCCGCCGCGCGCCCTCCAGGAACTCTTCGTGTAGCTTCTCCATCTCTTCGCGCGAGCGCTTGCGGCTCATCGCCCGGCGCAGCGTCTCGGCCTGACCGGCGGTGAAGCCTGCGACCGCGATCGCTACTTCGAGCACCTGCTCTTGAAAGACGATCACGCCCTTTGTCTCTTCCAAAACGGGTCGCAAGCACTCGTGGTCGTACGTGACCGGCTCGACGCCCTGGCAACGCGCGATGTACGGGTTGACCGCGCCTCCCTGGATCGGGCCGGGGCGGATCAGCGCGACCTGGATCACCAGGTCTTCGATGCAACTGATCTTGAGCCGGCGGATCGTCTGGAGCTGGGCGCGACTCTGGATCTGGACGATGCCCAGGATGTCGCCCCACTGCACCATCTCGTAGACCTTCGGGTCGTCCAGCGGGATGCGCACCGGATCGACGCGCACTCCGTGCTGCTCTTCGATCATCTTCAGTGCGCGGTCGAGGTGGCCAAGGCTCGGATAGCCGAGCAGGTCGAGTTTGATGATGCCAGCGTCGGCGACCGAGTCCTTGTCCCACTGGCAGATGTAGCGGCCCGCCATTGCCGAAGGCTGCACCGGCACCTGTTCGATAAGCGGCTCGCTGGAGAGAATGACGCCGCCTGAGTGCTGGCCCAGATGGCGCGGCTTGCCCACCAGCTCTTCCACCAGACGCCGGAACTCGCGCCAGAGCGGGCTGTCCATGCGCGCTCGGAACTCCGGCAGCGCCCGCATTTCCTCATCGAGCGATCGGGCGAAGCGACTGCCGATGCGCTTGGCCAGCTTGTCGATGTCCGCCTCAGGTAATCCGAGCGCCTTACCCACGTCTCGGATCGCCTGACGGTGGCGGTACTGGATCACGTTGGCGACCAGCGCTGCGTACTCCGGGCCGTAGGTCTCGAAGGTGTGCTCGAACATCCGCTCCCGCGCCTCGCGCGCGAAGTCGATGTCGATGTCCGGCACGTCCTCGCTCTGGCGCGCTTCGTTCAGGAAGCGCCCGACGAAGAGGTTGTACTTGATCGGGTCGATGCCGGAGAGGCCGAGAAGATAGCAGACCAGCGAGCCGACCGACGAGCCGCGCCCGCGGGCGGGCAAATCGTGCTTGTGGGCGTACTGCATCAGCTCCCAAAGGCGCAGGAAGAAGCCCGCATGGCCGACCTGGCGGATCAGCGCGAGCTCTTCGTCCAGTCGCGCGAAGACCGAACGCTGTGGCGACATACCGTACAGCCTGTACGCCCCCGCGCGACAGACCTCTTTCAAGAACTCGTCCGCCGTCTTTCCGTCCGGCGCTTCGTAGTCGGGGAACTGATAGTTGAGGTCGCGCGTGAGATCGAATTCGCAGCGCTCGGCGATGACGCGCGTGTTGTCGATCGCCTCTGGCAAATCGGCGAAGAGCGAGGCCATCTCTCGCGGCGACTTCAGGTAGAAGTTGGCGTTCGTGCGCCGCAGATGCTCGGAGGCGTCGAGCGTCGTACGATGACGCACGGCGACCAGCACGTCCTGCAGTCGATGGCGCGAGCGTTCGTGATAGTGGACGTTGTTCGTGGCGACGACACCGATGCCGAGCTCCTGCGCGATCTCGACCAGACAACGGATGCGCTCCTCGTCACCGTAGACGAGGTTGTTCTGTAGCTCGATGAAGAAGCTCTCGCGCCCGAACAGCTCTCGGTAGTGACGTGCCGCCCGCTTCGCTCCGTCAATGTCGTAGCCAGCAACGAGCTTCGACAGCTCGCCTTCTCGACACCCGGAGAGACAAATCAGGCCCTCGGCGTGCTCTGCCAGCATGTCCGGGTCGAGCGTAGGCTCGTTGCGCGGACTCGTCAGGTGAGCGTTGGAAAGCAAACGGCTGAGATTCGCGTAGCCCTGCCGCGTCTCGGCAAGGAGCGTAAGGTGCGCACCGCCCTGCAATGTGACCTCCGCCCCGATGATCGGTTTGACCTCCCACTCCTTCGCCGTCTGCGCGAACTCCATCGCTCCGGCCAGGTTGTCGTGGTCGGTCAGCGCCAGCGTCCGATAGCCGAGCTTGCGGGCGGTGAGGATCAGCTCGAGTGGCGTCGACGCGCCTTCGAGGAAGGAGAAGGCGGAGTGGCAGTGCAGCTCTACGT
>JBAROU010000207.1:0-8500 GCA_049642385.1 Dehalococcoidia bacterium | reverse complement strand
GCGCTGTTAACAGGAGGCGCGGGCCAGTGGCCCGCGCCTCCTTCCGTTCTGCGCTCAAGATGTTAGGACAGCTTGATCTGGATCGCCTTTGTCTCCATGTACTCCAGCAAGCCGTGGCGACCCAGCTCGCGGCCGATGCCGCTCTGCTTGTAGCCACCGTACGGCATGAAGGGCAGCCCGGCGGTGTGGTAGGTGTTCACCCACACGGTGCCTGCGCGAATGCCCTTCGCGGCCTTGAGGGCAGTGTTGAGGTCGCGTGTCCAGACAGCTGCGGCGAGGCCGTACATCGAGTCGTTCGCCATCGCGATCGCTTCGTCGACGTCCTTGAAGGTCATGACGCTGAGCACCGGCCCGAAGATCTCCTCCTGGGCGATCGTCATGTCGTTGCGGACGCCGTCGAAGATCGTCGGCTCGTAGAAGTAGCCCTTGTCCAGGCCATCCCCCTTCGGTCGGGAGCCGCCGACGAGGACCTTCGCGCCCTCCTTCTTGCCTGCCTCGACATAATGCTCGACGGTGCTGAACTGGTTCTGGTCGACGACGGGGCCCATGGTGGTACTGGGGTCGAGCGGGTCGCCGAGCTTCACGGTCTTCGTGAAGTTGATCAGCTTCTCCATGAACTCGTCCTTGACCGACTCGTGGATCGGCAAGCGGGAGCCAGCCTGGCATACCTGGCCGGTGTTCAGGTAGATGCCGAAGAACGCGCCGGCGACGGCTGCGTCGATTGGCGCGTCGGCAAAGACGATGTTGGGCGACTTGCCGCCCAGCTCCAGCGAGAGCTTCTTGATCGTGCCGGCGGCGGCGCGCATAACCGAGCGGCCGACTTCGGTCGAGCCGGTGAACGCGATCTTGTCCACCTTGGGGTGCTCAGCCATGTGGTTGCCGATCCTGGAACCGGGACCGGTGATCACGTTCATCACGCCGGCGGGCGCACCCGCCTCTAGGACGATGCGGCCCAACTCGATCGTTGTGCCCGGCGTGAGCTGTGCGGGCTTTGCGACGATGGTGCAGCCCGCAGCGAGCGCGGGCGCGACCTTCCAGCTCAGCAGCAGCAGTGGGAAGTTCCACGGCGTGATCACGCCCACCACGCCGATCGGCTCGTGGATCGTAAGACCGACAGCATCCGGCGCGTACTGCGTGATCGATTCGCCATGGAGGTCCAGCGTGAGCCCGGCGAAGTATTCGTAGACGTCAGCCGCCATCGCTACTTCGCCCATCGCCATGTTGAGCGGCTTGCCGACCTCCTGTGCAAGCAGCGTGGCCATGGGCGCGATGTTAGCGCGCAGGCCGTCGGCGACCTTACGCAGCACGTCGTGGCGCTGCTTGGCAGGCGCGTTGCTCCACGCGCCCGAGTCGAAGACACTGCGGGCGATGTCGACCGCGGCGTCCACGTCCTCGGTGTCGGCGAGCGGATACGTGCCGACGAGCTCGCCGTTGGCCGGGCTGAGACGCTCGAAGGTCTTACCGCTCTTGGCGTTGACCCATTCGCCTCCGATGAGCATTTGAAATGTCTTGGCTTCGGTCCGAGACTTTGTTTCGGTGGTCACGGGATCCTCCTTGGTTTGAAAGCTGGCGGTCGTCGGGAGACGACCGTTATGCTGGTTAGCGCCGATAGCTTAGCACCAGCTAAGCTAGGTCGTCAATCCTGTCTCAGGTTCGGCCGCCCGGCGACACTCGCGTTTGCTAGACTGGGGCTGTTGGGTACCCTGTGAGGTATGTCACAGCAGGGTGACGGTGGATCGGGGATGATGGCGTCGATGCAAACACTGCTACGAGGCCGAGACGGCACGTTCGATATCGATCGGATCGAGCGGGCCGTGCGCGAGATCATCGAGGCGATCGGTGATGACCCCGACCGCGAGGCGCTGGTCGATACGCCGCAACGGGTGGCGCGGATGTACGCGGAGGTCTTCGCGGGTCTCAGCGAGGACCCGCACGAGTACCTGCGCGTCGGCTTTGAGGAAGGACACCAGGAGATGGTCATCGTCAGGGATGTCCCGTTCTACTCACTTTGCGAGCACCATCTGCTGCCGTTCCACGGTCGGGTCCACCTGGGCTACATTCCGGACGGGCGGGTCGTGGGGCTGAGCAAGCTGGCGCGCGTTGTTGAGGCGTATGCGAAGCGCCCGCAGCTTCAAGAACGGCTCACGAGCCAGATCGCGGACTGCGTGACTGACTGCCTCGAGCCGGATGGCGTCGGCGTCGTCGTCGAGGCGGAGCACTTGTGCATGACGATGCGGGGCGCGAAGAAGCCGGGGAGCTCGGTGGTCACCTCTGCGATGCGCGGGCACTTTCGTAAGCGCGTAGCCACGCGGTCGGAGTTTCTCTCCCTGGTGCGAGCAAGCTGATGTATCGCATCGCGGTCTTGAGTTACCACACATCGCCGCTGGCGCCGCTAGGCGGACGCGAGACGGGCGGTCTGAACGTCTACGTTCGCGAGCTGGCGCGCGAGCTTGCCGAAGGCGGCCATGCAGTTGACGTCTTCACGCGCCGGACCGACCCCGACGCCCCCGAGGTCTCGTTCATCGGCGGTAGCGAGCGCGAGGGTGTGCCCGCGGCACGCGTCGTGCACATTGACGCTGGGCCGACGGAGCCGGTCGAGAAGGAAGCGCTGCCGGAGCACGTTGAGGCGTTCGAGCAGGGTGTCCATGACTTCGCGCGGCGCGAGGACCTTACGTACGACCTGTTGCACAGCCACTACTGGCTCGCGGGCGTAGCGGCGGAGGCGCTCAAGGCGCGTTGGGGTGTGCCCCACGTCGCGATGTTCCACACGCTGGGCGAGGTGAAGAACCGCGCGCGCGTGACCGAGCAAGAGCCGGAGCCGCGCATCGCGGCGGAGCGCCTAATCGCGCAGCACGCCGATCGGATCGTCGTTGCGAGCCGGGACGAGCAGCAACTGCTGGCGCGGCACTATGGCGCGGACGCGAATCGCGTGAGCGTCGTGCCTTGCGGCGTGAACCTCGACGTGTTTCACCCCGTGGAACGCGACGATGCCCGTCGCCAGCTCGGGCTGCGGGACGACGACCGCATCCTGCTCTTCGTCGGGCGCATCGAGCCGTTGAAGGGCGTCGATATCCTGCTCGGCGCGGCTGCGCGGCTGGAAGAGATGCCGGACTGCTTCGTGCTCGTCGTCGGCGGCGATAACTCCGCGCTGGGCGGTGAGATGGCGCACCTGCGTAGCCTGGCGTCGGAGCTGGGCATCGCCGAGCGGGTGAACTTCCTGGGCGCGGTCGACCACGAACGGCTGCCGCTGTTCTACAGCGCGGCCGATGTCTGCGTCGTGCCGTCGTTCTACGAGAGCTTTGGGCTCGTCGCGCTGGAGGCGATGGCCTGTGGCACGCCGGTCGTCGCCTCGCGCGTCGGTGGCCTCGCCGGCACAGTGCTTGATGGTGAGACGGGCTACCTGATCCCGTGGCGTTGCCCTGAGCCGTTCGCAGAGCGGCTGGAGCTGCTACTGGGTAACGACGAGCTGCGCCGCGCCTTTGGGCAGACAGCGCGCGAGTACGTCGAGCGCTTCCGATGGGGTAACGTTGCGGAAGCTGTGCTTGGCATCTACGCAGAGCTGATCGACGGGACGGCGGCGACGGGCGTGGCAGCGTTCAAAAACTAGCATGGCGCTGTTCGATAGGCTGCCCTGGCGCAAGAAGGGCGCGACGCCAAACGAGGAGCTGGGCAAAGATGGCCCGCTGACGGCGATGGTGATCGTCGCGCACCCGGATGACGCGGAGTTCCTCTGTGGCGGAACAGTAGCCAAGTGGTGCGCGCAGGGCTGGACGGTGTACTACGTTCTCGCGACGAGCGGTGACAAGGGCACGCACGAGCCCGACCTGACGTCGCAGGATCTAGCGGCGATCCGAGAGCAGGAGCAGCGCGAGGCTTGTCGCGTGCTGGGTGTGAAAGACGTGATCTTCCTCGGCTATCCGGACGGCTTTCTCAAAGCTGATGCTGAGTTCCGAGGTCAGATCGTAAAGCTCTTCCGGCAGTATCGACCCGAGGTTGTGCTGACGTGGGACGGCTTTCGACAGGGATTCAACCACTCCGACCACCGCGCCGTGGGCATCGCCGTGCGCGACGCGGTCTATCCGGCGGTGCGCGATCACCTCTACTACCCGCGCCACAAGCAGGACGGCCTGGAGGCGCACCAGGTGAACGAGATGCTGCTTGCCGGTACGGATGATGCTGACTACGCTGTAGACATTAGCGCGCATCTCCAGACGAAGCTGGACGCGATCCTCTGCCATCGGAGCCAGTTGGGGAATCGCAGCGCGGAGGAGATCCGGCGCACGTGGGAGGAGCGGATGCGCGCCTCTCGCAATGGCCGCCAAGTCGAGTCGTTCAAGCGGGTGCAGATCCGCCGGCCGATGCGCCAGCAAGGGCAAGAGCAGCAGCAGGCTGCGGCGACGGCGTCTTCGTCGGCGCCCGCGCAGACGCCGCGCTGACGCGCCCTCCTTCGATATGCTCAGGATGAGATAATGGACGCTGAGCAGCTCGCATACAACGCTTTCCTCTTCGGCTTTGCGATTGCTGGCTTCGCTGCTGTCTGCTACATCGCGCTGCCGCTCTGGCCGCGCGTCGTGTATCGCTCCGCAGCAACGGATGCCGGCGCGACGATGACCGTCGCGGCGCAGGCGCAGCTCCCCGGCTGGCTGGGCCCGCTCGCGACGATCGGCACGTGGCTGGCGGTGCTGGTGCTTACCATCTCGCTCGGAGCGCGCTGGCAGGCGACGGGGCATCCGCCCTACGCCAACATGTGGGAGTACACCGTCGGATTTGGCTGGGGGATTCTGCTCGCGTACGGGCTGTTCGAGTGGCGCAACGGACAGCGAGCGGAAGGCTGGCCTTCGGCTCGGACGGTGGGCGCGTTCGTGCTGCCGGTTGCGCTGGCGCTGTTCGCGATCGCGCTGGCGTTCTTCCCCCCTGAGGTTCGTCCCCTTATCCCGGCGCTCCAATCGAACCAGATCCTCGGCGCGCACGTCGCGACGATGATGCTCTCGTATGCTGCGCTGTCGATCTCGTTCGGAGCGGGCGTAATGTATCTGCTCCAAGGCTCGGCGAGAGAGCGACGCTTCGCACGCCTGCCCTCGCGCGAGACGCTGGAGGAGATTGCGAGCAGGTCGGTGCTCATCGGCTTCCCGATGCTCACGCTAGGTATCACGCTGGGGGCGTTCTGGGCAAGCCAGGCGTGGGGCCGCTACTGGGGCTGGGACGCGAAAGAAACGTCGGCGCTGGTGGTCTGGCTGATCTATGCGGGCTACCTGCATGCGCGAAATCTGCGCGGTTGGCGCGGCACGAAGTCGGCGTGGCTGCTGGTGTTCGGCTTCGCGGCGGTGATGTTCACCTACTTCGCGGTGAACCTCTGGGTAAGCGGCCTACACTCCTACTCCGGCGTTTGACGGCGGGTGATCAGCCGTCGCCCGGCCCACGCTGCGCCACCGAGGGCGACCGTGCTAGCAACCACGATCCCGATCACAATGCCGACGTTCATACCGCTGCTATCGCTGTTGCTGCCCGTGGTGGGCAGCGACGAGACAGTGGCAGCTGGCGCGGTCGCTGAGGGCGCGGGCGCTTGGACGGCGGGGAGCGTATGCGCCTGGAAGAAGTCCCAAAGCAGGTCGTTCGCGTTGATCTCGGTCGTCGTCGCGCCGACGATCGATTCCGGTAGGGCGCCGGCAGCGTCAGGCCACGTGTGGCCACCGCCTTCGACGGCGTAGAGCTGCACCACGACGCCGTCGTCGCAGTTCCCGTACTCGATCAGGCGCACGTTCGCGCTGGCCTGCGAGATGACGGGCGTGGGGTCGCAGCCGTTGTGCGCGGCCCAGTCCGGCATGACCTCACTCTCGATATGGCGGGTGCTGAGCCCGATGCCGCTGATACCAATTGGCCCCCCCTCGAACAGGATGATCGGATCATCGGTGCCGTGGAAGGCGATGATCGAGACTGGTCGTGTGGAATTGCAGGGCGGCTCGGCGGCAATGTCAGGCGAGAACGGCGGGTAGTACGCGCCGGCGACCGGCGCGATCGCAGCGATGCGGTCGGAGAGGTTGCAAGCGAGGCGGACGGACATCATCGCGCCGTTGGAGAGACCGGTCGAATACACGCGCGTGGCGTCGATGCAGAGCTGGGCTTCCAGCTTGTCGAGCAGGTCACTGATGAATGCAACGTCGTCTGGCACGCTGGGGTCGGCGTACGGCTCGATCGTGGTGAAGTTCCAGTGCGGTACGCCGAAGCCGCCTGTCGAGGTGCCCAGCGGTGCGACGGTGATGAACCCCTCCGCGTCGGCCTTGGCGGGTAAGCCGGTGTAGCCTGCTTGCTGGGTGGGGTTGCCGCCCAGTCCATGGATGTTGAGCACGAGCGGGACGGCGTCACTGCCAATGTAGGAGGGCGGGACGTGGAGAATGTAGTTGCGGGTCAAGCCGCCTGAGGCGACAGTCTCATTGAAGTCGCCCGAAGCGTGCGTGAGTGCCGGGTTGCACGCTGAGGCGCTTCCGACGGACGTGCGGGTCGGCGTGGCAACGATCGCAGCTGTGATCGCGGCGAGGAACGCGAGCGACATCCATACGAACGTGAGCGGCCCGCCTTGCATTGTCATCGTCGTTTCCCCTCGCGCTTTCGCGTGCGCATCGTGTACCAGATGCCGCTTGTGATCGCAACGGTAGCGAGCGCCAGCAGCAATACTGTTACCGCAAGGCGGCCGTCATGTTCCGCCTGCACTCCTGTCGAAGGGAGTCCGGAGACCGCTGCGGTCGGTCGGGGAGTCGGCGTTGCTTGTGCGACACTCGGCTGGGCGATCGGCTTCGGGTGGCGCTCGAAAAAGTCCCAGATCAGATCGTTCGCATCGATATCGTCGTTGACGTCGGGGGCAGGCAGGTCGAGCGCGCCAGGCCAGACGTGCATTCCGCCCTCGATGACGTAGAGCTGAACGATGGCGTCGTCCTCGCACCCGCCGTACCGTACGAGACGCACGTGGTCCGTCACGGGTTGCTGTTCGGGCGTGCCGGCGCAGTGATTATGGGCGGCCCAGTCCGGCAGGACATAGGTCTCGATCGGCTTGATCGTGAGGGCTTTGCTACCGAAGACCGGCCCCCCCTCGAAGAACACCGATTGGTCGTTCGTCCCATGGATGGCAAGCATCGGGATCGGGCCGGAGGGGCAGCCCGGCTCCACGTCGGCGAGTTGCCAGGCGAAGGGCGGATAGTATACGCCTGCGACGGGCGCGATCGCGGCGAAGCGGTCACCCAGGTCGCAGGCGAGCCGGACGGAGAACATGCCGCCGTTGGAGAAGCCCGTCGAGTACACGCGCCGCGGGTCGATGCACAGCTGCGCCTCGAGCTTGTCGAGCAGGTCGTCGACGAACGCGACGTCGTCCGGCATGCCCGGGATGAACGTCAAGTGGTCGAAGATGCGGCCTAATGGCAGTCCCTGCGGTACGGTGCCGAGTGGCATTACCGCGATGAAGCCTGCCTCGTCCGCCTTGTCGGGGAAGCCGGTGTACGTGGAGATGCCGTCGTCCGTGCTGCCGGCGCCGTGGAAGAGCAGCACCAGCGGCACGCGCGCGGTTCCGTCGTATGACGGCGGTACGTGCAGCCGGAACTGGCGTGCCACGCCGCCCGAGTCGATGGTTTGAGTGAAGTCGCCCGCGGCGTGAGTCCGGTCGGGCGTGCAGCCACTCGCCCCGGGCGCGGCCGAGGCGATGCCGAGCGAGGGAACGAAGTACGCGAGCACCGCCAGGACGATGGCCGCCAGCACGAGCTTGCCGGCTGTTCCCACGATATACGCTACTTGCAAGGCCAGGCGCCTCCGTTCCGGGGACGAATGAATTGCATTCAGTATAGGTTTGTGGACGCTGCCGTCAAGCATCGGTGCGTTACCATGCCAGTGACGGATGTCTGAAGAACGATCGCAGCAGTTGCGCCTCTTCGTCGCGTGCGAGCTGACGGATGAGGTGAAGGGCGCGCTGGTCCGCGTGCGCGATGACCTGCAACGCCTGGGCACCGAGCGGTTGCGCTGGGCGCGACCGGAAGGCATCCACGTGACGCTGAAGTTCCTGGGCGGCGTTGACGCGTCGAAGGTCGAGGCGATCGAAGCGGCGCTCTCGTCGGCGATCGAGCCGTTCGAGCTGCGGGTGCGGCTGGCGGCGGTGGGCGGTTTCGGAGGCGAGCGGCTGCGCGTTGTGTGGGTCGGGCTGGAGGGCGACACCCAGGGTCTCGGCGCGCTGGCGAGTCGCGTCGAACGTGCGCTCGAGCCGCTCGGCTTCCCCCTCGAGCGCAGGCCGTTCGCGGCGCATCTGACGCTAGCGCGAGTGCCGGACCAGGCGTCGACACAGGAGCGCCAGCAGATCGCCGCGCTGATCGAACGTTACGAACCGCCGACCCTACCGTCGCTTACGCTAACGCGGGTTGCTCTGATGCAGAGCCGACTGCAAGCGGGGGGCAGTGTGTACACGCGAATTGCGTCGTTTCCATATTCGTCAGCTTGATGCGCTATTCGCCACGTCGATATAATC
>JBAROU010000195.1:0-5245 GCA_049642385.1 Dehalococcoidia bacterium | reverse complement strand
GGCTTAGGAAACGCTATCGCGACAAGGCTTCGGCCACGACGGGCTCAGTCTGCACGTCCAGCATATAGCCGATGCCTTGCTTGGTCTTGATGATCTGCGGGTTCGACGCGTCTACCTCCAGCTTTCGGCGAAGACGTGATACCCAGACACGAAGGTACTGCAGGTCGTCGCGGTATTCAGGGCCCCACACCTTGCTCAGCAGCTCTGCGTTGAGCATCACTCGCCCCGCATTGGCGGCCAGGTGCTGCAGTAGCAGCCATTCTGTCCGGGTTAGGCTAACCACTTCACCACGACGCAGGACCAACCGCCGGTTGAGATCGATCTCGAGGTCGTCAATCTTGATGACGCGGTCGACCGTCTTCGGCCCGATGCTCCGCCGGAGCACCGCGGCGATACGGGCGGCGACCTCCTCAGGATTGAAGGGCTTGACGATGTAGTCGTCGGCGCCCTGGCCGAGTCCCTGCACCTTGTCGGCGTCGGTATCCTTAGCGGTGATCAGCATGACCGGGATGTTGGAGACCTCGCGGATGCGGCGCATCACTTCCAGCCCGGTCATGTCGGGCATGATGATGTCGAGCAGGACCAGGTCGGGGCGCTGTTCTTCGACGAGACGGAGCGCCTCTTCGCCATTCGAAGCCGTAATCAATCGATAGCCCTGTGCCGTGAGCTCCAACTTGAGAAGCCGGAGGATGCCCGGCTCATCGTCGACTGCGAGAACAAGTGGCTCCAGAGTCATGGCCCAACCTCCTCGAAGAGCGGCAGCGTGAAGTTGACGGTCAGGCCGCCTCCTTCACGCGGTTCGGCCCAGATGCGTCCAGACTGCGCCTCAACGAGGCGCTTGCAGACGGTGAGCCCAATGCCGGCTCCCCCAACATGTTTCGCCGTATGCATAGAGCGGTAGAAGCGTTCGAAGATACGTTCGGCGTCTTCCGGCGGCACGCCCGCGCCGCGATCGCTCACGGCGATGACGACTCCGTTATCCTGCACGCGCCGCGCCGTGATCTCGATGGGTTGGCCTGCAGGGCTGTACTTCTCGCCGTTGCTCAGCAGGTTACGCAGCACCTGCTCCAGGTACGTCGGCGCCGCGGCGACCGGCGGGAGGTCCGCCGGCACGTCGACCCGCACATCACGGCCACGCTTGCGCGAGGCGTCCGCTGACTTCGCCGCGACGTGCCGGAGGAGCACGGGCTCCGTCGCCACACACTGGTCGAGCTCGAGCCGCGAGAGGACCAGGAGGTCTTCTACCAGGCGGTGCAGCCGCTCCGCCTCGCCTTCGATATCGGTGAACACCATCGAAAGGCTTTCCTGGTCCAGGTCCGCGGAGCGCGTCCGCAGGAGGCGCGCGCCGCCGTAGATAGTCGTGATCGGCGTGCGGAGCTCATGGGAGATGAGGCCCAGGAACTCGTCCTTCGCCTCACTCGCGCGTCGAAGGCGTTCTTCGTCCCTCTTGCGTTCCGTGATGTCCATGCAGACGCCGATCAGGCGCTCCGGCTTACCAGCCGAATCGAGCAGCACCCGGCCATTGGCCGCGAGCCAGCGGACCAGCCCATCGGGCCGCGTGATCCGGTACTCGA
The DNA here is from genome assembly GCA_049642385.1 of Dehalococcoidia bacterium. Taxonomy (GTDB): domain Bacteria; phylum Chloroflexota; class Dehalococcoidia; order DSTF01; family RBG-16-68-14; genus JBAROU01. The sequence continues at coordinate 3,671 of JBAROU010000195.1, read as the reverse complement.
CCTCGTGCACGCCGCGTTCCTGTGCTTCGCCGATCTTGGCGATGAGCATATCGTGGTCGTCCGGATGGACATCTGCAAGGAACGCTTCAAACGTCCCCGCGAAGGTGCCCTGCGCGAGGCCATGGATGGCTTCCAATCCATCCGACCAGCGCACCGCGCCCGTTCGCATCTGCCACTCCCACGCGCCCATGCGCCCCGCTTCCATCGCCAGGCGCAGCCGTTCGTCGCCTTCACGTAGGGCTTGTTCAGCGCGCTTTCGTTCCGTGATGTCGACCATCACGTTGACGCCGCCGACGAGGACGCCTTTCTCATCGCGCAGCGGCGTCGGATACGGAATGAAGGACACGCACGAGCCGTCGGGCCGCTCAGCCACAGCCTCGACACCGCGTACCGGTCGGTTCTCTTTGAGCGTGATGGCCATCGGGCATTCGTCGTGGCGCATCGGCCGGCCTTCGGGCCAGTACAGGCGGAATGAGCCGCACCACTCGTCCTTGCCGAGCTCAGGCCGGCGGCCCCAGAGCGTCGCGGCGGCCTCGTTGTACAGCGTAATACGGCCGGCGGCGTCCGTGGTGTATACCGCAACGCCGAGTGCCTCGATCAGGTCTCGATAGCGCTGCTCGCTCAGACGGAGCAGCTGCTCCGTTCGCTTGCGTTCCGTGATATCCAGCGTGAAGCAACGGGAGTGGACGAACTTGCCGTCCTCAACCCGTGCGTTGGAATCGACCAGGACGTGCCTGATCGAACCATCTCGACGGCGAAGGCGGGCCTCCACGCCGTGGATGTCCTGGCCGTTGAGGAGACGGTCGAGGATACGCTGAATGACGTCCTGGTCCACGTGAAACTCAGCGATGTGGCGGCCGACATATTCGTCCTCGCTGTAGCCCAGCAGGTCGAGCTCGGCCTGGTTCGCCCAGAGGATCGCCCCGTCAGGGCCAACCCAGTGCAGGCCGGTAGGCGCGTTCTCGATGAAGTCGCTGAGCTGCGACTGGCTGTCGCGCAGCTCCTCCTCGGCCCGCTTGCGCTCAGCGAACTGTCCGATCTGCCGCCCGACGCCGGCGAGCGCATCGAGCAACTCGTCATCCGGGCGAAGCGTGAAGCGGCTAAAGAACTCGATGACGCCGACAAACTGGCCGCCACGCAAGATGGGAAAGCCGACGCCTCCGCGCAGGCCGACCTGCGCCGCCACGGACGCGCGCGGAAACTTCATGTCAGTTGTGACATCCAGGATCCAGGCCGGACGGCCGAATTCCCAAACGCGACCGGGCAGGCCGGCCCCGCGCGAGAAGGACGTGTTGCGGCAGATCTCCTCGAACGAGCTGGCATCGAAGCCGGGCGCGTACCACATTACTTCCAGAGTGAGCGCTTCATCATCGGGGCGCAGGAGCCACACGGAGGCCAGAGCGCAATCCAGACTGCGGCAGATCCCCTCGAGGATCTTCGGGGCGGCATCCTTCAGCGTGTCGCTGCTGCTCAAGGCGATGCTGACGGCGTATTGCGCAGCGAGCCGGCTGGCAAGGCGCTTCTCCGCGCTAATGTCGAGCATCAGGCCACGCAGCTTGAGTGGGCCGTCCGCGTCTTGCACAAGAGACGCCCAGTCGCGCAGCCAAACAACGCGACCGTCCTTGGCGATCATGCGGTACTCAAGGACGCGGTTGCGCCCGCGGGACGTGCCCGAGCGAGCGGTTTCGATAATGCCGCGATCGTCGGGGTGGCAATGAGCACTCCAGAAATCGGGCTCCGTCAACCACTCGTCGATAGAGTAGCCGAGGATGTCGACGGCGCTCGGACCAACGGACGAGAATTGAGACGTTTTGGCATCCGCTTCCCAGGCGAAACCGGCCCGGACTTCATCCAGCAGCGTTTGGAAGAAGTCACCCAGCGCCGGCGCCGGCGCGGGCGTGCGGGAAGACATCTTCTTCGGTGATCGCAGGATCACTTCGTGGGACTGTCGTCTCTCTGCCTGATTCGCCTGACGTCGCATGGCGCCACCCTCCCAGTTGGGGTTTTCCTAAGCGATTCAATTGTACGAGGCTCCTGCCAGAGGGGTGCAAGCTTTCTACGGCCGCGAAGCCAACTGTTATGAAACTGCAACGCGGGCTCGCCGATTCCTCCGGCCGCATTTATCGTCGATTCCTTAGACTGGAATCGAGAGCGAACATGGAACGTGCCTCCATCCTCGTAGTCGATGATGAGCCCGCCTTCCTGAGGATGCTGACAACGGCGGTCCGGCTCCTCGGATACGAGCCGATCTCCGCCCCCACCGCCGAGGCCGCACTTGAGGTCCTGTCAGAGAAACAGCCCTCGCTGATCGTCACGGATGTTCGGCTTCCCGGCATGGACGGCATCGCACTGGCGCGCGCGATCAAGTCCTCGATTGCCACACCTGTGCTTCTCATGAGCGCCTATGGCCGCCCGCCCGCGCATGAAGGTGACGGCTTTATCGGCAAGCCGTTTCAGCTCGATGAGCTCTCAGCCGCCATCGGCGAGTGCATCCAGGCCGCGGACGCCCCGCCCAACTGAGCATCCCGCGAACCCGCTACAACACATAGCAGAGAGGGCACCGGCGAACCGGTGCCCTCTTCTGATGAGCCCTGGGCCGGGACCGGGCCGTAGTCAGCGGCGCACGTACACTCCGCCCGTCAGAACGCTCATCACAAGCGCCAGGGCGAGCAGGATGAAGAACCACTTGGCGACGAAGAGACCGAGGCCGCCGAACAGCAAGATCATCAGGATGAGCACTAACAACACCGCGATCATGACGTTCCTCCCTTTCTTGAGAACCCTGTTGGCACGAAACGGTTGTCGCGCGGCAGCATGATGTCGGCAACGGCATTGGGAAACGACCGCTGGACTCCGCAACGCCGGCAGTGGCCATCACTCTTTGGTGTCCCACTGGGCGTCTCAATCAGCCAGCGGTGGCGGCAGTGGGCCGGCCGGGGCTGACCGCGTTGGGAAACAGTCCGCATCGCTGGCGCGGCAGGCGCAGCCGTCACGATGCCGCCTTCGTCGAGCGACCGCCGCTGCTCTTCTTGTGGGCCTCCCGCTTTGACATCGTCTTGTGGACCGTCGTCCAGGCGACACGCTCCTCCCGGCCCTTGTAGCGGCCTTCCTCTTTCGCGTTGGCCTTGATGTGCTTGGCCATGCGATCGGCCATCTCGGTATGCTGGTTTCGTCCTTGTACCGGGCACGTCCCGCCTCCTTTCCTGCAACGAATGCTACGCCGCAGGGCGTCACAATCAGATCAAGGTAGCTGCGCCAGACGTTGCGGCCGTATTACAGAATCTGCGAGGCGGCCGTGATGCCGCGGAGGCGGCCGTTTTATGCCGGCGTCATGACTTCTGCTGGATGATAGAGGGGCCTGAAAGGAGGAAGCTCTCTCATGGTCATCCGGAATCTTGCGTCGACGGCATTCGGACTATTCGCTGCGGCGATGTTCGTCCTTGTCGGAGGACGGTTCTTCGCCCTCCTGGCCAATGCCAACCGTGACAGCGACATCACCGAGCGCCTGTACCGCTACAGCGACTTCCGGGTGAAGCCGTTCTTCGGCATGTTCGATTTCTCGAACCACGCCGTCGATGGCGGCGGCGTCTTCGAACCGGCCTCGCTCCTAGCACTGACCGTTTACGTGGTCAGCGGCCTGCTCGTGGTGGCGATCATGACCCGCGCCCGGG
>JBAROU010000189.1:0-5478 GCA_049642385.1 Dehalococcoidia bacterium | reverse complement strand
CCCTACTGCCGTCCTCCGCGAGCAGCACGTCGGCGTCCCGGTGCGCGAGGTAGCGGCGGAAGTTCTCGCGCGCACGCTCGCGCGTGTAGTCGACGGGGGTGCGGCCGGGTGGCGCGAAGAGCTGCTCCAGCAGGTCGAGGACCGTGTCTTCGTCGGCGGCGGTGGCGGTGCGGATGGTGATCATGGCGTTGAGCGTCGGGCAGTCAGTGGTCGGTGGTTAGGTCAGGCCGGTGCGCGGGGGGCGACGGTCGCGGCCGGGGGAGCCGGGTTCGGCGATGCCGACGTCTTCGTAGATCGCGGAGCTGATGTCGTTGAAGCGGAAGTAGTGCGCACGCGACTCCGGCATGCCGTTGGTGACGATGGCGACGACGAGGCCGTGCTCCGGATCGGCGTAGCCCGTCGACGAGCGCGCGCCACCATGCCCGAACGTGCGGGTGGAGCAGTGCTTGCCGTAGAGGATCGAATCGATGATGAAGCCGAGGCCCCAGTCGATGGCGATGCGGAACGTTTCGTCGAACATGCCGACGCGGTGGCGCGCGGTCATCGCGGCGACGGTCTGGGGCGAGAGGATGCGTGTCTCGCCCAATGCTCCGCCAAAGAGCAGCGCCTCGTAGAAGCGACCGAGCTCTCGCATGGGGCCACGACCGCCGCCGCCAGGGACGCAGCGCGCGCAGCCCTCTTCGGTGTCGACGATCTGGACGGGGCGCAGGCCCTCATCACCGTCCGTGTAGTGCATGAAGCCGATGCGCTGGCCGTAGACGCGGTAGCGTTCGGGCGGCATGCCGACCCAGCAGTCGTGCATGCCGAGCGGCTCGAAGATCTCCTCGCGCACGTAACGATCGAACGGACGGCCGTCGACGCGGCGGACGATCTCGCCGAGGATGAACCAGCCGGAGGATGGATGGTAGCCGGCCTTCTGGCCAGGCACCCAGCCGGGCTCGAGCTCCGCGTCGCAGATGCGCGCGATGACTTCGTCCCAGGAGCGCCGGAAGGCCCAGCGGCCGTCGGCGAAACGAAAGCCGCCGGTGTGGGTGAGGACGTGGCGCACGGTGACGGCGTCCTTGCCCTTCGCCGCGAACTCCGGGATGTACGTGGCGACGGGCGCCTCGATGTCGATCTGGCCGCGCTCCCAGAGCTGGCCAATCGCGACGGAGGCCGTGGCCTTCGTCGAGGACCACCAGATCATCATCGAGTCGGTGTCCATGGGGACGCCGGGGCGTGCCTCGCCGATGCCGAAGTCCGCGATGGGGGTGCCGTGGCGCGAGACGTAGACCTGTGCGCCGATGTGAAGACCATCGCGCATGCCCTGCTCGATGACGGTGGTGGTGCGGGGGAGGGGATCGTGGGGGTTGGTGGTCATGTCGCGTTCATCCGCCGTTCACTCTCGAACCGTCACGAACTGCGTGAATTGTTGGCCCAAAGGTGTCAGCAAGCCAACCATTTGGTCGATGCCCTTGTCTGTGATCATGGCACGCAGCGAGTCCGTACTGACAACTCCACGCACATTCAAGTCACGCCACGTCGCTTCCAGTAGTTCTTCTGCGTAATCGGGCATCAGCTTTCTCATGATCGTCAGCCTGGAGGTCGATATTCCGTCACCCGGTCCAACTCTGTTGCCCGTCTCAGCGTCGAAGCCTTGAGGATCGCGCAAAATCCGGACGATCCTGAAATGAAGAGGCGTGAGGCTTTCGACCAAACTCAAGAAAAACAGCTTGCTATCTTCATCAGGCGCGTCTGGCAGCAACGAATTCACAAGGACTGCCCGATACGCGCGAATTTTGTCCTCTTGATACGCCTCGACCGCACCACGAAATGCGCGTTCAAGCAAATAAGCGAACTCGTCGGTGCGTACATACTGGCTGGTTTCGGCGCCTAATCGATCCTTGACACCGTCTACTTCTTCCGCGAGCTTCTCAAGAAAGTCTCTTATCCTCTCTTCTTTTCGCTTGGGAATGTAGTCATCGATCAGCGAGGCGAGCGAGCCACCAACGAACGGAACAGCGTTTAGGCCAGCCGTTACCACATTGTGGATATGGTCACCTATAGGCGTGCGCTCGAGCTGGCCTGCTTCTTCCTGCAGTGAGATGTCGGAACCATTTGCCGTGTCACTCATTGGACCGCCCCTCAAGCGGTTACATCTGCTTCAGCTCTGCTTGTTCGAGGAGGGCGACGAGGTTGCCGCGGCGGAAGGCTTCGAGGTCGTCGTTGTACTTGAAGATGCAGCCGAGCGTCTCTTCAACGGTGGCGGCGTCCAGCTCGTCCTTGTGGAGCGCCATGAGCGCGGCGCCCCAGTCGATCGTCTCGGCGATGCCGGGCTTCTTGTAGAAGTCTTCCTGACGCAGCTGCTGCATGAGCGCGCAGACCTGGCCGGCGAGCTGTTCGTTGATGCCGGGCACTTTGGCGCGCAGGATCTCGTACTCGCGCTCGAACGCTGGGTAATCGATCCAGAGGTAGAGGCAGCGACGCTTGAGCGCGTCGTGGATCTCTCGGGTGCGGTTGGAGGTGATGACGACGAAGGGCTGCTGCTTGGCGCGCACGGTGCCGAGCTCCGGGATGGTGATCTGGAAGTCGGAGAGCACTTCGAGCAGGAACGCCTCGAACTCTTCGTCCGCGCGGTCGACCTCGTCGATCAAGAGGACCGGCGGCGGGCCGCCATCCGCACTGATCGCCTCCAGAAGCGGTCGACGGATCAGGTACGCCTCGCTGAACAGCTCGCGGTCGATATCATCGAGCGCGCCACCGGAGGCTTCGCCGAGCTTGATGCGGAGGAGCTGCTTGGGGTAGTTCCACTCGTAGAGCGCGTGCGAGGCGTCCAGGCCTTCGTAGCACTGGAGGCGGATCAGACGCGATTCGAACGTGGCGGCGAGCACCTTCGCGAGCTCGGTCTTGCCGACGCCGGCCTCGCCCTCAAGGAACAGCGGCTTGCCGAGCCTAGCAGAGAGAAACACCGTTGTGGCGATTGCGCGGTCGGCGAAGTAGCGCTGGCGGGCGAGGGCGGCCTGCACATCGTCGATGGTGTCGAACATGGCGGCACCATGATAGCGCACAGGCTGCGCATCGACGGTGGCGAGACGGGCCGACTAGGCCTTCGTGATCTCCAGGGGCGTCCACTCGCCGATGATGCCCTGGCCGTGGCATGAGACGCTCTTGCCATCGCGGATGTCCTTCTCCGTCATCAGCCCGAGCGCGCAGAGGAAGCCGTTCATCTTCACAGGCACATTCGTCTCGCGGTTAACGAGATCGCCGTCGACATACCAGGAGAACGCGTCCTCCGTCTTCGAGTAGGTGATCTTGTAGCGATGCGTTTGCTGTGGACCCCTGGGCAGCGGGAGCTCCTTGAAGATCGCGAAGACGTTCGGGCGACCAGCCGCGCCATCTTCGATCGCGGTGCCGGGGAAGGGGAGGCGCGCGTAGACAGTCGCGAACTTCTCATTGCAGACGAAGAAGTCGATCGCGAGGCCGGTCGAGAAGTCAAGCAGGTTGAGCGAGACGAAGCCGTCGTAGAGATCGTTCGGTGTGCCGTTGAGGATGCGCGCGGTGATCTCGGTTTCGACGCTGATCTCACCCTCATCCGGCACCTCGAAGCGCTCGCGTGAGAAGTACATGTGCTTGGCGTTGTCCAGGATCTGGACGTTGTCGTTCGAGCGCGTGAGGGGCACGGCCGTGACGCGCAAGTGGTCGTTTTGAACCAGGATCAGGGCGTTCGGCTCGCGGTATTCCCAGAAACCATCGGGCGTCTCAAAGCCGGCCTGCACCCAGTTGCTGTCGGGTTTGAGGATGTCGGAGAAGCCGCCGTAAACGGTGCGATCCATCGCGATGTTGGGGGCTAGCTCGGCGCGACGTCCGGCAGGAGCCGTTCGACGAAGATGTCCATCACGCCGCCGCAGATCTTGTCCTCGCCCTCGACATCTTGCGTGAGATCGACGGTGACAAGGCGTGGCGTGCCGTCGCGCATCGTGTCCATCGCAGCTTGCCAGACCTCGGCCTCGCCGCAGCCACCGCCGATGGTGCCGCAGAACGAGCCGTCAGGCCGCACGACCATCTTCGCGCCGGGCTTGCGCGGCGTCGACCCACGGCTCGACGCGACGGTGGCGAGCACGCGGCCTTCGCCGCTTCCCAGCGCGCGATCGATCTCCTCGTACACTTCTTTCACGTCACCAGGGTATCGAGTTGTCGAAGGCCCTACAAGCGAAAGACATCCCAGATGGCGCGGCTCACCAGGGGTCGTCCCAGAACTGCCACATGCGGCGGCGGTGCCGGAAACGCGCCCAGCGGCGTCGCAGGCGCAACGAGAGGCGCGCGAGCGCGAACGCGGGGCCGTCCAACGGCGTCAGCTCGGCGAGGACGACGCCGTTGGAGCGCACGCCGACCCAATCGAAGCCGGCGTCCGCGAGCTCGCCAGCGTCGCACGCCACGTACGCATCGCCGTCGCGGCGACGGTACTCGATGCTGAGCGCTTCGTAACCACGGATGAGGCGCCGGAAGCTGGGCTTGTCGTAGACGCGGAACCAGGCGTTGACGCTGCGCTTTCCGTAGGGCGCGGTAAGCAGCAGACGCCCGTCCGGATGCAGCAGCGCGCGCATGTGGCGCATGAGGATCTCGTCGCCGAACTGATCCGCGCCCTGGCCGTACACGTCGCAGCCGGCGTGCTCGACGGTGGAGATACAGGTGATGACGTCGAAGCTCTGCGGGCGGAAGGGCGCTTGCACCAGATCGCCGCGGATGGCGGCGACGCCGGGCTGGGGAGGCGTCGGGCGCAGGTCGATAGCGTAGACGCTGCTGCGGGCGGCGATGGTCTCAAGGTAGCGGCTGGTGGCGGAGCCAACGTCGAGCACGCGCTCGCCGGGGCGCACCTTGGAGATCACCCACGGCTCCTCGACGCTGCGGTCCGTGACGAACGCATCGAAGTGGCGCGTGCTGGGGTATTCCTGCGTCATGCGCGTGGCTTGATGCTATCACAGGCATCGTCTGGCTGTCCGCGAGGCCTCTTCAAGGTGGCCCTCGAAGTACGGAATATTCAGTACAGACAACTCCTCCGATTTGCTGGACAATGAGGCCTGCCAAAGCGCTCTCCTCCAGAGGAGACGACGCGCAAGCCACGGGGCGGCGAGGATGGCCGACCAACCCCTACCACCTTCGGCATGGAAGCTGCCCATGGGTGAGTGCGCGCACCAATCCGCGCCCCGTGGGGCTCTCGATAGGAGGTTCAGGCATCATGCAGGAGCATTCACTCGTTGGGCGGAGGTGGCGCTGGTGGCTACTTGGGGGCGTCCTGCTGCTGGTGCTGTTCAGCATGGCGATGACGTTCAGTTGCAACCCGGACGGCCAGCCTCAGACTGAGGTGCGGGATTTCGGTATCATCTGGTGTACAGGGGCGGAACCGCCAATTCCCCCGCTCTGTGCGCCGGTTGAGGTGAGGTGGCACGGATGGCGGGTGGGTAGCGGCCACGGACATGTGAACGATACGCCCGATGATGG
>JBAROU010000177.1:0-11762 GCA_049642385.1 Dehalococcoidia bacterium | reverse complement strand
CTGCTCGAGAACGCCGGCTGCACGGAGATCGCGGCGGACGGCCAGTCGTTCGACCCCACGGTGCACGAGGCGATCAGTCAGGCGCCGGGCCCGGAGGGCAAGGTCGTCTCCGTCGTGCAAAAGGGCTACAAGCTAGGTGATCGCGTCCTCCGCCCCGCAATGGTCGTCGTGGGCGTGGAAGAGCCGAAGGCTGACGCCACGCCGCACGAAGGTGATGAGCGAGAGGCGGGAGATGAGACCAGCAACCCCGAAGGTCAGGCTTCAGCCTGACAGGAGGAAGCGGATCACTCCGAAGGTCGGGCTTAGCCCGACAGCGACAGGCTAACGCCTGTCCTTCGAAAGAGAAGAAAAGGACGGACAAAGGCATGGGCACATTTCAAGCGAGCATCGAAATCGGCGATCTGCAGGGACAGCAGTACGAAGCCATCGACGCGATGGTGGACACTGGCGCTACCTATAGCTGGGTGCCCCGTGACGTGCTGGCGAAGCTGGGTGTTGAGCCGCAGTTCCGGCGTCAGTTCTTGACCGCCGACGGTCGTTCGATAGAGCGGGAGATGGCCGAGACCAGGGTTCGCTTCGACGGTCAGGAGTTAGGGACAATGGTGGTCTTCGGTGACGAAGGCTCCCTGCCGCTGCTCGGGGCGTACACGCTGGAAGGGCTCGGCCTGGCAGCCGACCCCGTTGGCAAGCGCCTCATCCCCGTGCCGGGCTATGCGCTATGAACAAACACCGCAGGTCGGGCCTTAGCCCGGCTTGCGACAGGCTCAAGCCTGTCCTTCGCAGAACAAACGAAAGAAAAACCTCAGGAGGGAAGGACCCATGGGTAAAGTAATAGGCATCGATCTGGGGACGACGAACTGCGCCGTCGCTGTCATGGAGGCGGGTGAGCCGACGATCGTCCCGAACTCGGAGGGTGGGCGTCTCACGCCGTCCGTCGTCGCCGTGAGCAAATCGGGTGAGCGGCTCGTCGGCACCGTCGCCAAGCGCCAGGCGGTGACCAACCCGGAGAACACCGTCTACTCCGTCAAGCGCCTGATCGGCCGCAAGTTCGAGGACGCCGAGGTACAGAGCGACCTCGCGCTGCTCTCCTACAAAATCGAGAAGGCCCCCAACGGCGACGCGCAGGTCGCTCTGGGCGGCAAGTCGTACTCCGCGCAGGAGATCTCGGCGATGATCCTCCAGAAGCTGAAGGCGGACGCCGAGGCCTACCTGGGCGAACCCGTCACCGAGGCGGTGATCACCGTCCCGGCCTACTTCAACGACAGCCAGCGCCAGGCGACAAAGGACGCCGGCAACATCGCCGGTCTCGAAGTGCTGCGCATCATCAACGAACCGACCGCGGCATCGCTCGCGTACGGCCTAGACAAGAAGACAGAGGAGACGATCGCGGTCTACGACCTCGGCGGTGGCACCTTCGACATTTCGATCCTGGAGCTGGGCGAAGGCACCTTCCAGGTGAAATCGACGAGCGGTGACACGCACTTGGGCGGCGACGACTTCGACCAGCGCGTTATCGATTGGCTGGTCGACGAGTTCAAGCGCGACCAGGGCATCGACCTCAAGCAGGACCGGATGGCGCTCCAACGCCTGAAGGAGGCCGCGGAAAAGGCGAAGATCGAGCTCTCGACGGTGATCCAGACGGAGGTCAACCTGCCCTTCGTCACCGCCGACGCGTCCGGTCCGAAACATATGAACATCACGCTCACGCGCGCCAAGCTCGAGCAGCTCGTCGGCGAACTCGTCGAGGGTACGCTCGGGCCGTGCAAGCAGGCGCTCGCGGATGCGGGTATCGCCGGCGCCCAGGTCGATGAGGTCGTCCTCGTCGGCGGGCAGACGCGCATGCCCGCGGTGCAGGAGGCGGTGAAGCGGTTCTTCGGCAAGGAGCCGCACAAGGGCGTCAACCCGGACGAGGTCGTCGCCATCGGCGCCGCGATTCAGGCCGGTGTGCTCAAGGGCGACGTGCGCGACGTGCTCCTGCTCGACGTTACGCCGCTCACGCTCGGCATCGAGACGCTCGGCGGCGTCGCGACGCCGATCATCCAGCGCAACACGACGATACCGACGAGCAAGAGCCAGGTCTTCTCGACAGCCGCTGACAATCAGACAAGCGTCGAGATACATGTCCTCCAGGGCGAACGCGCGATGGCGACCGACGACAAGTCGCTCGGGCGCTTCGTCCTCGATGGCATCCCGCCCGCGCCGCGCGGCGTTCCGCAGGTAGAAGTGGCGTTCGACATCGACGCGAACGGCATCCTCAACGTGAGTGCGCAGGACAAGGCGACCGGTCGCGAACAGAAGATCACGATCACGGCAGGCTCGGGGCTGAGCAAGGACGAGGTCGATCAGCTCCAGCGCGATGCCGAAGTGTACGCGGACGAAGACCGCCAGCGTCGCGAGGAAATCGAGCTGCGCAATCAAGGCGATTCGATCGCCTACACTGCGGAGAAAACGCTCCGTGAGCAGGGCGATAAGGTGCCCGCCGACGTGAAGTCGGAAGTCGAGGCGAAGGTCAAGATTGTGCGCGACGCGCTGGGCGGACAGGACATCGAGGCGATCCGCAGCGCCGTGACGGAGCTGGGCGAGTCGATGCAAAAGATCGGCGCGGCGATGTACGGCCAGGCCGATGCAGAAGCTGCCGCGCCCGGCGCCAACGGCGAATCGCCGGAGGGCGACGCTACGCCGGAAGAGGGCACCGTCGAAGGCGAGTACCGCGAGGTGTGAGCGAGCTCTGGGAACAGGAACCGGGGCGGGCGCTGCTCCGCCTCGTGTGTTTCGCCGATGATCGATCAGGCTAGGTGGTGCTTGATACAATGGGCCGGTACAGAGAGACGTAGCGAAAGCGACTTATGACAACCACTAAGCAAGACTACTACGAGGTCATGGGCGTCACTCGTAACGCTACGCCGGAGGACATCAAGAAGGCCTTCCGGCAGCTGGCGATGAAGTACCACCCCGACCGCAACAAGAACAAGGACGCTGAAGAGCGCTTCAAGGCGATCAACGAAGCCTACGAAGTGCTGTCCGACCCGGAACGTCGGGCGTTGTACGACCGCTTCGGGCATGCGGGCGCGGAGTCGCCCCTCGGCGCGCGCGGATTCGAGGGCTTCGGCTTCGGTGGCTTCGGCGATATCTTCGACGCCTTCTTCGGCGGCACGAATGCCCGACGCCAGGGGCCGCGCCGCGGCGCCGACCTGCGCAAGGGCGTGACACTGGCGTTCGAGGAGGCGGCGTTCGGTTGTGAGAAAACGATCGATGTCACCGGCCGCGAGCCGTGCTCGCGCTGCGACGGCCTGCGCTCCGAACCGGGATCGAGCCCCGAGCGCTGCTCGAACTGCGACGGCGCGGGCGAGATCCGGCGCGTGCAGCAGAGCGTCTTCGGTCAGTTCGTCAACGTCGCCATGTGCGATCGCTGCGGCGGCGAAGGCGGCGTAATCAGCAAGCCGTGCAAGCAGTGTCACGGCGCCGGGCGCGAGAAGACCACGCGTCGCCTCCAGGTGAAGTTCCCCGCAGGCATCGACGACGGCTCGCAGATGCGCCTCTCTGGAGAAGGAGAACCCGGCGAGCGCGCTGGCCCGCGCGGCAACCTCTATCTCGTGGTCGCCGTGAAGGCGGACGAGCGCTTCCAGCGCGACGGCGACGACCTGATCTACCACCTGGAGCTGAACGTGGCGCAAGCCGCGCTGGGCGACCATGTGGAAGTGCCGACGCTCAACGGCAACGAGCCGCTGCGCGTCCCCGCCGGCACGCAGAGCGGCGAGATCTTCGTCATGCGCGGTCAGGGCGTGCCGCACTTACGCAGTAGTGGTCGAGGTGATCTGCTCGTGCGCGCGCAGGTCGTCACGCCGAAGGACCTCTCGCCGAAACAGAAGGAGCTCCTGGCCGAGCTGGCGGAATCGCTCGGCACGCCGGTCAACCCCGACGATAAGGGCCTGCTCAACCGCATCAAGGACGCCCTCGGCTAACAATGCGCTATCTGGAGCTCTCTGTCGCCGTCCGGCCGGACGCGGCGGAGGCGGTCGCGGACGTGCTCCGTCGCTACGTCCCCGCCGGCGTCAGCATGGAAGCACCGTTTGAAGCGATCGACGACGAGGGCCGCGTCGCGTTCGACGCTGCCGCTGCCGTGCGCCTGCGCGCGTGGCTTGTCGACGACGGCGATGCTCGTTCGACCGTTGCAAAGCTACGCCGCGAGCTGCGCACCTGCGGCGACGCTGTCGTGCGCTCGCTACGTTCGCGTGGTGTAAAAGATGAGGCGTGGGCGGAGTCTTGGAAGCGCTATTTTCCGGTGCTGCGCGTCGGCAGACGGCTCGTCGTTCGCCCATCGTGGCGGCGTCACCGCGCGCGCCGCGACGACGTGGTGATCGATCTCGACCCGGGTATGGCATTCGGCACAGGCCAGCACGAGACGACACGCATGTGCCTGGAAGCGCTGGAGGAACGCATCACGCCGGGCGCTGCTGTCCTCGACGTGGGCACCGGCTCCGGCATCCTCGCGATCGCGGCGGCGCTGCTTGGCGCCGCGCGCGTCGATGCGCTCGATATCGATTCGGTCGCTGCCAGCGTCGCTGCGGAGAACGTCGCGCGCAACGGCGTCCACGAGGTCGTGCGCGTGGCGCAGGGCTCAGTGGGACAGCCATGGCCGTTCGATGAGCCGGCCGCGCAGCGCTACGACATCATCCTGGCGAACTTGAGCAGCCGTCTCGTGCGCGAGCTAAGCGGCCGCCTGGTCGAGGCGCTACGGCCTGGCGGCGCGCTCGTCGTCAGCGGCCTGATCGCCGAACACGAAGCCGCCTGCGTCGAGGCGTTGGTGGACGCAGGCGGCCGCATGGTTGACGTGAGCTCTGATGGCGACTGGCGGTTGCTGATCGCCTCTTGCTAGGTCGTCCCGGAACCGGACGCTTCGCCGCCCGAAGGCTGCGTCGGCGGCAGTGCGGCGGGCGCGGCCTCGCCGCTGTCGAACGAGAACGGGGGGTACTCATCCACCAGCGACGCCAGGTAAGCGAGGACGCGCGCCGTCCAGCGTAGGTAGCCGCGAATGAAGTTCTGGGCCCAATCCGGGTACGTTTCGTTGATGAGGATGGATATCGCCGAAATGATCCAGATGAAGAAGAAGACGAAGCCCAGGATCCCAAGCACAATCGCATGCGGGATGGCCAGGATGATGCGGAGGAGCGCGGAGCCGACGCTGGGCGTGCCGCTGGGCTGCACTTTCAGGTCGACCTCCTCGGGATGCTCGAAAGGTAGCTTGTCGGATGCCAGTGCCAGATAGCTGTAGGCGCCCATGATGTAGCGCAGCCACATGGTCGGCCCTTTTTCGGCCTCGGCCAGGTACGTCGCTGCGCCCTTCTGCGCGATCATAATTGCCGCGATGATGGGCAGGAGCCAGTACGCCGCTCCGAGGATACCGTTGAGGAACCACGAGAGGACGAGAAAGAGCAGGATCCGCAGGACCACCTGCGCCTTATCGAACGTCTGAGGCGGCTGAACGTCGAAGCTGACTGGATAGGCCATCGTGTGCCTCCTTCTCTGAGCGTTCGGTGTGTCTTGCGCTTATCATACTCCGTCTGTCAAGAGACGGTGCGCAGCGAACACGGGGAGGCGTAGACAATTGGCGATACGAGGCAGCTCTAGCCGCCGGGATCATCGGGGGGCGCGCTGCTGCCGTCTGTTCCGGCGACGGTGAACGGCCAGAGCATCGACACGCCGCCGCCTGGATCGGGGTTGTAGACGGTCACCTCAAATGTCCTCGCGGAAGCGGTGTCTTCGGCGGCCAGCGGCACGCTGATCCGGGTCGAGCTCTCGTACTCCATCGAGCGCTCCTGTGCGTCGAGTCGCACCACCGAATCCTCGCTGAATCCCTCGCCGGAAATCGTCAGGACCACGCCGGTGGCGCCGGCCGGAACGCTGGGCGGCTCGATACGGGTGATGGCCGGTACCGGATGGACGAGCTTGTCGCCGCGCGGGTCGCTCTCGGTCCTAAAGAGCGTCTTGAACACTTCGTCCAGCTTGTCGGTCGCTTGTTTCGAGAACATGCCAGAGAGCGCCGCGATGGCGAGCACACCAAACGGGTTAGTATCGGTCGCCGCGGCGTTCGCCGTGAGCAGTCCCGCTCGGAACACGAAATATAGGACGACGCCCAACGCTACGCCGATGGGGCCGCGCAGGACGTACCAGGTGGCCCAGCGAGGCTTGAACTTCTAGTTCCCAACATAGCTGGCAAACGACGTCGCCGCGTGCACGTAGCTGCCCAGCGCCGCCGCGATCATGACCAGGAGGAGTAATCGCTCCTCGGCGGATATGGCAAACTCGAACGTGCCACGGCCCCAGAAGAGCTTGATATGTTCGCTGGTGGCAGCTGCGTTTGTGCCCACTGCTGCCTGATCCGGTGGCCACAGAGCGAATAGTAAGTAGGCCAGTATCACGGAGATCAGGAAGAGATAGATCGCTAACAGGATGCCGATTGGCAGTTTGACGGTGGGCATGATGCGGTCCTCCGCCCTGGAATGTTGGTGGTGGTCTATTATGCCCTACCGACGCACGTTGTCAAGTCGGTGGCGCGTCGAGTCCACGATGATGGTCTGTTCTTGGTCAGGTGCGTTGGGCATCCTCGCGCCTGCGTTTCACATACAGGTAGACGCCGTAATCCGTCATCGGAGGCTCCGCGCCGAGCTGGAACAGCAGCGTCGTCACGTCGCCGTTGTGGCCGCGCTCGTGCAAGAGCACATGGGCGAGCACGTCAGCGATGCTCATCAGCATGCCGCCGTCGTACTCCTTCCACACCCGTGTACTGGGGTCTAACAGCTTAGCGTCAGGTGTATCTTCCAGGAGCCGGAGGAACGATGCACGCGTCTTGCTTCGCCACTCCTCGAGCTGCTCCCACGTCGTGACATCCTCGATGCGCTCCACCACGACCGGGCCTGCGGCGAGGGTTTCGTGCAGCCAGCCGTCGTACGCGCTGACGATGTGGCGCAGCGTGTCAGCGAGACTGGGCCAGCCTGACCCGGCAATCGCCCTCGTCAACGCGCTTTCAGGTAGCGTGCGAACGGCGCTGGCGCAGGCGTTCCACGTGAACTCGGTGTAGCCGTACAGCTCGCGGAGCGCCTCTCGGCCGAGCATCGTATTGCTCAGGCATCCGCCTCGCACACCGCGCCGAGGGACGCTGAGGTCACCAGGCGCGCGTACTTGGCTAGCGCGCCCCACGTGTACGCGGGCGGAGGCGGCGTCCACTGCGCCAGGCGGCGCGTGATCTCGTCCTCTGGCACGTGCAGCTCCAGCCGCCGGCTCTCGGCGTCGACCGTGATCTCGTCGCCGTCGCGCACGATCGCGATCGGGCCGCCCACGGCGGCCTCGGGCGCGACGTGGCCCACCATCAGGCCGCGCGTTGCGCCGGAGAAGCGACCGTCGGTCACCATCGCGATCTGGTCGCCCAGGCCCTGGCCCACGAGCGCGGCCGTCACGGCGAGCATCTCGCGCATTCCGGGGCCGCCCTTCGGCCCTTCGTAGCGGATCACCACCACGTCCCCCGCCTTGATCTCCTTACGCTCGATGGCGGCGAAGCACGCCTCCTCGCCGGCGAACACGCGCGCCGGGCCGGTGCGACGTAGGTGCCCCACCGATGCGACCTTCGCGACCGAGCCCTCGGGCGCGAGGTTGCCGCGCAGCACGACGATCGTGCTGCCGCCCGCGAGCGTCTTGTCGAGCGGGTGGACCACCTCGCCGTCTGGCCCGCCAACCGATGCCAGGTTCTCGACCATGGTCTTGCCGGTGACAGTGAGCACATCGCCGTTGAGCACGCCCGCGTCGAGCAGGAGCTTCAGTACAACGGGCACGCCACCCACGCGGTGCAGGTCTGCCATCACGAAGCGACCGCCCGGCTTCATGTCGCCTAGGTGCGGCGTGCGACCGCACACGCGGTCGAGGTCGTCGAGTGTTAGCGCGACGTTCGCCTCGCGCGCGATGGCGAGCAGGTGCAGCACGGCGTTCGTCGAGCCGCCCAGCGCGACGGCAACCGCCATCGCATTCTCGAACGCCTCCTTCACGAGGATGTCGCGCGGACGGATGTTGCGCTCCAGCAGCGCGAGCACCGCTTCGCCGGTCCGCCGGCAGACATCGATGCGCGCCGGGTCGACCGCGGGCACCGATGCGCTGCCCGGCAGCGCCAGCCCCAATCCTTCGCTCACGGAGGCCATCGTGTTCGCCGTGAACATCCCGCCGCAGGAGCCTGCGCCCGGACAGGCGACGTGCTCGAGCTCGCGTAGGTCGGTTTCATTCATCGAGCCGCCGGTGTACGCGCCCACGCCCTCGAAGACATCCTGCACAGTGACATCGTGCCCCTGGTAGGTGCCGGGCAGGATGCTGCCGCCGTAGAGGAAGATCGATGGCAGGTTGACCCGCGCCATCGCCATCATCATGCCGGGCAAGCTCTTGTCGCAGCCCGCGACGGTGACAAGGCCGTCGTAGGCGTGAGCGAGCATCATCAGCTCAGCCGAGTCAGCGATCACTTCGCGGCTCACGAGCGATGCCTTCATCCCTTCGTGGCCCATCGCCATCCCGTCGCCGACGGCGATCGTGGCGAACTCGCGCGGCGTGCCGCCGGCCTGGCGCACGCCCTCCTTGATGTGCTGCGCCAGCCCGCCCAGGTGGATGTTGCAGGGCATCGCCTCGTTACCGGCGTGACCAACGGCGACGATCGGCTTGCGCAGGTCGTCGTCGGTGAGGCCCATCGCGTAGAAGTACGAGCGGTTGGGTGCGCGCTCGGGGCCTTCGGTCACCTGCCAGCTGCGTCCCTTGGGGGGCGCGTGCGTCTTCGTCTCGGTCGTCATGGCGAGTTCCTCCTGCTGTCTGGGGCGGGTGGATCGAAGCGTAACGCAGCGTGGATAAGGTCTCAAGCAAGACGTGCGAGGATCTGCACCGGTTAGCCCTCGTCGGAGATCTGGACGTCTTCGCCATCCCGTTCCTTCTTGCCCGAGCGCCGAAAGACGGCCAAGACGCCAATGACGAGCAGGGCGAAGAGGATCAGCTCGAAGATGCGGATGTCGCGCTCGCTCGGGTCGTTAATGTTCAAGCCCAGCATCCCCAGGACGTAGCCCGTCATCATGAAGGTGATCACCCAGAGCGTGACGCCGATGTAGTCCAGCAGCATCCAGCGCGTGAACGGAACGCGTAGGAAGCCGGAAGACGCCGGGCCGATCAGTCGGGAGTAGCCAGCGAAGTGGTAGCTCAAGATCAACCAGACGCTGTGGTTCATCAGTGGTTCGCGGATGCCCTCCGCCCATTTCACCAGTCGCGACTCGGGCCCGAGCCGCTGCCAGCCAAAACGCCCGATCCAGTAGCTGATCGTGTCGCCGATGATCGCGCCGATGACGGCGAGGGGGATCGCCAGGCGCAGGTCGATCAGCCCGTTCTCCGTCGCGATACCGCCCAGGATCATGACCAGCGTCCCGGGGATGATCGCGCCGATGAAGAGCGTGTTCTCAAGCATCGGCGCCAGGAAGATCGTGAGCTCGCCGTAGCGCTCGAATAGGTTGCGCGTCAGCTCGATGGCGTGTTTCGTCACCCAGCCAAAGCTGTTGAAAAAGTCCCGAACGGGCTCGTAAGGAGTGAAGCGACCGATGAGGATAATCGCGCCGACCACGATTCCCCAGAGCATGAAGCCGCTCCACCTGTCCAGTCGCGGTGCGTCGCTTCGCTCTTCCTGCGCGGGTGGCAAGCTGTGGCGCTCCATTCGACGGGTGGGGCTAGGTTTCTTCGCCGGTCGAAGGCTGCGGTTGGCCCCAGGCGCGCTTGATGTGGCGATAAACGTACCAGGTCACCAGGATCCCGAGCACGATGATAATCGGAATGTCCGCCGGCCTCATCCAGCTCCGCAGGTCCTCCCAGTTCTCACCGAGCGCGAAGCCGGCCCAGGCCAGGCCCAGCGACCAGAAGAACGATCCGGCGAAGGTATAGGCGATGAACTGCCAGATCGGCATGCGCGAAATACCGGCGGGCACGCTGATGAACGTTCGCACCACGGGTAAGAGCCGCGAGCCGAACACGGCGAGGTTGCCCCAACGTTTGAAGAAGCGGTCGGCCAGGTCAAGATCGTGGTGCGAAACCAGGATGTACTTGCCGTACTTTTCGACCAGCGGCCGCCCACCCCACGCGCCGGCGTAGTACGCCAGGATCGAGCCTAGGGTGTTGCCCAGCCCACCGAAGAACGCTGCCAGGAACAGCCACTCCCACCCCAGACCGCGGTCCTTCACCAGCATCCAACCGGCCAGCGGCATGATCAGCTCACTGGGCAGCGGGATGGCCGCGCTCTCGATCGCCATCAGCGCCACGACGCCCGGCCATTCGATAGCGTCGTAGGTGGCATTGATGAAGTCCAGGAGTTGCTGTTCGATACCGTTGATCAGCGGCGCTCAGCCCTCCGTGCGTATCCCGTATACCTTACATGATGGTCGAGTGTGAGACGCTGCAGCAAGGAGCGCCTGCTGGTATCTCGCTCTGCTCCTGCGTTAGCCTGCCGGTGGGCTGGCTCCCCTATGCTGAGCCGGCCACCGGTCGACATATCTCTGGAGGGGCTATGGTCTTCGACCGCATGGACACCCGCCCGGCCTTCGTTGGCATCCCAACCTTCTTGCGCGTGCCCGCGCTCGCCGACATCGAGGCGCTGCGCAACGAGCGGCCGGACATCGTCATCGTCGGCGCCCCTACTGATACCGCCGTGACCCACCGACCGGGCGCCCGCTTCGGCCCGCGCGCGATCCGCGCCGCCTCATACCTCCGGCGCGAGGCGCACCACTTCGGCCTGGGCGTCGAGCCCTTCAAGGTCCTGCGTGTCTTCGATTACGGCGACGCAGACGTGATCCCTGGCGACATCGAGCGCACAAACGAGGCGATCAAGTCGAAGGTGCGCGAAGTCGTCGACGCTGGCGCAGTGCCGATCGTGCTCGGCGGCGACCACTCGATCACGTTCCCGAGCGCGAGCGCGGTGGCGGACGTCTTCGGGCACGGCAAGGTGGGCGTTGTCCACTTCGACGCGCACGCGGACACGGGCAACGACTCGTGGGGCGTGCTGCTCAGCCACGGCACGCCAATGCGCCGGCTCATCGAATCCGGCGCCGTGCTCGGCAAGCATTTTGTCCAGGTCGGGCTGCGCGGCTACTGGCCGGGGCCGGAGCTGTTCGCCTGGATGCGCGAACAGGGGATGCGCTCGCACACGATCCATGACATCCAGCGCCGTGGCTTCGATACCGTCCTCAGCGAGGCGATCGAGCAGGCGCTAGACGGCCCCGACCACCTCTACCTCTCGGTCGACATCGACGTGCTCGACCCGGCATATGCGCCCGGAACGGGCACACCAGAGCCGGGCGGCCTCACCGCGCGCGAGCTGCTCCTGGCCGTGCGCGACGTGACGCTACGCACGCCGATCGTCGGTGCGGACGTCGTCGAAGTGTCGCCGCCGTACGATACAGCGGGCATCACGGCGGAGGTGGCGCATCGCGTGGTGATGGAGATCCTCAGCGCGCTGGCGGCGAAGCGCGTCGAACGCCAGCCCGGGTCTTGACGAAGGTCGGCGGGTGTGAAATACTGGCATTATAGTTCCGGAGAAAGAGTTCTTGTAATGACTACTCCGGAGGTTTAGGCAGCGCGCCGAATGACGGGGACTCGACGCGCTGCCCGGTAGGAAGCACCGGCCAGGCTAGGCGGACCAGTACCGGTGCACAATGTGGAGGGGCTCTGCAAGCCCCTCGGAGCCCCGGCGGCGGCCGGTGCTAGGG
>JBAROU010000171.1:0-47087 GCA_049642385.1 Dehalococcoidia bacterium | reverse complement strand
GCGATGTGCAGCGCTTCATCCTGGACGTCCGCGAGCAGCACGACGCGACGATCCTGCTCACGACGCACGACATGGACGAAGCCGAGCGCCTCTGCGACCGCATCGCGTTCATCGTCGGCGGTCGGATCGTCACGGAGGGCACGCCGCTTGAGCTGCGGCAGCGCACGGCGAACGGGCGGCGACTCGAGGACGTTTCGATGGAGACGGTGTTCTTCGAAGTGACCGGTAAGAGCATCGAGGAGGATGAGGAGGTGTTGGTGCATGGCTAGTATTACGGGCCGAATGTTCGCGCCCGGCTCGCCGTGGTCGTTGTCGATGGCGTTCGTTGAGCGGCAGACGAACCTATGGAAGCGTTACTGGGGTTGGGAGCTGGTCTGGCTGGTCTACGGCGTGGTGAACACGCTCGCGATCACGTTTATCGCCGAGGAGCTGGGCCGGCGCGGCGAGGCGTCGTCGGACGTGGCGGCGCGGCTGGTGCTGTTTCTCCTGATCGGTACGCTTGTGTGGGCGTACCTGTCGGCGGTGCTGGACGACATCAGCCTCGTCGTCCAATGGGAGCGCTGGGAAGGCACGATCGAGCACACGTTGATGGCGCCGGTACCGCGCGCACTGCACCTGCTGGGGATGTCGGTCTTCGGCGTGCTGAACGGCGCTATCCGGACGTCGCTCATTTTCGCGATCGCGCTGCTGTTCTTCCACGTGGACTTTTCGCAGGTGAACGTTGTCGGAACGCTGTCCGTCGTCGTCGTCGGCAGCGTGAGCGTCGCGGCGTTGGCGGTGCTCGCGGGTGTGCTGCCGCTGCTCTATCCGGAGCGCGGCTCGCAGATCAGCATGATGGTGCAGGCGTCGCTGCTGCTTGTCTCCGGCGTGTACTATGAGATCGATGTGCTGCCGGCGTGGCTGCGAGCGGTCTCGTTCCTCTCGCCCGCAACGTACATCCTGGACGGCATCCGCGACGCAATGATCGACGGCCAGGGCGTCGTGGACCTCGGGCCGACGCTGGGCGCGCTGGCGCTCTTCGGCGTGGTGCTGGTGCCGGTAAGCGTACTCGTCTTCACGTGGGCAGAGGCGTACGCCAAGCGCACCGGCAAGCTGAAGCGCCAGGGATAGGTGTTCTCGTCGGGTCCGAGATGCGCAGCAGCGTACTTGTCCGTGACTGCAGCCGGGCGTGGGAGTGGTTCGATTATTCGACGACGCCGCGTTCGCGCAGGAAGGCGATGGCGCCGGCGACGGCGTCGTCCGGCTGGCGCTGATTGATCTCGAACACGCGGAGGGCGTCCTTGGGCAGGCCGCGCGCGATGTAGTCCCACTCCACGTCGCCGCGGCCGGGCGCGCGGTGGTCACCGATGCCGTCCACGTCGTGGAGGTGCGCGCCGATGGTGCGCTGGCCGACCGTGTCGAGCCAGGCGTGCTTGTCGACAAAGCCGAGACGCCACTGCACCTCGGCGTGGCCGACGTCGTGCCAGTACCCGACCTTGTCCGGCGGGTAGTCCGAGACGAGATCGAGCGCCTCGTGTGGCAGCGGGAACTCCTGGTGGTGGAGCCGGTTCTCCAGTCCGATGGCCAGCCCGCGATCGCTCGCGTAGGCGACCAGCTCGACGAGCGTCTCCTTCGCGTGCTCGAGGTGCGCCGGTGCGTGTTCGGCGCGCCACTCCATCGTTTCGCGCCGCGCGGCATCGACGTCCGCGCCCTCGCGTGTGCCGCCGTCCCAGAGCTTGCGTAGCGTGCGCTCCGCCTGCACGAGGTCCGTTCCGACGTGGCCCAGGTGCACCACGATGTAGCGCGCGCCCGCGCGAGCGGCGTAGTCCATCGTGCGCTTGGTGTGGTCGATGGCCGTGCGGCGCTCGGTCTCGTCGAGCGCGGCGAGGTTGAGGTCGCTGTTCGGCTTGTTGCCGACGCGCTCGTAGGGTG
Organism: Dehalococcoidia bacterium; assembly: GCA_049642385.1. Taxonomy (GTDB): domain Bacteria; phylum Chloroflexota; class Dehalococcoidia; order DSTF01; family RBG-16-68-14; genus JBAROU01. The sequence goes on along the minus strand of JBAROU010000171.1, from coordinate 45,176 downwards.
TTGGAGCGTGCAAGCCGGAGAGCCGGACGCTCGCGTCGTCGATCAGCCGGTCGAGCTTCTCCGCGTTCGTGACGTGGCTCACCTCGATCGCGTCGTAGCCCATCGCTTCGGCCACGCGCGCGAATTCGGCGATGTCGGCGAAGCGGTCTTGCTGCGACCACATGGTAGAGAGCGCGTAGTTCATGCGCGCTCCGTGGGTAGCCGCCCGCCCCACTCCTCAGGAGCGACATCGGCGACAGACTGGGTGAACGTCCACAGGTGACCGCCGAGGTCCAGCGTCGAGTACTGGCGCTCACCGAATGGGTGCGTCTTGATCGGCAGGAGGATGCGCGCGCCGCGTTCCGTTGCGCGTTCGTAATGGCGGTCGACGTCTTCGACCTCGACCATCACGGTGTGGCTGAGCTCATCGGGTCGTGGCGGCCGAAACGCTAGACGGTCAGCCGAGCCGTGGCCCACCCGCGGGCCGGTGACGAAGATCGCACCCCCACTAATGGCAAGCTGGGCAGTGGGCGCGTCGTCCGACCCCCAACGTAAGATCTCTGTAAAGCCGAACGTGTCGCACAGCCATGAGATCGCTTCGTTTGCGTCTTCGTAGATCAGGCTCGGTACGATCGTTCCTGGCGGCGCCGACCGGTTGGTCACCATTGCTCACCTCCGGACGAGAGCATCGTCGCGACCTTCATGAACGTTCCTTCTTTAGCTGGTCGGCCTGCTGCAGCGCGCCGGCGCAGACGAACGTGCCCATGGCGAAGGCGGTGATCAGGCTTACCCAGAAGCCCCCCGCATCGTTGTAGCCGAGCGCGGGTATCAGTGCGCCGCCGCCGATCCCTGCGGCGAACGCCAGCACGAACGCGAGCAGTCCGATGCGCGGCGGCCTGGTGCCGAGCAGCGCAACGAACCAACTCGACGTGCCGAGCAGTCCCCAGAGGGCGAGGACGGCGGTCAGCGCGAGCGCTTCCCAGGGCATGGGGCGGCTAGCGCTCCGCGGTGCTGGCGGGAATCTCTTGGATGGGGATCACGGGGTCTGGCGCATCGCCGGTTGGGGCTGCGCCGTTGCCGTTCGCTTCGAGCTCGGCGATGACCTTGTCGCCCTCCTCGATCAGCGCGGGCAGGAAGTCCTTCTCATCGACCGTCTTGATGACCTGGCCTTTGCGGAAGATCACGCCCCGGCCCTTGCCGCCCGCGATGCCCAGGTCGGCCATCTTCGCCTCGCCGGGGCCGTTCACGACACAGCCCATGACGGCGACGGTGATCGGCTTGCCCAGCTTCTGGAAGTGCTCCTCGACTTTGTTCGCCAGCGGGATTAGCTCGATCTCGATACGCCCGCAGGTGGGGCAGGCGACGATCGTCGGGCCGCGCTGGCGCAGGTTGAGCGACGAGAGGATGTCCCAGCAGACCGGTAGCTCTTCCTTCGGGTCGGCCGCGAGCGACACGCGGATCGTGTCGCCGACGCCCTCCGAGAGCAGGATGCCGATGCCGATCGCGCTGCGGACGGAGCCCGCGCGCGGCGTGCCGGCTTCGGTGACGCCGAGGTGGAACGGATAGGGCACCTTCGGCGCGAGCGCGCGGTAGGCGGCGACCATCGTCGGCACATCGAACGCCTTGAGTGAGATCTTGATCGCGTCGAAGCCCATCTCTTCCAGGATGGCGATCTCCCACATCGCTGCGTCCACCATGCGCTCGTGCATGGGGGGCGGCAGCTCGCCCTCTTCGAGCGGTGGCAGCGGCGGCAGCGAGCCGGCGTTCACACCGATGCGGATCGGCACGTCGCGCTCCTTCGCCTCGCGGACGACGGTGCGCACCTTCTCGGGATCGCGGATGTTACCCGGATTCAGGCGCAGCGCGTGGATGCCCGCCTTGAGCGAGGCGAGCGCCCAGCGGTAGTCGAAGTGGATGTCAGCGATGAGGGGCACCGGCGTCTGCCGGACGATATCCGGCAGCGCGGCCGCGGCTTCCTTGTCGGGTACGGCGATGCGCACGACCTCGCAGCCGAGGTCGGCCAGCTCGGCCACCTGACGGAGCGTGGCCTGGACGTCGGCGGTGTCGGTGGCCGTCATCGACTGGACGATGATGGGCGCGTCGCCGCCGACCTGTACGTCGCCGATGAAGACGGGTTTGGTAACGCGCCGTTGGGTCATGGCGGCTCTAGGGTAGCGCGATGTGGGCGCGTGGGGAAAGTGAAGCTATCTCCAGGAGTCGCTCTACGCCCTTGACATTCTCATCAAAGGCTTTGCGCGCTCTACTGGCCATTACTATGCTCCTTGTGTCAGCAGTCGGTCCTTGGAAGAAATTCCTTTGGGCACAGGCATTTACCCATGACACGCCTATCCCGACCGGCCCCGCGAGCTTGGCTTTGCTGAGGACGCGTTCAGGGCCGCTGCGGCGCGGACGAGGGACTTGAAGGCCCCCTCGTCGATCTCATCTCCCTCATTGAGGTCAATAGCGCGCCTCGCGTTGCCTTCGAGGCTGGCGTTGAAGAGACCCGCTGGATCCTCGAGAGAGCCTCCCTTGAAGAAGGTGAATTTCACCTTGTTTTTGTAGGTCTCGCCGGTGCAGATGATCCCGTCGTGGGACCACACTGGGACGCCCATCGGGTTCGACGGCTTTCTCCATTTCACCTCCTCGCTCACTTCGGGGTCGGCCCGTTTGATGAGAGCGCGGACGCGCGCGAGAGTCTTGCCTCGCCAGTCGCCCAGTTCCTTGATCCTCGCGTCGATCAGGCTGGAGGGAGATTGGGGCTTGGCCTTGCTGGGCATGCCAGCGGCTACCCTTCGAATAGCCGCAGGACGTCGAAGTAGGTAATCACTACGGCTAACCCTAGGATGGCGACGAGGCCCACGAAGTGCACCATCGCCTCCCGTTCAGGCGCGATGCGTTTACCGCCGCGCAGGAGCTCGATGACGACAAAGGCGACGCGACCACCGTCCAGCATGGGTAACGGCAGGATGTTGAGCGCAGCAAGGCTCATGCTGATCACGGCGGCAAGCTCGAGTAACGACTGCCAGCCAGCCTGTTTGACCACATCGCCTGTGATCTGGGCGATGCCTACCGGCCCGCGCACGCCCTCCTCGCCGATGCCGCTTTGGCCGCCGCCCGTCATGGACAGGACGAGCGAGATGATCCACTTAACCGTGAAGATCACCCACTCCCAGGCGCGGATGGCGCCCTCCTTGAACGCAGCCAACGGATTCGAGCGCTGCGTCTCGGAGGCGGGGATCAGTCGGGTGGTGGGCACCGTCTCGCCGGGCTGGAGGTCCTTCTTGATCTGCGCCTGCTCCTCCGGCGTGAGCCGCTCTTGTGTGCCGTAATGGGGCGAGATGGTGATGCCGGTCGGCCCCTGGTTGCGCGTGATGCCATCCTTGTCGACGTACGTGGACGTCGTCCAGCGCGCCTTCACCGGCACTTCGATATCTTCGAGGCCGTTCGTGCCGGGGCGCTTGACGAGCACGTCGATCGTCTCGCCCAGGTGGAGTCGGATACGATAACCGAGCTCGGCGATGTTCTGCACGTTTTGGTGGTTGATGGCGAAGATCACGTCGCCGGCCTGGAGGCCCGCTTTGGCGGCCGGGCTGCCCGGCACGACGTCGACGATGCTCGCGCGGCTGATATCGGTGTTGTGTGGGATCATCAACGCCATGGCGAACAGAATGATCGCGAGGATCAGGTTCATGAACGCGCCTGCCGAGAGCACGAAGATGCGGGTCAGGCGCGATTGGGCGGCGAGACTGCGCGGGTCGCCCGGATCTTCTTCACCGAGCAGGCGGACGAAGCCGCCCAGTGGCAGCGCATTGATTGTGTACTCCGTCTCTCCGCGCGTAATGCCCCAGAGTTTGGGTGGATAGCCGATCCCGAACTCCAGCACCTTGACGCCCGCCATGCGCGCGGTGATGAAGTGCCCCAGCTCATGCACGACGACGAGCACGACAAGTATGAGGACAAACGGCAGGACCGAGTGGGTGAGGACGTCCATTAGCAGCAGCTCTTATGGTAACGCATGAAGTCGTTTAGTCGTAATTCGCGTAGCCGCAAACCCTGAAGGTCTGCCTGGCTGTCAGCAGGGCTGAAGCCCTGCAGCTACAGCGTGTTGGCTCTACTTATACTTTCGCTCGCACCCAGTCTTCTGCGTAGCCCCGCGCCCAGGCGTCGGCCGCAAGTACTTCGTCCAGCACCATATCCGAACCTGATTCGTGGGCGCTGAGCGTGTCCTCCAGCAGCCCCGTGATGTCGGTGAAGCGCAGGTGTCCGGCCAGGAAGTGGCTCACCGCTACCTCGTCCGCGGCGGCGAGCGCGGCCGGGTAGGTGCCGCCCTTGCGCCCGGCGCGCAGCGTCAGGCCCAGCGCCGGGTAGCGCCGGAAGTCCGGCGGCGCGAAGTGGAGCGCTCCGATGCGACCGAGGTCGAGCGGCGTCATCGTGTCGTTCGCGACGCGCTCCGGGTAGCAGAGCGCGATGCAGATCGGCAGGCGCATGTCGGGCTCGCCGAGCTGCGCCTTTACCGAACCGTCGACGAACTCGACGAGCGAGTGGACGATGCTCTCGCGGTGCATCACAACCTCGACGCGCTCGAGCGGGATGTCGAACAGCCAGCGCGCTTCGATCGCTTCGAAGCCCTTGTTCATCAGCGTCGCGGTGTCGATCGTGATCTTGCGCCCCATCCGCCAGGTCGGGTGGCGCAGCGCTTCGTCCGGCGTGACCTGGTCGAGCTGGTCGGGCGCGTAGTCGCGGAAGGCGCCGCCCGAAGCGGTGAGGATCAGACGCGATACGGCCTTCGGCGCTTCGCCCCAGAGGCACTGCCAGAGGGCGCTGTGCTCGCTGTCGACGGGGCGGAGCTGACCACGGCCGCGCTTCGCTGCTTGTTGGACGATCGCGCCCGCCATGACCAGCACCTCTTTGTTCGCCAGCACGACGGCCTTGCCCGTGCGCAGCGCGGCGAGCGTGGGCATCAGCCCGGCGCGTCCGACGGTGCCGATGACGACGATATCGGCGTCCGGATGCGCGGCCTGATCCTCGAGCGGCGTCCAGCGCGCCTTCGGACGGGAGGCGGTCTCGAGCTCGGCGCGTGCGTCGTCGCGCTCGGCCCAGACGAGACGCGGCCGGAACGCGCGCGCCTGGTCCGCAAGCAGCGTCGCGTTACGCCCCGCCGCGAGGCCGAGCACCTCGAAACGATCGGGCATGCTGCGAACGACGTCCAGCGTCTGCTGGCCGATGGAGCCGGTGGAGCCGAGGATGACGAGCCGTTTGGTGTTCATGGGTTCAGGGCACGACCCAGATGACATAGTAGTATACAACGGGGATCGTGAAGAGCAGGCTATCGAGCCGATCCAGGAAGCCGCCATGGCCCGGGATCGCGCCGCTCGTGTCCTTGATGTGGATACCCCGCTTGATCATCGACTCCGCCAGATCGCCCAGCACCGCGGCGACGAAAATCAGCAGCGCAAGCGGCACGATCAGCGCCGCCTCGAGTCGTAGGCCGAGCAGGTAGTTCATCGGCAGCACGACGAGGAACGCGCCGAGCAGACCGCCCAGCGTCCCTTCCACCGTCTTACCCGGACGGATGGCCGGCGCCAGCTTCCGCCGCCCGAACTCCCGGCCGACGAAGTAGGCCGTGGTGTCGACGGCGAAGGTGCCGAAGACGGCAAGGTAGACGAGATCGCGTCCAGCATACAGCTCGCGTAGTAGCACGATGTGTGAGCCCAGGAACCCAACGTACAGGATGCCGCTGAGCGCCCATTGCCAGTCGGCGAGGCCAGTCGCCGTGTCGCCGCGCAGGGTCACCCAGACGAGGGGAATCAGCACGCCGGCGAGCGTGAACCAAAACACCCAGAACGGCCCGACGAACGCGCCCGCCGCCATCGCTGCGGCGAGGCCGGCCGCGAGCAGGCCGAGCGTGCCATCGCTGTGGTGGACGGCCTGGAACTCGAACGAAGCTAACAGCACGATGAGGGACGCGGCGGCCGCGTACCAGGGGCCTCCGGCCCAGATAAGCAAGATGATGAGGGGGATGCCGACGGCTGCGCTCGCGATGCGCTGAGCCAGCATACGGTCGGGCTAGGAGGCGCTCCCGCGCGGGGACGTATCGTCGTGGTTGCTGTCGGACGCGTCAGGCCGCCCGCCGAAGCGGCGCTGCCGCTGGCTGTAGACGGTGAGCGCCTGTCCGATCTCCGCTTCGTCGAAGTCGGGCCAGTACTTGGGCGTCACGTAGTACTCAGAGTAGTGGCTCTGCCAGATCAGGAAGTTGGAAAGACGTTGCTCGCCCGCGGTGCGGATGACGAGGTCGGGGTCGGGCTGGCCTGCGGTGTACAGATATGAGGAGAAGAGCGCCTCGTCGATGCGATCTGCGGGTACGCCATCCTGGACGATGCGGCGCACCGCGTCGAGGATCTCCTGGCGGCCGCCGTAGTTGAACGCGACGTTGACCGTGATGCGGTCGTTGCTATTCGTCATCTCGATCGCCTGCTCGATACGGTGTCGCAACGGCGGCGAGAGCGGGTCCAGGCTGCCCAGGTGGCGCAGGCGCACGCCATGTTCGTCTAGCGCCTTCAGCTCGCGTTCGATGAAGTGGTCGATGAGCCGGATCAGGTAGTTCACCTCTCGGCGCGGGCGCGACCAGTTCTCCGTCGAGAAGGCGTAGAGGCTGAGAGTGGGCACCTCGTAATGCGCGAAGGCCTCGATCACGCGCCGGATGTTCTCGGTGCCGGCGCGGTGGCCCGCCTGACGCGAGTGGCCGTGCTCCTTCGCCCAGCGGCCGTTGCCATCCATGATGATCGCTACGTGCTGGGGCACGTGCTCCAGTCCGGCGGTGGCGGACGCTTGTTCTTTTGTGGCAGGTTCGGCAACCACCTGGCGTTATACCTCCAGCAGCTCTTGCTCTTTTTCTCTGCCGACGTCGTCCGCGCTTTCGATGAAGCGGTCGGTGATCTTTTGGAGCTGCTCCTGCGCGCGATGCTCCTCGTCCTCCGAGATCTCTTTTTCGCGCTGGAGGTCGCGCAGCATCTCGTGCGCGTCGCGGCGAACGTTGCGAATGGCAACGCGGCCATCTTCGATCTTCTTGTGTACCAGCTTCACCATCTCCTTGCGACGGTCTTCGGTGAGCTGGGGGATGGCGAGGCGGATGATCGCGCCGTCGTTGTTCGGGTTTAGGCCCAGCTCAGACTTCTGGATCGCCTTCTCGATTGCGCCGAGCGCGCCCTTGTCCCACGGCTGAATGGTGAGCAGACGCGCCTCCGGCACGGAGATCGTCGCGAGCTGCTTCAAGGGCGTGGGCGTGCCGTAGTAGTCGACGCGCAGCTGCTCGACGAGGCCCGGGCTGGCGCGACCGGTGCGGATCGTGGCGAGTTCGCGGTGGAGCGCGTCGATCGCTTTGACCATGCGCCGCTCGGTGTCGGCCAGCGTTTCATCGATCATCGTCTCGTTCGCCATGGCGCTTACACTCCCGCCAGCATCGTCTCGCCACTGCGGACGTGCGTGCCGATGCTCTCGCCCCGCACGGCGCGCACGACACTGTCCTCGCCCTGCAGGTCGAAGACGATGATCGGCAGGTTGTTCTCCATGCAGAGGGAGATGGCGGTGCTGTCCATCACCTGGAGTCGCCGGCGGATCGCTTCCATGTAGCTCAACTGGTCGAAGCGCTTGGCGTCCGGCTCCTTGTTCGGGTCGGCGTCGTAGACGCCGTCGACGCCATGCTTGGCCATCAGCAGCACGTCGGCGCCGATCTCGATCGCGCGCAGAGCGGCGGCGGTGTCGGTGGTCATGTAGGGGTTGCCCGTGCCGGCGGCGAACAGGACGACGCGTCCCTTCTCTAGATGGCGGATCGCGCGGCGGTAGATATACGGCTCGGCGACCTGCTGGACGTTGATCGCCGTCTGTGTGCGCACCGTCGTGCCTAGCTTCTCGAGCGCGTCTTGCAAGGTGAGGGCGTTGATGATCGTGGCGAGCATCCCAGCGTAGTCGGCCGTTGCCCGGTCCATGCCGGCGGCGGACGCTTGCGAGCCGCGAAAGATGTTCCCACCGCCGACGACCACAGCGATCTCGGTGCCTTCTTCGTGCGCGGCCTTAATTTGATGCGCGACGTGGGTGACGGTTGGGGCGTCGATACCGTAGAGAGCGCCGCCCATGAGGGCTTCGCCGCTCACCTTGAGCAGAGTCCGCCGATAGGCGGCGCCGGCCATGAGGATCGCCTCCTACTGACCGAGCTCGAACCGTGCGAAGCGACGGACGCGGATGTTTTCCCCCGTCTGGGCGATGACGTCCTTCACCAGGTCGCCGACGGTTCGAGATTCGTCCTTGATAAACGACTGATGCAAGAGGCACAGCTGGGCCGTATCGCCCTCTGCGCCCGAGGGCAGGTCCTCTTCTGAGACGGAAAGCGGGTTCGTCGCGGCGATCTGCATCGCGAGGTCGTGGGCGAGGATCTTGAAGGCGTCCGTGCGCGCGACGAAGTCAGTCTCGCAGTTGATCTCGACCATGGCGCCGATGCGCCCGCCGGCGTGGATGTAGCTATCGACCAGGCCCTGGCTCGTCTCGCGCTGAGCGCGCTTCTCCGCCAGCGCGATGCCCTTCTCTTGCAAGATCGCGACTGCGCGATCTACGTCGCCGCTGGCTTCCTCGAGCGCGCGTTTGCAGTCCATGACACCGACGCCCGTGCGTTCCCGCAGCGCTTTGACGTCGTCTGCCGAGATGGACGTTTGGCTCATGACGGCGATGCTTCGCCGCCGGCGCCTGCCTGATCTTGCAGCGACACGGTGAACGTGCGCTGCTGCGTTTCCTCGGCGGCCGGTGGCGGCGGCAGGTTCTCGGGGTCAAAGCCCTGCATGGCCAGCCCTTCGAGCGCAGCGTCGGCGATGCGGCCTGTGATCAGCTTCACGGCGCGGATGGCATCGTCGTTCGAGGGGATTGGGTAGTCGATCAGGTCGGGGTTGCAGTTCGTATCACACATCGCGACGATCGGCACGCCAACGCGGCGCGCTTCGGCGACGGTGATGCTCTCCATGTCAGGATCGACGATGTAGAGAGCGCCGGGCAGGCGGCTCATCTTCTTGATGCCGCCGACGTGGCGGTTGAGCTTCTCGATCTCTTTGTCGATCTTGAGGACTTCCTTCTTGTGGAGGGGGTCGAAGTCGCCGCGAGCGCGGGCCTCTTCCTGGCGTACCAGGTAGTCGATCCGGCGCTGGATCGTGGCGAAGTTGGTGAGCGTGCCGCCGAGCCAGCGGTTGGTCACGTGGGGCATGCCGCAGCGCTTGGCGTCGCCCTCGACGCTCTCGCGCGCCTGCTTCTTGGTGCCGACGAAGAGGATCTGCTCCCCGTTCGATACCACGTCGCGCACGAAGTCGAGCGCGAGAGCGAGGCGGCCGACGGTCTGCTGGAGGTCGATGATGTGGATGCCGTTGCGCTCAGTGAAGATGAACGTGCGCATCTTCGGATTCCAGCGGCGTGTCTGGTGCCCGAAGTGAACACCCGCCTCCAGGAGCGCTTTCATGCTAACCGCGGTGTCCAACCTGCGTCCGTTCCTCCTCGTTGGTCATTAGGCGTAAGAATGACGGCCTCGCGCCGAAGGGCACGAGCCGTTACGTCACTATAGCAGGCTTGATTGGAGTGAGCAATTAGGGCTGTGGGCGCTTCGCCGACCCTGCCTAGCCCTTCAACGCGCCGCCGAGCAGACCGCGCACGAGGTAGCGCTGGAAGACGACGAAGAGCAGCACCATCGGCGCGAAGGCGACGATCGTGCCCGCGAAGGCGACGTTGATCTTGTCGATGTTCTGGGTCTCGGCGGCGATCCCGATCTGCACCGTGCGCATATTGGGGTCGTTCGTCACCAGGAGCGGCCAGAGGTACTGGTTCCAGGCCTGGAGGAAGGCGAACACGGCCAGCGTGGCGAGCGCACCCCGCGCCAGCGGCAGCACCACGAACAGCAGGAACCGGAGGTCGCCGTAGCCGTCCATCTCGGCCGCGTCGTGAAGCTCCTTCGGGATCGTCATGAAGTACTGGCGCAGGAGGAACGTGCCGAAGCCTGTCGCCAGGAAGGGCGCGACCAACCCCTGGTAGCTGTCGGTCCAGCCCAGCCACTGGATCGTCTGGAAGTTCGGGATGATCGCCACCTCGAGCGGGACCATCATGGTGGCGAGGAATACGAGGAAGAGGACTTTGCGACCGGGGAAGCGCAGGAAGGCGAACGCGTACGCCGCGAGCGACGCCGTGATCAGCTGCCCGACCGTGATCAACCCCGCCATCACGAAGCTGTTGAACAGGTAGCGCGGCACGTTCGTCTCGCGGACGCCGGTGGAGCCAGAGAAGTAGTTGTCCCACTGTGGGTGCGCCGGCCAGAGGCTGGGCGCGCTCGTCTTGAGGAACTCACCGAGCGGGTGCAGGCTGTAGACGATGGTGACGTACAGCGGGAACATCAGGATCGCCGCGCAGAGCGTGAGCAGCGCGTAGGCGGGCGCGTGCCGGATCGCGCGGCGCATCACGGCCGTCATCGGTAGAACACCCGTCGCTCCAGCAGCCGGAACTGCACCAGTGTCAGGGCGAGCATGATGAAGAACAGCGCAATCGCCTGCACCGACGCTGCGCCGTAGCGGAAGTTCTCGAAGCCCTCCTTGTAGATCGAGTAAAGGATCACGTTGCTCGCGTCGACAGGCCCGCCCTGTGTGAGGATGTCGATCTGGCCGAACGCCTGAAAGGCGAAGATCACGCCGATGACCGAGGCAAAGAACAGCGTCGGCGAGAGCATCGGCAGCGTGACATGCCAGAACTGCGCCCAACGCCCCGCGCCGTCGATGCGCGCGCTTTCGTACAGCTCGTCCGGGATCGTTTGCATGCCGGCGAGGACGATCACGGTGAAGAGCCCGATATTCATCCAGATCGTCGCGAGGGAGACCGAGATCAGCGCCCAGTTCGGGTCGCTGAACCAGGCCCATACCTGCGCGACAGGGTTGCCGTGCTCGCTCACCGCCCAGCCGCCGTCGGTGAGCCAGTTCACACGGCTGAGCCCGACCGCGCCGAGCGCATCGTTCGCGACGCCGATCGTCGGGTGGAGCAGCACGAGCCAGAGCACCGCCGTGATCGCGACGGACGCAGCGAGCGTGGACGAGAAGATCGTTCGGAAGACGACAATGCCCGGCAACTTCTGGTTCGCGAGCACGGCCAGGAACGTGCCGATGGCTAACGCCGGCACGACGGTGTACAGCGTGAACGTCGCCGTGGCGAGCAGGCTGCTGATGAACGCGGACGACGTGAGGACGTCGCGGTACTGGTCGAACCCGACGTAAACCTGCCGCCGGCCGAAGGCGTCGTTAATAAAGAAGCCCAGGTAGACCGACTTCGCCAGTGGATAGAAGACGAACGTGCCGAAGAGAATAATCGACGGCGCCAGGAACGGCAGCGCGCGCAGGAGCTGCTTCACTTCCTTGCCGGAGAGCAGCACCCTACTGCGTTGGGCCTGCGTCGCAATCGCCATCAGCCGATCCGCTGTCCGTTCTCCGCGTCGAAGAGGTGGAGCCGCTCCGCCTCGACGGCTAGCCGCACTGTCTGATCCGGCCGCACCTGCGCGTCCGCGGGCGCCTTCGCCACGACCGAGCCCCCGGCGAGCGCGACGGTGACGTGCAGCTCGCTGCCGAGTGACTCGACGAGGTCAACGCGGCCTTCGAGGGCTGCCCCCTCGCCCTGGGTGGCGGCCAGCACGAGGTGCTCGGGCCGGATGCCGACGACAAGCTGTTTCGAGCTAGCGGTCTGGAGCGCGGCCCAGACGGATGGCGACAGCGCGAAGAACGCCTCGCCTGCGCGGACGCCGGCGCGCCCGTCGATCTGCTGCGGTTCGCCCTCGAGGAAGTTCATCGCCGGGCTGCCGATGAACTCCGCCACGAAGCGGTTCGCAGGGCGGTCGTAGACCTCCTGCGGCGCGCCCACCTGCTGGAGCTCGCCCTGATTGAGCACGGCGATGCGCTGGCCCATGGTCATCGCCTCCACCTGGTCGTGCGTGACGAAGATGATCGTGGCGTCCAAGCGGCGGTGGAGCTTGATCAGCTCCACGCGCATCTGCACGCGCATCGTCGCGTCGAGGTTCGAGAGCGGCTCGTCCATCAGGAACGCCTGCGGGCGGCGCACGATCGCGCGGCCGAGCGCGACGCGCTGCTGCTGGCCTCCGGAGAGCTCGCCGGGGCGCCGCTGGAGCAGCGCGTCGATGCCGAGCGCGCCGGCGGTCTCGCGCACGAGCGTGTCCATCTCGCGCTTGGGCAGCTTGCGCATGCGCAGGCCGAAGGCGAGGTTGTCGTAGACGTTCTTGTGGGGGTAGAGGGCGTAGCTCTGGAAGACCATCGCCAGGTCGCGGTCCTTCGCCTCGACGTCGTTGACCAACCGGTCGCCGATGTAGACCTGGCCGTCCGTGGGCTCCTCGAGCCCGGCGACGATGCGGAGGGCGGTAGTCTTGCCACAGCCGGAGGGGCCGAGGAGGACGAAGAACTCGCTGTCCTGCACCTCGAGCGTGAGGTCGCGCAGGGCGGTCGCGCTCCCAAAGCGTTTTCCGACGCTGTCGAAGAAGACTCTCGCCAGTGCGAACGCTCCTTCCGGTCCTGGCCCGTGTATCTTACCGCGGCGTTCTTCCTGGGGCGAACCGGCAGCCTCTCGCTCGACCGCAAGCGCCTCGTTATACTCGGTCGATGCCCATCCAGATCATCGCCCACCGGACCTGCCCGCTGGACACACCGGAGAACAGCGTCGCAGGCGTACACAAGGCGGCGGAGCTGGGTGCCGATGGCGTCGAGATCGACATCTGGAACACGCTCGATGGCGTCCCGATCTTGATGCACGATTGGACGCCCTGGCGCACGACGCGCCTCCCCGGCCCGGTCCGCTTGTATCCTTCGTTCCTCATCAAGCACGCGCGCCTGGAGGAAAGCGAGGAGCGCGTGCCCAGATTGGGCGAGGCGCTCGATGTGCTGGTCTCGAACGGATTGTTCATGGCGATCGAGGCGAAGGACCCCGGTGCGGCGCCCCAGACGCTGCGCCTGGTGCGCGAGCGAAAGCTTGAGAGCCGCGTGCTCCTCTGGTCGTACCACGAGCGCCCGCTGCGTTACATCTCGGAGCGCGCGCCGGAGGTCGAGCCGGCGTTACTGCGCGATGTCTTCGATCCTGAGGGGATCAATCGCTACCTGGAGGACGCCGTTCGCTTCGGCGCGCGCGCGATCTCGCCCCATTGGGGGACGATCACGCCGCAGCTCGTTGGCGAAGCGCACGACCGCGGGCTGCGCGTGTATGCGATGAACCGCGATATGGACAGCGTGGCGAAGAAAGCCGCGTGCGGGCTGGACGGCATCGTCACGGATAACCCGCGCGAAGTGCGCGCGATCGTGGAGGCGGCCGGCCCTTAGCCGGAGGGGCCGCAGGTGCAGAGGCCCTGGCAGGGGCAGGTCATCACCATCTTCAAAGGCATCGTAAGTGCGGGCACCCAATCGGGGCCTCCCCAGCTCAGATCGAATGGGAAGTTGTGCCGGACGTGGGCCCAGATGATCCACGCGCACCAGCGCGTCGTGCCGTAGAAGAAGCTGGCCCGATAGAGCGCCAGGAGCGCGGTCTCCGGCAGATAGCGCGAGCCCCATGTCCAGATCGAATCGGCGGGCAGGATCACCTCGCGAAAGTAGCCGCGAGTGAGGACCTTCCAGTTGAAGGCACCGTAGGCGACCCAGACGCCATCCCAGACGAAGCCCAGTCCACTGAAGTACGCTCCGGCGTCGACAAAGCGGCCGGTCTGGCCGGCGTAGGCCCAGGCGCCGACGCTGAAGTGGTAGGTGGTGAATGGGAACAGGAGCATCGTGCCCACGGTGTCCCCTGTGTCGGTGAGCGCGTGCGACCACTGGCCGATGAGAAAGCTGAGCGCCCAGATGCGCTTTTGCGTCAGCAGTAGGATCATCAGGGCGATGACGACGCCGAACGTGAGCGAGTGCGTGAAGCCCACGCCCGGCCAGCCCCGGTGGAATTGCGCAGGGTCGTCCGCTTTGAGCTCGATGCCGAAGACGTTGATGCCGTAGACGAACCACTTCGACATCATGTCCGGCGCGTACGATCCGATGAGCAGCGGAATGATGGCGACGCGACGGCCCAGGTGGCGCTGGATCGCGTACGGCTCCAGATCGTGGGCTGCCCAGCTCATCGTCGGGAGAAGATGACGGCAGGCACGACCCAGACCGCCAGCAGCAGGAAACCCGCGCCCTCGACCCAGGAGAGCATGACTCTGGGGAAGAAGGCACCCAGCGTTACGTAGACAGCGCCGGCTATCAGATAGAGGAGGAGCGTCCGCACGGCAGGCGAGGCCATCGCCGCTATTGAGCCACGAGAGCGGCTATTGGGTCAATGCGCCGGGCGGCAGGGCTATTCGCGGATGACGATCCGCGTACCGATTGAGGCGAACTGCCAGAAGAACTGCGCGTCGCTATAGCGCATGCCGATGCAGCCGTGGCTGGTGCCGACGTGGCCGAAGGCGGAGTCGTCTGCCCAGTAGTTCAGGTGGATCGCATGACCGCGGTCGGTGAAGTACTGCGTGAAGAGGACACCGCTCACGTACCAATACTCGCTAGAACCGGGAGCAGATCGCATCGTTTCGTCGTACACGCGACTCCTGATGTGGAACGTGCCAAGGGGAGTGTCCCAACCGAACTTGCCAGTGGTGACCAGCGCTTCGTGGACGACGCGGTCGCCGGCAAAGGCCTTGGCGGTCTGATCGCCCAGGTCGATCAGGATCCAACGCTCTCCGTTCTTCGGGATCTCTAGCATCGCTGGAATGGGCGTCTCAGTCGCCGTCGGTTCGAGCGTAGGGGTGAACGTGGTTGTTGGCTTCGGCTTCGGGGTGTTGGTGGGCGTGGACGTGGGGGTGTTCGTCGGAGTTGACGTGGGAGTATACGTCGGCGTCGCGGATGCCGTGGCAGTGGCCGTCGGCGGCTGGCCGCTGGACCAGACGTAGCCAGTGCCGAAGCAGCCCGTGAGCGCCGCCGCGGCGACGACAGCCGCGCTAAGCGCCGCCAGGCTCCCAGCAGCTAGGGCAGTCCTAGGTGTTCTGGCCAACTCTCACCCCGGTATTGAGCGCCTGATCTTATCCAGTGCTCACCTAATAACAACTATATTGGGAGCGCATTCGTTGCGTCAATGAGAAAGGTGATGTCGGTCACAGATTGTCAGCGATATTGCCCTGGTGCATAATGAAGTGACCATTTTCGAGCAGGAGGCTCGCCCGTGATCATGCGGCGCTTGGAACGGAGACCGGCCCGGCAGTCGCTCGCCGATGGCCTCCTCGCTGTCGCCGTATCCCTCCACGATGCTTCCAGCTCCAGCGATGCGCTTGACCTGCTCAGCCGCGGCCTTGACAGCAGAGGTGCGTCATTCGCGCTGCTTGCCGAGGCGAACGGCGGCTTCCAGGTCGAGCGGGCGACGCTGCCGCTGGCGCCCGATGTCTGGGGCCGATCGCTGCACTTGTCTAAGCTGACCGCGACGTTGAATCGAGGACGGCCGACGTTCCACAAGAACGCGGACGAAGCGTTTTCCGAGGACGCCGGCTCGCTCTTAGCCAGGAATATCTCCGATTCGCTTCTCGCCGTCCCGATAGCAGTGGGCGCGCGCAAGTGCCTTCTCTGCCTGATAGCGCCTGGCCTGGACGAGAGCGTCCGCGACTCGGCATGGGGCCTGGCGCTGGTGTTGGGAGCCGTGATGGCCCGGGAAGCGACGCCAGCGCCGGCTACTCCGCCGGCGGAGGGGGGGCCGGCAGCGGCGGACAACGAGTTTTCGATCTTTCACGAGCTGACACGCCGGCTCAGCCATTCGCTGACCGGCGATGAAATCGCGCGCACGAGCGTCGAGCTGCTCGCCTCGTCGCTTGGCCTCCAGCTCGGCGCGACGGTGAGCTGTCGCGGCGGAGAGCACGTGACGACCGTGTTCGCGCCTAAAGGGACGAGCGCGGAGGCGACGACCGACGCGGCCACGAGCGCGCTCGACGCGTTTCGACGTCTCACCGGCGGCAAGCACCGCGACTGTCAGCAGCTACTACCGGAGATCGTCATCGCCGGCGCTGCCGCGCCCGGCCCGCTGGACAGCGTGCTCGACGCGCCGCTGGTTACGGGCGGCGACGTTACGGGGCTGATCAGGATCGCCGCTGCGCGCGCGGATGCATTCGCTGGCGCGAACGAGCGCATCTTCTACACCGTCGCGCACCAGGTGTCGCTGGCGCTGGAGCGCGCTGCCGCGCAACGCGAAGCAGAGCGCGCCCAGCTCGCATCGCTGGCGGAGAGCCTGAGCGACGGCGTTGTGCTCGTCGACTCGGCGCTGCGCATCACGTCGTGCAACAGCGCGGCGCGCGGCTTTCTCGAATCGCTCGCGCCGGGAGCCCTGAGCGAGGACGCGTCGGTAGAGGGCACACCCCTGGCCGCGCTCGCGCAAGAGGCACTGCGCTCGACTAAGCCCACGTCGCTCCGCGAACTGCAGGCACCGTCGACGGACGTCAGCCGCCGCTACCTCGTCGGCATGGCGGCGCCACTTGCCGGTTCGCCGGAAGGCTCGGCCGCCGTCGTGATCCTACGCGACGTGACCGAGGAGCGGCTGATGCAGGAGCGGCTGCTCCAGTCAGAGAAGATGGTTTCGGTGGGCCAGCTCGTCTCCGGCGTCGCGCATGAGCTGAACAACCCGCTCACCGGCATCACAGGCTTCGCGCAACTCCTGCTGGCGCGCGAGCTGGACGAGCGCACGCGCAACGACGTCGAGACGATCTACGGCGAGGCGGAGCGCGCTGCGAAGATCGTGCAGAACCTGCTCACGTTCGCGCGACGGACGAAGGCGGAGAAGGAGCTGGTCAACCTGAACGCGCTGCTATCGCGAGTGCTGGAGCTGCGTACCTACGACCTGCGCGTGAAGAACATCGATGTCGTGTTGGACCTGGACGATGACCTGCCGGAGACGATGGTGGACGCCGATCAGATCCAGCAAGTGTTCCTCAATCTGATCACCAATGCAGAACAGGCGATGCTCGCGTCGAAGGACGCGGGCAAGTTGATCGTCCGCTCGCGCAACGATGGCGACCAGCTCCGCGTGATCTTCCAGGACGATGGGCCCGGCATGGAGCCGGAAACGCTGCGCCGCATCTTCGACCCGTTCTTCACGACGAAGCAGACTGGCGAAGGTACCGGCTTGGGCCTGACGATCTGCTACGGGATCATCGATGAACATGGCGGGCGCATTTGGGCCGAAAGCCAGCCCGGGCGCGGTACGACGTTCTTCATCGAGCTGCCGGTCCTGCAGGGCAGCGCGCGCCCTGCGGCCGTGCCCGAGGAAGAGCAAGCGTCCACCGTCACAGGGCGCTCGGTCCTGGTCGTGGACGACGAGGCGAGCATCCAGCGGCTCCTGGGCAGCATCCTTCAGATGGACGGCCACCACGTTGATACCGCGCGCAACGGCGTCGAGGCGCTGGAGTACATCAGCCGGCGGCGCTACGACGTGATCATCACCGATATCAAGATGCCGGACATGGACGGCCGCGAGCTCTACCAGCGGCTGTTGGAGCACGACCGCGCCATGGCTGGCCGCACGATCTTCATCACGGGCGATACGGTGAGCCCCGAGACGCGCAAGTTCCTCCAGGACGTGCGCAACCCCTGCCTGGCCAAGCCGTTTCGCGTCCGCGACGTGCGCGACACCATCACCCAGGTGCTCGAACAGCACGACTGACGTTCCGCCTCGTAGTATCATGGACGGCGACGCTCGTTTCGCGTCGTGATGTCATGGCCACGCGACTACACTACGCCGTCCCCATCGCTCGACAGCTCGCGCTGAGCGCGGCGCGCCGGTTCCGGCCCGGCGGCTTCGCGGCGAGTCTGCGCCGCGACGGACTCCCGTTCGTCATCGTCACGGGCGCGGGTCGTTCGGGTACCAGCGCCGTCGCGCGCGTGCTGCACGAATCGGGCGTGCCCATGGGCGAGAACTTCGGCCCGCCGACTGAGCACAACCCGGTCGGCTTCTACGAAGAGCTGCCCGTCTGTGATCTGAACGACCGGATCATGAAGGAGTGCGGCATCGATCGGCTGGAGCGCTGGCCCAGTCGGGCGACGGTGCTTGCGATCGGCACGCAGTACGCCGCGACGATGCGCGCGCTCGCCGCGAACGAGGCGGTTGGCGGCTGGAAGGACCCGCGCTTTGGCGCAACGCTGGAGGCGTGGCTGCAGCAGCTCCGTTCCGCGCCGAAGGTCGTCCTGTGCCTACGCAGCCCGGAGGCGTTCGTGCGCTCCGTCACGCGCGTCTACGGTCTGGTGGAGCGCGAGGCGGTCGAGCAGCGCTGGGCGAACTTGCACCGCCGCCTGCTCGATGTGATCCGCGATTACCGGCTCGATGCGATCTGCATCGAGTATGAACGCCTGATGGCCCATCCCAACGAGACCGTCGCGGAGCTGTCGCGCTTCGTTAGCCACCCGCTCGACGCGCGCTTCATCGAGTCGGACGCGCGCCACTACGATTACGACGTGCCCGCGCGCTACGCAGCGTTGTACGAGGAAGTGCGTGCGCTAGGAAGGCACAGCGTTGATCGACCAGCGCGCGCGCCCATGCCCGTGGCGGACGACAGCGCAGCCTACGTCGACCACGTGCGCGCGATCGATGCCGCCGTTGCGGCGGCAAGGACGGCCTGGGATGAGCAGGGAAAACTCGCTGATGGCAGTGCATCGGAGCAGGACGGCGCCCTGCGCATCGTCGCGCACGCGAGCGAGGCGTACGCCGTGGTGCTGGAGGACGCGCAGGCGGAGCTGGGTGCGCTGCGCACGCCCCTGGCGTTCGCGCGCTACCACGAGCTGACGCAGGCGTGGATCGATCGCGAGCGGCTCACCGTTGAGCTGTTTCAGCAAGCCGCCCGGGGCGAGCGCCCGGTCGGGCAGGCGCTCGAAGCCTGGCGCCGGTTCTCCGCGCCGGACGCGCTCGAGGGAGCACAACATGAACGCGCGCGCGAGTACGAACGCGCCCTTCGGAAATCGGAACGTGACGTTGTGCGGGTGGAGCGTTCGGGCTAACCACGATGGCAACCAGGTTTCACTACGCTCTGCCCATCGCGCGCGAATTCGCGCTCGGCGCGCGCGACCGACTGCTGCGCGGCGGCCTGCGCTCGCGTCTGCCGCCGGCGGCGGACCGGCCGTTCGTGATTGTGACCGGTGCGGGGCGCTCGGGTACGAGCGCCGTCGCGCGGGTGCTGCACGAATCGGGCGTGCGCATGGGCACCGACTTCCATCCCGCGTCCGATTTCAACCCCGTCGGCTTCTACGAAGAGATGGAGATCCGTTTGCTCAACGAACAGATGCTAACGGAGCTGGGCATGGCGAACTTCTGGCGTCCGACGCGCTGGCCCTCACGCTCGACGGTGCTCGCGATCGCTCGCGGCTATCGCGACAAAATGCGCAGCGCGGTGTCGCGCGCGACGGAAGGCTGGAAGGACCCGCTGTTCGCCGTCACGTTGGAGGCGTGGCTGTCGCACCTGCCCAGCGCACCTCAGATCGTGCTCTGTCTGCGCAGCCCCGATTCGTTTGCCGACTCGACGGCGCGACGCTATGGGCTGGTCGAACGCGACGCGTCGCGCCAGCGTTGGGCGCAGCAGTATCGCCGGTTGCTCAACGTTATTCGCGATTACGAGCTGGACGTGACGTGCGTGGAGTACGACGAGCTGATCGAGCGGCCGGAACCAGTCGTCGCCGCACTGTCGAAGTTCGTCGGACAGCAGCTCAGCGCCACGTACGTCGACCCGCCGCTGAGGCGCTTCCTGCATCCGGTGCCGCAGGCCTATCGTGCGCTGTACGACGAAGTGCTCGCGCTCCGGCCGGCCGGCCTGCCCGCGTACGCAGCGAGCGCATCGTTGCGCGCGGGCGCGGAGGGCGCGCCTCCGGACGCCCGGTCGATCGATTCCTACGTTGCGCTGGTGCGCGAAACGGAGGCGGGCATCGTGCGCGCGAAAGCGTCGTGGACGGAGCGCATCGAAATGCCGGCGCCCGCGGTCGAACGCGCGCCGACGACCGCTGCGATCGAAGGCGCGCGCGGGGCGAGCGATGGGTACGCTGCGGTGCTGGAGGAGGCGCAGGAGGCGCTCCGGCGAAGCCATCCACCGGCCGGCTTCGAAGGGGCGCACGACCTCGCGCTCGAGGCGGTGAACCACGAGCGCTTGATCGTCGAGCTGATGCGGGCAGCCGTGCGCGAGGAGCCGCCTGACCAGCGCATGCTGCGCGCCACCCGGAAGGCATGGCGCCGCTTCGGGAGCGAGCAGGCGTTCGACCGAGCGCGCCAGCGCCGTGAGCGGGAGCTCGAGCGGGCCCTGAGCGCCTCGAAGCGGGCTTCCGAGGCTCAGCGCTAAGCTCGCCGGCGCGGGCCACAGCGCTCCGTGGCCCTGTATAATAGATTCACCAGCCTTGCTGGCCCCCGCCTGGCTGCCGATAATTCCGTAGGATGAAAGCGCCCGCAGTCCGAGGCGTATTGCCATGGCGTCGGAACGTACTGAGAGCGGCGGAAGAAAGCCGAGGCCGGGCCGTTCGTCCGGCTTTCTCAGCCGCGCGCTCCGCCTCGTGGCAGGCCAGGTCTTCGGGACGCGGGTAGTACCGACGAGACGCGCCACTCCGATCCAGGGAGGGACCAGCGAAATAGCGGCAGAACCGTCCGCGGAGCCGGACGACCTGTCGATATCGCCGGTGGAGCAGGCGCAAGATGAGCTGGAAGAGCGATCGGAGAGCTCTCCGGTGAGCGAGAACAAAGAGATGGTGTCACCCAATCCTTCCGAGCTGCACGAGATCGTCCGGCGGCTGGAAGATGCCCTGGAGCATTACCGCAGCGAGACGCGCCGCCTCGCCGACGAGACGTCGCGCATCGCGCTCGTCGCTGATCGCCTGGAAACGCGCTTGAGCGAACTCACGCGCACGCTCGGCGGCGACGGCGCGCCGCAGGCAACGGCGGCTGACGTTGCGATGACGGAGCCGCGCTTCCAGCCGAACGAACGTGGCGTCGATCTCGTGATCAGCGCGGTGCCTGGCTTCCAAGAGCTGATGGATGCGCAGCGCGGGCTGAGCGGCCTGCCGTCCGTCGCGGCGGCGTCCGTGCACCGCTTCCAGAACGGCGAGGCGTCGCTGGAGGTGACGCTGAGCGCACCGCTCGGCGCGCGTGAGGTCGTCGACGGCCTGCGTCAGGCGACCGGGCACGAGCTAGTCATCGAGGAGGTACGACCGGAGGCGTCACGTTTGCGCCTACGGTTCATCGAGCAGCATCACGGCTAGGGATGGCCGGCCCGCATGTGGATCCGTCACCTCGAACTCACCAACTACCGTAACTACCGCAACCAGGAGCTGAGCCTCGATCGAGGTCCCTCGGTCTTGCTGGGCGACAACGCGCAGGGCAAGAGCAACCTGCTTGAAGCGATCTTCCTGCTCGCGGCGGCGCGTTCAGAGCGGGCGCAGACAGACGCGGAGCTGATCTGCTGGGACGCGCTCGATGACGTGCAGCCCGTCGCGCGCGTCGCGGCGCAGGTCGAGCGCGCGGACGGCCCGCTCGAGCTCGAAGTGATTATCGTCGGGCGGCGGCGCGAGAAGGACGGCCGGCTGATGGCGTCGAAGCGGCTGCGGGTAAACGGCCTTCCGCGTCGTCAGCAGGACCTGGTCGGCCAGCTCACGGCCGTCTTGTTCACCACCGATGACCTCGACCTCGTCACCGGCGCACCGGCGCACCGGCGGCGCTTCATCGATGTGACGCTGTCGCAGCTCGACGGGGCGTACCGGCAGGCGCTCCAGCGCTACACGAAGGTGATTACGCAGCGCAACGCGCTGCTCAAGCGCATCCAGGAAGGCGTGGCGAGCCCGGACGAGCTGGTCTACTGGGACGAAGAGTTGGCGCGGGACGGCGCGCTGCTCACGCACCAACGAGCCGACGCGATCGATGCGCTGGCGCGGCACGTGCGCGAGACGCATCGGCACCTCAGCGGCGGCGCTGAGGAGATGGAGGTGGCGTACGCGCCTCGACTCGAGAAGTGGGACGGCGCGCGCGCAGCCACCGAACCGGACGCGATCGCGGACGCGTTGCGCGACGCGCTGGTGGCGAACCAGCGGCGCGAGATCGGTGCGGGCTTAACGCTGACCGGCCCGCACCGCGACGACCTCTCGTTCACGCTGAACGGCGTTGCTGCGGCGTCGTTCGCGTCGCGAGGCCAGCAGCGCACGGCGTCGCTCGCGCTGCGGCTTGCGGAGGCACGCTTCATGGCGGAGCGCCGCGGCGACGTGCCGGTTGTACTCCTGGACGACGTGCTTTCGGAGCTGGACGAAGCGCGCCGGCACGCGGTGCTGGAGTCGCTGGAGGAGTGGGACCAGCTCCTGATCACCTCGGCTGACATTGACCGCTTCGGCGAGGGGCTGCCCGCGTCGGCCGCGGTCTTCCGCGTCCGCGCCGGGCAGATCGAAACGATCGGAACCTCATGAGCCAGAGCTCAGCACGGATGGACACGGGTGGACCGTGTCGGTGTTAATCTCTGCCGCTCTCTGGGTCACGAAACAGCGGGCTGCGTAGTCCCTCCGGCACGAGCACCTGCAGCGCTGCCGGCGCTACCTCGAAGCGCATCGGCGTCTCGCCGATCGATTCACCGTCCACGTGCACCGGCAGCCCGGGCGTGTCGATCGCGAGCGACGCCGTTAGGCGGCAGACGACGTGCTTCCGTCGCTGATGCTTGCGCAGGAGGATCGACGGGAAGAACGAGAGTAGGCGCAGCAGCCCGCCGCGGCGCAGCAGCCACACGTCGAGCAAGCCGTCATCGACCTGCGCCTCGTGCGCGATGTTTACGACGCCGGCGTAGCTCCGCGTGTTCGCGAGCAGCAGCCAGAACAGCTCGCCGCTGAGCGACTCGTCGCCGGCCTGCAGCTCGGCGTTCGCCGGGCGATAGCTGCGAGCGCGGGTCAGCCCGTGCAGCAGGTACGCCGCCGCGCCGAGTCGCTTCTTCATGCCACCGGAGACCTCGCGCACGATCGCCGCATCGAAGCCGACGCCGGCCATGAGCAGGAAGTAGCGCTCCCCGGCACGCGCGAGATCGATCGTGCGCCGTTCGCCCTCGGCGAGCAGTCGCAGCGCCGCTTCGGGCTTGCGCGGCAGGCGCGCCTCCTTCGCCCAGACGTTGGCGGTGCCGCCGCGGATCACGGCGAGCGCCGTCGTCGACCCGGCGAGGCCGTTCACCGCTTCGTTCACCGTCCCATCGCCGCCGCACGCGACGACCGCGTCCAGACCGCGCTCCGCCGCACTGCGCGCGAGCTCGGTCGCATGGCCCGCCGTCGCCGTCGTCTCGAACGCGACATTCCAGCCGGCGACGCCGCCCGCCGCGCTGCGCAGCCGCTCGATGGGCGGCGCGTTGCGCGCGGCAGGGTTGTAGATCAGGAGCGCCTGTTTCGCCACAGGCGCATGGTAGTGCGTCGAGCAGCACGCGGTCGAGGGACGACAATGTTGATTTTGGAGATACACTGGCTTATATTTAGGACGACATAAGCCCCAATACAAGGAGGTCTCTAACATGGCTGGACGCGAGGACGTGCTCGTCAGCACCGATTGGGTGATGGAGCACATGAAGGACCCGAAGGTAAAGCTGATCGAGGTCGACGTGGATACGACGGCCTACGAGGAAGGCCACATCGAGGGAGCGGTGGGCTTCAACTGGACGAGCCAGCTCCAGGACCAGGTGCGGCGCGACATCGCGACGAAGGAGCAGATCGAGCAACTCCTGAGTCAGGCCGGCGTGAGCAACGACGACACGGTCGTGCTCTTCGGCGACAACAACAACTGGTTCGCGGCGTATGCATTCTGGCTCCTCCAGATGTACGGCCACCAGCAGCTCCGTTTGATGGACGGCGGTCGCAAGAAGTGGCTGGATGAGAACCGCCCGACGATGAAGGACGTGCCGAAGCCCCAGAAGAGCAGCTACAAGGCGAAGGGGCCCGACCTCAGCCTGCGCGCGAAGCGAGAGGACGTCCTGAAGGCGATCTCCGCTTCGAACAGCGCGATGGTCGACGTGCGTTCGCCGGACGAGTTCACCGGCAAGATTATGGCGCCGCCCGGCCTCCAGGAGACGGCGCAGCGCACCGGTCACATTCCCGGCGCGCAGAACGTGCCCTGGGCGCAGGCCGTGGCCGAGGACGGCACGTTCAAGTCCGAGGCGGAGCTGCGCAAGCTCTACGAATCGAAGGGCGTGACAGGCGACAAGGACGTGATCGCCTACTGCCGGATCGGCGAGCGCTCCTCCCATACGTGGTTCGCCCTGAAGTACCTGATCGGGATTCCGAATGTGAAGAACTACGACGGTTCGTGGACCGAGTGGGGCAGCATGGTGGACATGCCAATCGAGAAGTAGCCCCAGGTCGCGTCGAATCTGTGGCCGGGGCGCCCATTGACAGGATCTGGGTGTCCCGGCTATAATATTGAGTAATCTTGTCCATTTTGTCGACAACTATCACAGGCGAGTACATTCCAGATCGTAATGACGGTATCGTGACCCAGACCAAAACGTACACGCCGGAAGAGCTCGCGAACCTGAGCCTCGGATTCGAGGGGCAGGCTCCGGAAGCGGTGATGCGTTGGGCCGCCGGCGAATTCTTCCCCGATCTGGTGCTCGCGTGCAGCTTCGGCGGGCCCTCCGGCATGGTGCTCGTCGACATAATGGCGAAGATCGAGCCGCAAGTGGAGATCTTCTACCTCGATACCGACTTCCTGTTTCCAGAGACCTACGAGACGCGCGACCGCGTCATCGAGCGCTACGGCATGAAGGCCGTCGCCTACAAATCGGACTACACGCCAGAACAGCAGGCGGCAGAGTTCGGCGCTGAGCTTTGGAAGAGCAATCCCGACCTTTGCTGCAACCTGCGAAAAGTGATCCCCAATAAGCGCGCGCTGGAGGGCAAGCGCGCCTGGATCTCCGGCATCCGCCGCGACCAGGCGAGCAGCCGTCGCGAGACGCCGCTGGTCCAGTGGGACGAGAAGTTCGGCCTCGTGAAGATCAATCCCCTCGCGACGTGGACAGAGGCCGATGTCTGGAAGTACGTCATCGATAACGACGTGCCCTACAACCCTCTGCACAACAAAAGCTATCCCAGCCTCGGCTGCACGTACTGCACGAAGCCGGTCATCGAGGGCGACGATCTGCGCTCGGGTCGCTGGCAGGGGCTGGACAAAGAAGAGTGCGGCATCCACATGCCGGGTGAGCCGATCCCGCTCGCTCGTGGTGAAGACAATATCGGATAGGAAAGGGAGTACATGAGCGATCGAGGGTTCACGGTTTGGTTCACGGGACTGTCCGGCGCAGGCAAGACGACGATCGCGGATCAGCTGGTGCCGGCGCTGCGTGAACGGGGCCACAAAGTCGAGCTGCTGGACGGGGACGTGGTGCGCACGAACTTGAGCAAGGGCCTCGGCTTCAGCAAAGAAGACCGCGACACCAACATCCGGCGCATCGGCTTCGTCTGCGACCTGCTGACGCGCAACGGCGTTGTCGCCGTCTCCGCGGCGATCTCTCCCTACCGCGACATTCGGGATGAGCTGCGCGGGCAGATCGGCAACTTCGTGGAGGTGTTCGTGAAGTGCCCGATCAACGTGCTGACGGAGCGCGACGTGAAAGGCCTATACGAGAAAGCGCTGCGTGGTGAGATCAAAAACTTCACCGGCGTCTCCGACCCATACGAGGAGCCGATCGACCCCGAAGTGACGGTCGAGACAGACAGCGAGACGGTGGACGAGAGCCTCGGGAAGATCGTGGCGAAGCTCGAAGAGCTTGGCTACGTCGCCGCCGTCGGGGAGGGCGTGGCGTAAGGGCGGATGACGCAGCACGTGCGAATGGAAGGTCGGGGCCTGAGCGCTCCGACCTTGGACAATGACGAACGTTTGAGGACGGAAGGACGCAGGGCATGACAGACGCGCTTATCGCACCGCACGGCGGGCAGCTCATCGATCGAGAAGTAACGGGCAACGAGGCGAAGGCGCTCGCGGAGCACGCCCGCACGCTGCCCAAGATGACGCTCTCCGAGCGGCCGCTCTCCGACCTGGAGCTGCTCGCCATCGGCGGGTTCAGCCCGCTCGAAGGCTTCATGACCGGCAAGCAGTACCGCTCAGTCGTGGACAGCATGCACCTGCCGGACGGCCAGCCCTGGTCGCTCCCCGTGACGCTCTCGGCGTCGCGCGACGAAGCGTCGGCGCTGAAGGAAGGCCAGCAGGTCGCGCTCGCCGACGAGGCGGGTGAGCTGCTGGCGGTGCTTGACCTGGAGGAGCGCTTCGACTACGACAAGCAGCGCGAAGCGGAGCTCGTCTACAAGACCACGGAAGATGCTCACCCGGGCGTCGCGGCGCTGTACGCCCAGGGCGACGTGTTGCTGGGCGGCAAGGTGAGCGTGTTCCGCCGCCCGCCAGCCGAGTTCGCGGAGCACCGGCGCACGCCCGCCGAAACGCGCGCGATCTTTGCCGAGCGCGGCTGGCGCACAGTAGTGGGCTTCCAGACGCGCAACCCGGTGCACCGCGCGCACGAGTACATCCAGAAGTGCGCCCTGGAGATCGTCGATGGGCTGCTCTTACACCCGCTCGTCGGGGCGACGAAGGGTGACGACATCCCCGCCGACGTGCGCATGCGCTGCTACGAGGTGCTGCTGGACGGTTATTACCCGCAGGACCGCGTCCTGCTCTCAGTGCTGCCCGCGGCGATGCGCTACGCCGGCCCGCGCGAGGCGATCTTCCACGCCATCGTGCGCAAGAACTACGGCTGCTCGCACTTCATCGTCGGCCGTGATCACGCAGGCGTCGGCAACTACTACGGCACGTACGACGCCCAGAAGATCTTCAGCGAATTTACGCCGGAGGAGCTCGGCCTCACGCCGCTCTTCTTCGAGCACACTTTCTTCTGCCGCGTCTGCCAGGCGATGGTGAGCAGCAAGACCTGCCCCCACGACGCGGACCGGCGTGTCTTTCTCTCCGGCACCAAGGTGCGCGAGATGCTCGCCGCAGGCGAGAAGCCGCCGGTGGAGTTCACGCGCCCCGAAGTGGCGCAGGTGCTGATCGACTCGATGGCGGAGAAAGTGTCTGCATGACGGGAGATGAACGAGCCTGACGCCCGCACCGGTGTGATCCACGCCCCCCGCTTCCTGGTTGAACCCGATGCGTTCATCGAGACCGACGAAGCGCTTGACGGCAAGGCCGGCGCCGTCGTCGCTCGCGACGCCCGGGCCATGAGATCGCTTCGCCTAGCTAGCGCCATCGCCGTGCGACTTGTCTACGTCGTGGCCGCGCTGGCGCTCTTTGTCCTTGCGCTTCAGATCCTGAAGACGGGCGCAGCAGGGCTGAAGCCCGTGCTGGAAGGCCTGTCCGCCAACGGTACGCCGGGCCTGCTGGGCTTCGGCTGGCTGGGTTCGTACCTGGTCATGAGCGGCTCGCCCATCGCGGCGATCGCACTCAGCTTGTTCAGCGGCGGCACGATCTCCGACACAGAGGCGTTCGCGATGATCAACGGATCGCGCCTCGGCGCGTCGTTCATTGTCCTCTTCGTTGGCTTCCTCTATTACATATTCCGGCGCCGCGATCCCGACAGTATCTACATCGGCGTGGTGGCGCTGCTCACCGCGTTCACGCTTTGGACGCCGGTGATCCCAATCGGCTCGCTCGTGTTGCGCGAAGGCTGGTTCGACGGCGTTCGATTCGGCTCGCCGGGCGCACTCGTCTCCGTCGTCAACCTCATCTATGACCCGATCACGACGCGCGCTGCCCATCACATGCCGCGGCTACTGCTCTTCGGGCTAGGTGTGCCGGCGTTGTTGGGTTCGTTCATGCTCTTCGATCGCGTGCTGCCCAACCTCGACGCGCCCAGCCCCGCGTTCGAACGCTTCTCGCGGCTGAGCCAGCACCGGCTCGCCATGTTCGGCTTCGGCTCGGCGGTGACGCTGCTCACCATGTCGGTGTCGCTCTCGCTCACCATCCTTGTGCCGCTGACGATGAAGGGGTACCTCAAACGCCAGAATCTCATCCCGTACATCATGGGCGCGAACATCACGACCTGGATCGATACGCTCTTCGCGTCCTTACTCCTTGACACGCCGCGGGCCTTCACCATCGTTTTTACGGAGGTGGTGGTCGGCGGCAGCGTGTCCTTGTTCGTGCTCCTGCTCGTCTACCCGATCTACTCACGAGGCGTGCTCGCCCTGGCGCATCGGGTGACGGCGGACCGGCGCGCATTTGTGATCTTCATGGCGACGATCCTGGTCGTGCCGGGAGTGCTGCTCGCCATATAGCGGGCATGTTACACTGAAATTGTTGATGATTCCGGTCAAGTAAGGTGATGGTGAGTGAAGGTATCGACAAAGGGTGATTACGGCGTTCGAGCGCTGACGGAGCTCGCCCATCACTTCGGGGAGGGCCCGGTGCAGAGCGCCGAGATCGCCGCTCGACAGGAGATTCCGGAGCCGTACTTGGACCAGCTCCTTACCACGCTGCGCCGCGCGGGCTTCATTCGCAGCGTGCGTGGCCCGCAGGGTGGCCACGCCCTTGTGCGCGAGCCGCACGAGTTGAAGCTGAGCGAGGTGATGGTGGCGCTCGAGGGGTCGCTCGCGCCGCTCGCCTGCGTGGACGACCCGCACGCTTGCACCAAGGACGGCGGTTGCGCCCAGCGCGAAGTATGGAAGCATGTGCGCGACGCCACGAAGGATATCCTGGAAGGCGTGTCGATTGCCGATCTAGCCGAGAAGGAACGCACGTACAGCAATAATGGTGGACGCTATTACATCTGAACTGCGCGAACTGAACGCTTCGGTGCGCGCCGGCGAGGAGATCGCCGACAGCGTGCTCGACATCGTCGGCAACACGCCGCTCGTGCGCCTGCACCGCGTCGTGCCTGACGGTTCGGCGGAGGTGCTGGGCAAGCTTGAGTCGCTCAACCCGGCGGGCAGCGTGAAGGACCGCATCGCGCTGAACATGATCGAGGATGCGGAAGCGCGCGGCGAGCTAAAGCCGGGCGACACGATCGTCGAGCCGACGAGCGGCAACACCGGCATTGGCCTGGCGATGGTCGCTGCGGTAAAGGGCTACCGCCTGATCCTGACGATGCCGGAGGACATGAGCGTCGAGCGACGCAAGCTCTTCGGTCGCTTCGGCGCAGAGGTCGTCCTCACGCCGGCGATCGAAGGGATGTCGGGCGCAGTGTTTGCCGCGCAGGAGCTGGTGGAGCGGCAGAAGTTCTTCATGGCGCAGCAGTTCACCAACCCCGCGAACCCGGAGATCCATCGCCGCACGACGGCGCGGGAGATCTTGAAAGCGACCGGCGGTGAGATCGACGCATTCGTCGCCGGCGTGGGCACAGGAGGCACGATCACGGGCGTGGGCGAAGTGCTCAAGAAGCACAACCCCCAGATCCTGATTGTCGCAATGGAGCCGGAGCGCTCGCCGGTGCTGGCGGGTGGCAAGGCTGGCCTGACCGGCATCCAGGGTATCGGCGCCAGCTTCGTACCGTCCGTCCTAAACCGCGAGGTCTACGACGAGCTGATCGCTGTGAGCGATGAGGACGCCTACGCGATGACCGCGCGGTTGACGAAGGAAGAAGGTCTGCTCGTGGGCGTGTCGTCCGGCGCGAACGCGTTCGCCGCGCTCCAGGTCGCCGCGAAGCTCGGCGCCGGCAAGCGCGTCGTCACCGTGCTCTGCGACACGGGCGAGCGATACCTGAGCGTGAATTTCTAATGCCGGCGACCGCTGAAGGCGCCTGCAAGAATAGCAAGATGACAGAGGTCTCCGTGGAGGATGCAGCGATGAGCGTTACGGTCTATATCCCAACTCCGTTTCGGAGGATGATGGGGAACCGCGCCTCTCTCGAGGTGGAAGGCGGGACGATAGCTGAGTTGCTGGACAACATGGACCAGCAGTTTCCCGGCGTGCACGACCTGATCTACTCGAGCGAGCACACAATCCCGGCCCATATCAACATCTACGTGAACAACCACGAGATCGGCAGCCTGAACGGCGACGCGACACCGCTTTCGTCCGGCGACCAGGTCGCGATCATCCCGGCGATCGCCGGCGGCGCGGCCATCGACGGCGCCGGGCCGCGGGTGCTCACGCCGGAGCAGGTGACGCGTTACTCACGCCACATCATCATGCCGCAGGTGGGGAGCGCCGGGCAGCGCAAGATCATGGGCACGAAGGTGCTCATCGTCGGCGCGGGCGGCCTCGGCTCGCCGATCGCGGTCTACCTCGCGCTCGCGGGCGTCGGTACGATCGGCATCGTCGACTTCGACATCGTCGATCTCACCAACCTCCAGCGCCAGATCCTGCACTACAACGAGGACGTCGGGCGGCGCAAAGTCGAGTCGGCGAAAGAGACGCTCAACCGCTACAACCCGGACGTGAACGTGATCACCCACGAGGCGCCGCTCACGTCGGACAACGCGCTCGAGGTGATCGGACAGTACGACATCGTGATCAACGGCGCGGACACCTTCCAGGCACGCTACCTGGTGAACGACGCCTGCGTGCTGCTCAAGAAACCGCTCGTGGACGGCAGCATCCTCCTCTTCGAAGGGCAGTCGACGGTCTACCTACCGGGCAAAGGCTGCTACCGCTGCTTGTTCCCCAGCCCACCGCCGCCGGGCATGGTGCCCAGCTGCGCGGAAGCGGGCGTGCTCGGCGCGCTCTGCGGGCTGGTCGGCTCGGTGCAGGCGACAGAGACGCTAAAGCTGATCCTGGGCATCGGCGAGTCGCTCAGCGGCCGCCTCATGATCATCGACGCGCTCTCCATGGAGACGCGCCAGTTCAAGATCCGGCGCGACCCCAACTGCGTGGTCTGCGGCGACAACCCGACGGTGACCGCGCTGATCGACTACGACGAGTTCTGTGGCGCGCCCGTGCTGGCCGAAGCGGCCGCGCAGGCGAGCGGCAGCAGCCCGGACGTCGGCTATCTTGAAGAGCCTGATGAAGATGAGCACGATGGCAAAGGCGCGGACGATGTCGATTGAAGTGCGCGTTACGTCCACACTCCGGAACCTCGTCGGCGGCAAGAGCGTCGAAGGCGCAGGAGGTACGGTCGGCGCGTTGCTAGAAGACCTCAACGGCCGCTACCCGGGCTTCAGGGCGCAGATCAGCGGCGATGACGGCCAGCTCCACCGCTTCGTCAACATCTATCTGAATGACGAAGACATTCGATACCTGCAGGCGCTTGATACGCCGGTCTCCGACGGCGACGTGATCTCGATCCTGCCGGCGCTCGCGGGCGGCGCCCGCTAGCGACGCGCGCCGTGCTGTACAACAACCTGATTGACGCGATCGGCAACACTCCTCTCGTCGAGTTGCACCGCGTCAGCCCGAAGCCGGGCGTGCGCTTCTTCGCGAAGCTCGAGGGCCAGAACCCGACCGGCTCCGTGAAGGACCGCATCGCCAAGTACATGATCGAGGAGGCCGAGCGCTCCGGCGCGCTGACACACGATCGCACTGTCCTCGAGCCGACGAGCGGCAACACCGGCATCTCGCTCGCCCTGGTCTGCCGGCTGAAGGGCTACCGGCTCAAGGTGGTGATGCCCGAGAGCGTGAGTGAGGAGCGGACGCAGCTCCTGCGCGCGTTCGGCGCGGAGATTGTGTACTCGGACGGGATCAAGGGCACGAACGGGTCGATCGCGGTCGCGCAAGAGATCGCGGCGAGCGACCCGACGTACTTCATGCCATACCAGTACGGCAACGAGCAGAACCCGCGCGCCCACTATGAGACGACTGGCCCTGAGATCCTACGCGACGTGCCGGATATCGACGTGTTCGTCGCCGGCCTCGGCACGGGGGGCACGCTCACGGGCGTCGGGCACTACCTGAAAGAGCAGCGCCCCGAGGTGAAAGTCGTCGCGTGCGTGCCCCACCCGGGCGATCTCGTGCAGGGCCTGCGCAGCCTGGACGAAGGCTTCATTCCGCCGGTGCTGGACGAGTCGGTGCTGGACGGCAAGATCGTCGTCGATTCGCGCGCGTCGTTCGCCGCGACGAAGGAGCTGACGGAGAAGGAAGGCATCTTCGCCGGCATCTCGTCGGGCGCGGTGCTGCGCACGGCGCAGCGGGTGGCCGAACGGCTCGATGGGGGTAACATCGTGCTGTTGTTCGCGGACAGCGGCTGGAAGTACCTTTCGACGTCCCTCTGGAGCAAGGACTACGAAGAGCTGGGCGACGAGATCGAAGGCAAGGTCTGGTGGTAGCCGATCCCACGCCCGCTCGTCCCCACATGCCCGGCTACGGGCTCGAAGAGGGGAAGAGTCCTGTTGGCCAGGAGTTCCCGTGGAGCGCCGTGCGCGGCCTGCTCGAGGGCGCTCACCTGTACTGGGTGAGCACGACGCGCTCGGACGGCCGTCCCCACGCTGCGCCGGTGTGGGCTGTCTGGCTGAGCAACGTCTGCTACTTCTCCACCGGCGACCAGTCGCGCAAGGCGAAGAACATCGCTCAGAACCCGAACGTCGTCGTGCATGTCCAAGGCGTCGGCGACGAAGCGGTGATCGTCGAAGGCGCGGTCGAAAAGACCGCGGACAAGGCGGTGCTCAAACCCGTCTGGGCGGCGTACAAGGAGAAGTACGACTGGGGCGTGGACGGCGAGCCGTTCTACGTCGTTCGGCCGCGCGTCGTGCTGAGCTTCAAAGAGAACCTGCCCGAGACGGCGACGCGCTGGGAGTTCGCGGCCTGACCGATTGCAGCCTGTGCGCGTCCTGCTAGACTAGGATCCGCCATGGCCGACGAGCCCAACCCGTATCTGATCCCGATCTATCGCCGCGCCCTGCAGGGCCAAGACCCGGCGCGTCTGCAGATCAGCTTCGACGCGGCGGTGATCGAGAAGTACCGCGGCGCGGCAGGCTTCTCGCTCGATCGTACGGACACCGTCGGGCGCATCAAGCGCGAGGGCGGCTGGGCGCTCGACGTCGGCATCGCCGACGAGGAGCGCACCGTGCATGCGAGCTTCCAGGATCTGCTTGGTCTGCCGGAGTCGGAGCGCGACCACTGGGCGCAGCACGCCGTCGCGCTGCCGCTGAGCCGCGCGTTCTTGCAGATGCGCCTCCAGGCCGGCGCCTGCATCGACGATGGAGAGGTGCGCGACTGGTGAAGCTCGAGCGCTCCTTCGCAGATGAGATTATCGCCCACGCACGCGAGGACGCGCCGAATGAGTGCTGCGGCATCATCGCGGGAAACGACGGCAGCGCGACAAAGCTGTATCGCGCGGTGAACGCCGAAGCGAGCCCGTACCGCTACAACGTGGACCCGAAGGACCTGCTCAAGATCTACCGCGACATCGACGACCACGGCTGGGACGTGCTCGCCATCTACCACTCGCACACGCACACCGAGGCGTACCCCTCGCCCACGGACGTGCGTCTCGCCGCTTGGCCCGAGGCGTACTATCTCATCGTCTCGCTCGCGAACGAGAAGAAGCCGGTGCTGCGCGCGTTTCGCATCAAGGGCGGCGTGGTGGATGAAGCAAAGATCGAAGTCAATTAGCGGCGAACGGAGGTTGGCACATGGCAGATGCTGAGAAGATCAAGACGGCGCTCGAGCGAAACGAGAAGGCGATCCGCCTTCGTCCGTCGATCGGGCAAGGGACGGCGGTGACCAAGGTGCGCGTGCGCGACGGGCTCACCTGCGACATCGAGGACGGCCCGTGGAAGCTCATCGCGGACGAGTCGGAGGGGGAGGGCGGCAACGGCCAGGGCCCCGACTCGGGCGTGTTCGGTCGCGCGGCGCTCGGGAGTTGCCTGGCGATCGGCTACATGATGTGGGCCGCGAAGCGCGGCGTGCCGCTGACGAGCCTGGAAGTGGAGGTGCACGCGGACTACGACGCGCGCGGCATGTTTGGCATCGACGACAGCGTCCGGCCCGGCTGGACCGGCCTGCGCTACGTCGTCATCGTCGAGAGCAGCGCACCGGAAGCCGACGTGCTCCGCTTGCTCGACGAAGCGGATGCGCACAGCCCCCTGCGCGACGACTTCAGCCGCGCGATGACGGTCGGGCGCGAGGTGCGCATCTCGGCGCCGGTGGAATAGCGGTGGAAGCGAGACTGCAACGTCGAGTTCAGCGCTACGGCTGGGACAAGGCCGCGGATCATTACGAAGGTTTCTGGCAGCAGCAGCTCCAGCCGGCGCAGAACCTGCTGCTCAAGCTGGCCGCGCTACAACCCGGCGAGCGCGTCCTCGATGTCGCGTGCGGCTCGGGGCTGGTGACGTTCCCTGCGGCCGAGGCCGTCGGCCCGGGCGGGCACATCGTCGCGACGGATATCTCGCAGAGCATGGTCGATCTCGCGGCGCAGATCGCAGTGGAGCGCAAGATCGATAACGTTTCGTTCGAGCGCATGGACGCGGAAGACCTGCGCCTGGAGGAGTCGTCGTTCGACGCCGCGCTGTGCGGGCTGGGGCTGATGTACGTGCCGGACCCGCGCCTGGCGCTGCAGGAGCAGCTCCGGCTGCTGAAGCCTGGAGGGCGCGCCCTTGCCGCGGTCTGGGGCCAGCGCGACCGCTGTGGCTGGGCGGAGATCTTCCCGATCGTGGACTCTCGCGTGGAGTCCGAGGTCTGCCCGATGTTCTTCCAACTTGGCACGAAGGAGGCGCTGGCGCAGACGTTCACGCTGGCCGGTTTCGCCGACGTCGCCTACGAACGCCTGCCGTCCGTCTTGCGCTACGAGTCGGCGGAGGCCGCGCTCGGCGCCGCGTTCGTCGGCGGCCCAGTCGCGCTGGCGTATGCACGTTTCGACGACAAGACGCGCGACGAAGCGCACGCGGACTACCTCAAATCGATCGAGCCGTACCGCGACGGCGATGGCTACAACGTTCCGGGGGAGTTCGTCGTCGCGATCGGGTACAAGCGGTAGCGTCATGGGAGGGTGTGTTCGGACGCAGCCGCCGTGACGCCTAACCCGACGCAGCGCCTTCTCGCTGAAGCCGCTGGCACCTTCATCCTTGTCTTCGCCGGCACCGGCGCGATCATCGTTGACGAACGGTCGGATGCCGATCTCGGCCAGCTCGGAATTGGGCTCGTTTTCGGTCTTGCCATCGCGGTGGGCGTGTTCACGACGCGTCGCGTGTCCGGCGCGCACTTCAACCCGGCGATCAGCCTCGGGCTGAGCGTCATCGGCCGGTTCCGCTATCGAGCGATCGCGCCGTATGTCGCGGCGCAGCTGGCGGGCGCCATCGCGGCGAGCCTGCTGCTGCGTGCGCTCTTCGGCGATGTCGCCGACCTGGGTGCGACGGTGCCGGACGGGGCGCTCTGGAAGGCGTTCCTGATCGAAGTGACGATCACGTCCTTCCTTGCGTTCGTCATCGCGCGCGTCGCCTCTGAAGCGTCGCTCCCGGACTTCGGCGCGGCGCTGGCGATCGGTGGCGCGGTGGCGCTGGGGGCGCTGCTGGGCGGCCCGCTCACCGGCGGTTCGATGAACCCGGCGCGCTCGTTCGCACCGGCGCTCGTCTCGCTCACGTTCGAGTCGAACTGGCTGTACTGGCTGGCCCCCGCCGTCGGGGCGGTGGTGGGGATGGTGGCGTTCGCGATCATCGATGGCGGCCGAACCGAGGCGGCGAGCGAATAGCCGGGCCGCTTCTTATACTGTCAGCACCAATGTCGACAACAGCAACCTCCCTTATCATCGGGCCGCGCACATTCGTGTGGGGCGAGCGCACGTACCTGATGGGCGTGGTGAACACCTCGCTCGATTCGTTCTCCAACGACGGTGTGGGCGATGCCGCGGCCGCTGTCGAGCGCGCGAAGCGCATGATCGAGGAGGGCGCGGACATCATCGATGTGGGCGGGCAGTCCACGCGCCCCGGCTTCGAGGAGCTGGCGCCCGAGGAGGAGATCCGCCGCGTCGTGCCGGTGATCGAGCGGCTCGTTCGGGAAACGGACGCGCCGGTGAGCGTCGATACCTACAAAGCGCCCGTGGCGAAGGCGGCGCTGGAGGCGGGCGCGCATCTCGTGAACGACATCTGGGGCTTCCGCTGCGATCGAGGGGTGGCGGAGCTGTGCGTCGAGTTCGGCGTGCCTGCCGTCGTGATGCACAACCAGCGCGGCCGCGAGTACCACGACGTGATCGCTGACGTTCGAACGGGCTTGGAAGAGAGTATCGCCATCGCCGACGACGTTGGTCTGGCGCGCGAACGGCTGATCGTCGATCCGGGGTTCGGCTTCGGCTGGACGCCGGAACAGAACATCGAAATGCTGCGTCGCCTGAGCGAGCTGGGTGATCTGGGATTGCCGATGCTGCTCGGCACGTCGCGCAAGTCAGCGATCGGCGCGGTGCTGGACGACGCGCCGCCCGAAGACCGCCTGCTCGGCACCGCCGCGACGATGGCGCTCGCCGTCGCTGCGGGCGTCGACATCGTGCGCGTGCACGACGTGGCGGCGATGCGTGACGTGGTGCGCGTTGCCGACGCTGTGGTGCGCGGGTGGAGGCAAGCGTGACGGGCGAGCCGCCCGTCGTCTATCTTGGCCTCGGCTCGAACCTGGGCGACCGAGAACGCAACCTGATCGTCGGCCTGCGCCGCCTCGCGCCGCTCGTGCGCATCGACGCTGTGTCGTCGCTGTATGAGACCGACCCGGTGGGACCGCAGGACCAACCGTCGTTCCTAAACGCGGCATGCCAGGGCGTAACAGGTCTACGACCGCAGGCCTTGCTTCGTCACCTGCAAGAGGTCGAGCGCGATCTGGGGCGCCGCCGGGGCGAACGTTGGGGCCCGCGCACGCTCGACCTCGACTTGCTGCTCTACGGCGAGGCGATCATCGACGAGCCAGGCCTGCGCGTGCCGCACCCGGCGCTGCCCGAGCGCGCGTTCGTCCTCGTACCGCTCGCGGAGATCGCAAGCGATGTGCGCCACCCACAGATCGATCGCACGATCGGCGAGCTAAAGGCGGCTGTGGATGCGTCGGGGGTGCGGAAGCGAGCGGAGCCGGGTTGGGAGACGAGCTGGCCCGCCCAGGCGGACAAGCCTTAGTGGAGCGCGCCGACGGGCTGCGGCTGCTCCTCGTCTTCCATGTCGAGCTCTGAAAGATCGGCCTCCATGTTCGCCATCGTGTAGCCGATCCAGAACAGCAACGCGGAGACGACGCCCGTCGCGGCGAGCACAGGCAGCGCGACGGCGTAGTAGCTCCTGCGGAGAACGCCCAGCGTGAGGATCAACATCTGAACGGCGGAGACTGCCATCAGCATCGGGCCCAACGACTGCGAGTTCTGCATAGCGTTCGCCTCCGAACTTACGTGGTCTGCGCCTCGGCTTGACGGCGCAGATCGGGCGGGAGCAGGTTCGGGATGCCGTCGTCGATCGGGTAACGCTCGTTGCACTTGGCGCAGAACAGCGATCCTTTGATCACCTCGTCACCCTGGTCTTCGTCGACGCTGAGTTGGAGCTCGCCCTTGCACATTGGGCAGGCCAGAATGTCCATCAAGTCCTTACGCATGGTTCTCCTCCTGGGCTGTGCGTGCATTGTACGGGGCTGCTCTCAGGCGGTCAAACGCCTCGCTTGAGAGCCCGCGCTGCCAGGGCTCTATAATGAGGCGAGTCATATGGCTACAGCCACGACCCGCCGCGAGATCGACCTCCACCGCCGCGTCTGTGTGATCCAGCCGGAGACCATCGACATCCGGCCCGCGCGAAGCGCCGCTATCGCGCCGCTGATCATGTTCGCGCTGGGCATCTTCGCGGGCGCCGCCGCGCTCCTCTGGCTCCAGTCGCTGCCCTTTTTTCTGGCGCTCGTCCTGCTGGGCGGCGCGATCCTGCTCGTGCCGTTCGCTGGCATGGGGTTCGTCTATTCGGTGTACGGCGCCAACGTCGTCATCGATAAGAAGAAGCAGACCGCCATCTGGCAGCAGGGGCTGTTCGGCATGGGCGTTGGCACGTCGGAGCTGGTGCCTTTCTACAAGATCGAACGGGTGGAGGTGCAGGAGATCAGCGGCGATCCGCAGGAGGGCGGCGCACAAGACTTCGCGCAGTTCGAGATCAGGGTGCTGAAGAGCAGCGGCCGCCGGCTCGAGATCGGGCAGGTGACTGTGTCCCGCCCGATGGCCCCGGACGGGCTCGCCCGCGCGCGCGAGGTAGGCGAAGCAGTCGCCGCGCTCGTCGACAAGCCACTCCACGTCGAAAGCGACGGCCCCCGCCGCCGGCGTCGCCGCGCCCGCCGCCGCGAGCCGGCCGAAACGAACGCGTAGCACTGATGGCAGGCGACGCTCCTAACTTCGAGCCGCGGTCGGTTTCCTTCATCGTTCCGGCCTACAACGAGGAGTCCCGCCTCGGCTCGCTACTCGACCGTCTGATCGACTACGTTGCGCGCCAGCCCTACGACGCCGAGGTCCTGGTCGTCGATGACGGCAGCGCTGACGCCACGGCGGAGATCGCGCGCGCGGCGGGGCAGCGCGTGCCGGTGCGCGTGCTCCAGCACGAGCGCAATCGCGGCAAGGGCGCCGCAGTGCGCACCGGCGCGCTGGCCGCGACGGGCGATGTGGTGCTCTACATGGACGCGGACGGCGCCACGCCGCCCGAAGAGACGCCCAAGCTGCTCGAGCTGCTCGCCGCGGGCGCGGACGTGGCTGCGGGTACGCGCGTGCACGCGGGCGCCGACATGCGCGCCTCGCAGCCGACGTTCCGGCGCGTGGGCGGGCGCCTGTTCAAGATCGCGCGCCGCCGTCTTTTGCTCTCCGACATCGAAGACACGCAGTGCGGCTTCAAGGCCTTCCGCCGCGCAGCCGCCCAGGCGATCTTCCCGCTCCAGCAGCTCGACGGCTGGGCGTTCGATGCGGAGATTCTCTACCTCGCCCGGCGACTGGGCTTCTCGGTGCGCCAAGTGCCGATCGAGTGGCACCACGTCGAGGGTTCGCGCTTCCGGCTCGGTATCGGCTCGGCGCT
The DNA here is from genome assembly GCA_049642385.1 of Dehalococcoidia bacterium. Lineage (GTDB taxonomy): Bacteria > Chloroflexota > Dehalococcoidia > DSTF01 > RBG-16-68-14 > JBAROU01. The sequence continues at coordinate 6,324 of JBAROU010000171.1, read as the reverse complement.
GCGCGAGGTGCGCGACTTGCTACGCATCCGCTGGATGCACCGGAGGGTGGGGCGTCCCGAATGACGCTCGCGCTCGCCCGCGCCGATACGGAGGCGTTGGGGGCGTTGGATATCATGAATCGGGACGATGACTAACGAACTGGCCCACGATCGCACTGCCAGCCGGCGCGCCCTGAGCTTCGCGTTTCTGCTGACGGCCGGCATCCTCGTCGTCGAAGTCGTGGGCGGCGTGCTGACGAACAGCCTTGCGCTGCTCGCGGACGCCGGGCACATGGTCTCGGACGCGCTGGCGCTATTACTTGCTCTCTCTGCCGTGTGGATGGCGAACCGGCCGGCCAGCGCGCGGCGCACGTTCGGCTTCCAGCGCGCCGAGGTGCTCGCCGCCGCTGCGAACGGTGGCGCGCTGCTGCTGGTCGCGGTGTTCGTCTTCTGGCAGGCGGCGGGACGCTTCGCCGACCCGCCGGACGTGGAGAGCGGGCCGATGCTGGCCTTTGCCTCTGTCGGACTGCTGGCGAACCTGGCAAGCGCGCTTATCCTCCAGTCGCACCAGGGGCGCAGCATAAACGTGCGCGGAGCGTTCTACCACGTCCTGGGTGACGTCGCGGGGTCGGTCGGCGCGATCGCGGCAGGTGCGATCATGCTTTCGACCGGCTGGTTCCTGGCCGATCCGCTGGTAAGCGTGCTCATCGGCGTGCTTATCGTCGTCGCCGCGGCGCGCCTGCTGCGCGAGTCGCTCACGGTGCTGCTCGAGGCGGTGCCGGCCCACATCGATACGCAGGAGGTCGAAGGTGCGTTGCGCGGTACGTCGGGCGTGAAAGATCTGCACGACCTGCACGTCTGGACGGTAACGTCGGGGCTCGTGGCGCTAAGCTGCCACTGCGAGCTGACGGGCGAACGCGACTCGGACGCGGTGCTCGCCGAGCTGTGCGACATGCTCCACGAGCGCTTCGCCATCCACCACGTCACGATCCAGCCGGAGATCGAGCGCCTGCACGGGCGAGAAGGCGAGCACTCCCTGCCCCGCTGTACGAGCGATGTCGGGCACGACCACCGGCCGGCCGGAGTGGTTCGTTAGCTTCGCGGCGAAGCTGAGCCATCGACGCCGCGTATCATAACTGAACATTTGCCCTATACCCAGCCCGATGCTACACTACACTCGGCCAACGAGGTCGAGCAGTGGAGGTTTTCTCCGATAACCTTGGTTGACCAACAACGCTTTCGGACCCTAAGGCCTGAGGGCAGATACTACCCATGAGCTCGACCTTGAAGGAGTCCTGCGGTGTCTTCGGGGTGGTGGCGCCAGGCGAAGATGTCGCCAGGATCGCCTTCTACGGGCTATATGCCCTCCAGCATCGAGGCCAGGAGAGCGCAGGCATCGCCTCAGCTAACAAGCGGCGGCTGTACTTACGCACCGGCATGGGACTCGTCTCGCAGGTCTTCAATGAAGAGGACCTGAGCAACTTGCCCGGCCACATGGCGATCGGCCATACGCGCTACTCCACCACCGGCTCTAGCCGCGAATCGAACGCGCAGCCCTGCCTGATCGCGGGCCCGACCGGTGAGCTGGCGCTGGGACATAACGGTAACATCGTCAACGCCGCCGTCCTGCGCGCCGACCTCCAGGATCAGGGCATCGAATTCGATTCGAGCACCGATTCCGAAGTCATCGTCCAGGCGCTGGCGAACGCGCCCGGCGCGACCTGGCAGGAGCGCTGGTCGTACCTGATGCGTCGCCTCGAAGGCGCGTACTCGCTCGTTGCGCTCACGCCCAATGAGCTGATGGCCGCGCGCGACCCGATGGGTAACCGGCCGCTCTGCTTGGGCAAGCTGAACGGCGGCTGGGTCGTCGCGTCCGAAACGTGCGCGCTTGACCACCTGGGCGCGACGTTCATCCGCGAAGTCGAGCCGGGCGAGGTCGTGCGCATCACTGCGGAAGGCGGCGTCGAGAGCTTCCAGGCCGCGGAACGCAAGGACGCGTTTTGCATTTTCGAGTACATCTACTTTTCCCGACCGGATAGCGTTATCAACGAGAAACTCGTCTACCCCGTGCGCATGTCGCTGGGTGCGCAGCTCGCGCGCGAGCATCCGGCGGACGCTGATGTCGTCATCGGTGTGCCAGACTCCGCGATCGCGGCGGCGGTCGGCTACTCGCAGGAGTCGGGTATCCCGTTCGTCGAGGGGTTGGTGAAGAACCGCTACGTGGGACGCACGTTCATCCAGCCCGACCAGCGCATCCGCGAGATGGGCGCTCAACTCAAGTACAACCCGTTGCCAGAGTTGCTTTCGGGGCGGCGCGTGGTGGTCGTCGACGATTCGATCATCCGGGCGACGACCACGCGGCGTGTCGTGGCGATGTTGTACAAGGCGGGCGCACGCGAGGTGCACATGCGCATCACATCGCCGCCGATCACTTCGCCCTGCTTCTTCGGCATCGATATGGGAACACGGTGGGAGCTCATCGCGGGCCAGATGTCTGTAGACGATATCCGCGAGCACCTCGGCGCCGACTCGCTCGGCTATCTGAGCGTGGAGGGCCTGATCGAGGCGGTCGGCTTGCCGCGTGAGAAGTTCTGTTTGGCGTGCTTCACGGGCAACTACCCGATATCGGTACCGCTCCAGATGGACAAGCTGGCGCTGGAGCCCGCCGGTGGCGACCGCCACGAGTTCGAGTGGATGGAGGCCGTGCCCTCGCTCTCCAGTGGCACGTGAGCGACGGGACTGATCGGTGCAGCACCGGCGTACTTTGCGAGCCTTGGGAGCGATCGATCTCCTGTAGGGGCCCAGCTTTAGCTCGGCCCTGGACAGAGCTGAAGCTCTGTCCCTACGGGTACATTGAGCTGCGGCATGACTACCTCGCGATCTAAGCGCCCGTCTCTCACGTACGCCGACGCCGGCGTCGACATCGACGCGGCGAACCGCTTCGTGTCGCGCATCCGCGACATCACCCGCGCGACGCATCGCCCGGAGGTGCTGGCGGGCGTGGGGCCGTTCGCCGGGCTCTTCCGTCTCGGCTCGTATCGAGACCCCGTGCTCGTCTCGAGCACGGACAGCGTCGGCACGAAGGTGAAGATCGCCTCGCTGCTCGGCCGGTTCGACACCGTGGGCATCGATTCGGTGAACCAGAACGTGAACGATGTCATCACGACCGGCGCGGAGCCGCTCTTCTTCCTCGACTACATCGCCTCCGCCACGCTGAACGAAGACGAGAAGATCGCGCTGGTGCAGGGCGTCGCTGACGCCTGCCGCGCCGCCGAGTGTGCGCTCATCGGCGGCGAGACGGCCGACATGCCCGACGTCTACGCGCCGGGAGACTTTGATCTCGTCGGCTTTGTCGTCGGCGTCGTCGAGCGCGCCGCGATCATCGACGGCTCGACGATCCACGCCGGCGATGCGCTGCTTGCGCTGCCGTCGAGCGGGTTGCACACCAACGGTTTCTCGCTCGCGCGACGCGTCTTCGGCGTTGGCATCGGCGGCGACGCGGCGGAAGAGCGCGCGCGGCTCGAGCGCACATACACGGAGCTAGGTAGCACTCTCGGCGAGGCGTTGCTCACGCCGCATCGCCCGTACTGGCCGGCGATCAAGCCGGCGTTGGCCAAGCTGAAGGGCATCGCCCACATCACGCAGGGCGGCCTGAGCGAGAACGTCGCGCGGGTGCTACCGGAGGCCTCTTCGGCAGGCTCAGGGCAGCGCCTGGGCGCGCGCATCGACCGCTCGGCCTGGCGCGTACCGCCCATCTTCGAGCTGATCCAGCGCGAGGGCAACGTGCCGGAGTCCGACATGTGGCGCGTGTACAACATGGGCCTGGGCCTGGTGCTGGTGTGCGACGCCTCGGACGCAGACGCGCTGCGCTCCCTGCTGCCGGACGCCCTCCTCGTGGGCGAGGTGACGGCGGCTGCGGGAGAACCGCGTGTGGCGGTGGCTTAGCCATGCGCGCGATCATCGCACCGTACGATAAGACCGGCGCCGTGGAGCTGGCGCGCGGGCTGCTGGAGCTGGGGGCGGAGATCTTCGCCACCGGCGGCACGCACCGCCACCTGACCGACGCCGGGCTCTCGGTGCGCAGCATCTCAGAGCTGACGGACTTCCCGGAGATACTGGACGGCCGCGTGAAGACGCTCCACCCCGCCATCCACGGTGGTCTCCTCGCGCGGCGCGACAAGCCGGAGCACCTGCGTGAGCTGGAGCAGCACGGCCTCGCGCCGATCGACCTCGTCGCGGTGAACCTCTACCCGTTTGTCGAGACGATCGCCCAGCCGGGCGTGCGTCTCGACGAAGCGCTCGAGCAGATCGACATCGGTGGGCCGACGATGCTGCGGGCGGCCGCCAAGAACTTCCCGCACGTGCTGCCACTGGTCGACCCCGCGGACTACGCGTCGGCGCTGGCAGCGCTGCGCGCGGGGGGCGTGTCGTTGGAGGAGCGACGGCGGCTCGCCGCGAAGGCGTTCCAGCACGTCGCGCTCTACGACACCGCGATCGCGTCGTACCTGCGGGCAGACGCTCGCTCGTCTGGGCGTAGTGACACCGCCGAGTTGCCCGAGGCGATGTCAATCGGGCTGCGCAAGCTGTACGACCTGCGCTACGGCGAGAACCCGCACCAACGCGCGGCGTTTTACGCGGATGCGAACACGCTCGTTGCGGGCGGCATCGCCGGGGCAGAACAGCTGCACGGCAAGCAGCTCTCTTACGTGAACATCCTCGACGCTGATGCCGCCTGGCGCGCCGCTTGCGACTTCGCCGAGCCGGCGATCGCCGTCGTGAAGCACGCCACGCCCTGCGGCCTCGCGGCGAACGCGGACGTCGTCGAGGCGTGGCGACGCGCCTTCGCCGGCGACCCGCTCTCCGCGTTCGGAGGCATCGTCGGCATCAACCGGCGTGTCACGAAGGAGCTGGCGCAGGAGATCCGCGCCAGCAAGCACCCAACGAGTGGCCAACGCCTGTTCCTGGAGATCATCATCGCGCCGGAGTACGACAGCGAAGCGCTCGACTTGTTGGGCAAGAGCCGCGACCTGCGCATCCTGCGCGCCCCGCTCATCGAGCCGAGCGCGGATCGCTTCGAGACCCGCTACGTCGTCGGAGGGATGCTGGTGCAGACGGCCGACCACGTAGCCGATGATGACGTGGAGCTGCGCGTCGTGACGAAGCGGGCACCCACGGAAGGAGAGCTGGCCGACCTGCGCTTCGCCTGGAAGGCCGTAAAGCACGTGAAATCGAACGCGATCGTTCTCGCTAAAGACGGCGCCCTGGTTGGCGCCGGCGCGGGCCAGCCCAACCGCGTGAACAGCGTCCACCTGGCGCTGCGCGCCGCGGGCGAGGCCGCGCCCGGCTGCGCGCTCGCATCGGACGCGTTCTTCCCGTTCTCGGACAGCATCGACATGGCGGCGGAAGGCGGCATCCGCGCCGTCGTCCAGCCGGGCGGCTCCGTGCGCGACGACGAAGTGATCGAGGCTTGCGACCGGCTGGGCGTGGCGATGGCGCTCACCGGCTACCGCCACTTCCGGCACTAGGAACCAACGCTCGTGCCCAAGCTCGACATCGTCCTGCCCGTCTACAACGAAGCGCACGTCCTCGCTGGCAGCGTCGAGAAGCTACGCGCGTACCTGACCGAGACGTCGTTCCCCTACCAGTGGCGCATCGTCATCGCCGACAACGCGTCGACCGATGCCACGCTGGCCGTGGCGCAGGAGCTGGCCGCGCAGTACGACGACGTGACGCCGCTCCACCTACCCCAGAAGGGGCGCGGCCGCGCGCTGCGCAAGGCGTGGCTGGAGAGCGACGCCGACGCGATGTGCTACATGGACATCGACCTGTCGACTGATCTCGGCGCGCTGCTGTCGCTCGCTCGCGCGGTGCTCGAAGAGGGGTACGACGTATCGACCGGCTCGCGCATGACGCGCGGATCGAACATCACGCGTTCGCTCAAACGGGAGACCACGTCGCGCGGGTTCATCTTCCTGATTAAGCTGCTGTTCTTGTCGAAGCTCTCGGACACCCAGTGCGGCTTCAAGGCGATCTCGCGCCGGGCCGCCCACGAGCTGATCCCGCGCATCGAGAACGAGGAGTGGTTCTTCGACACGGAGCTGCTGCTGCTGGCTGAGAAGGGCGGCTATCGGGTGAAGGACATCCCCATCAAGTGGATCGAAGACCCCGACACGAGGGTCAACGTGCTCAAGACCGTCCTCGAAGACCTGCGCGGCCTCGCTCGCATGCGCTTCAAGCGCATCCCCAAACGCAACAGCACAGCGGTCTAGGTAGCACTGCCCTCCTTAAGGGCCGGGCGTGGGTCAGCCAACCTGACCCACGCCCGGTATTCATCCAGCGCTAGGC
>JBAROU010000159.1:0-1829 GCA_049642385.1 Dehalococcoidia bacterium | reverse complement strand
CTTGTAAGGCCGCATACTCCGGTAGGTCGCGCGCCGCTGCCCAGCGCGAGAGCTCCTCCAGCGTCTTCGCGCCGATGCCGCGCGGCGGGACGTTCACGACGCGGTCGAACGAAATGCGATCGAACGGGTTGTAGATCAAGCGTACGTAGGCGAGGAGGTCCTTTACCTCGCGCCGTTCGTAGAATCTCGTACCGCCGACGAGGCGATAGCGGATCTGCTCGCGGACGAAAGACTCCTCCAGCGCTCGGGACTGCGCGTTGGTGCGGTACATCACGGCGATGTCGCCATGCGTGAGGGCGCGGTCGCCCTCCGCTTGCGGAGTCCGCCGTCCGGACAACAGCTCCTTCACTTCGGCGGCGATGAAGTCGGCCTCCTCGATGTCGTCGTAGGCCTCGAAGACCACGATCGGCTCGCCGGAACCACGCTCTGTCCAGAGGTTCTTCTCTTTGCGCTGCTGGTTGGCCGCGATGACGGCATGGGCGGAGTCGAGGATCGTTTGGGTGGAGCGGTAGTTCTGCTCCAGGTAGACGACCTTCGCGTTTGGGTAGTCGCGCTCGAAATTGAGGATGTTGCGAATGTCGGCTGATCGCCAGGAGTAGATCGACTGATCGGGGTCGCCCACGACGCAGATGTTGCCGTGCCCGGCGGCGAGGTTGCGCGCGAGCTGGTACTGGGCGATGTTGGTGTCCTGAAACTCGTCGATGAGCACGTGGAGGAAGCGCTGCCGGTACTTCTCGCGCACGGTCTGCTGCTCGCGCAGCAGCTCCACCGTGCGCATGATCATGTCGTCGAAATCAAGCGCGTTGTTTGCCTCAAGCTGCGTTTGGTAGCGGTCGTAAGCTCGCGCGACGATCTCGCCGAAGTAGTCGCTCACGCCGGCGGCGTAGGCGGCGGGAGAGGCGAGCTCGCTTTTGGCGCGCGAGATGGCGGAGAGAATCGCGCGTGGGGGGAACTTCTTTGGGTTGACAGACAGCTCCTCGAGCACATGACGCATGAGTGCCTGCTGGTCGCCGTCGTCGAAGATCGTAAACTCCCGCGCGATGCCGATGGCAGCGCCATCGACGCGCAGGATGCGCGCGCAGACGGCGTGGAACGTGCCGAGTAGCACCCCTTCCGCGGCGACGCCGAGGATCGCGACGACGCGGTCGCGCATCTCGCGCGCGGCTTTGTTCGTGAACGTGACGGCGACAATGCGGTAGGGGTGGACGTCCTCGCGGGCGATGAGGAAGGCGATGCGGTGGGCGATGACGCGCGTCTTGCCACTGCCCGGCCCGGCGAGGATTAGGAGCGGGCCCTGGGTGTGCTCGACAGCCTCTCGCTGAGCGGGGTTGAGGTCACGGAGGATCTGCATGGGGAACCAAGCGCATCATAGCACCGGTGTTCTGCTGGCGACAACGGGCGGGGGAGTCCGCAGTCTGGTTCGGGGCGAGTTACCTCTGGCCCGCGTATGCGCGCAGGACGCTGTCGTACGTGGGGTCCGGGCCGAGCTCAGCCATGGTCTGGGCGACAGCGTCGTCGGCAGAGCTGCCGTCGATCACCATGTGCTGGAGCAGGCGCTCGGTTGAGGCGTCGGTGTGCGAGGCGGAGACGGTGTTGTCCCAGCTGATATAGGTGGCGGCGCCTTTGTCCACGAACGCCTGGGCGGTGCGGTCCGAGGCGAGGCCTTCGCAGCCCATCATGATCACGGTGGTGCCGTCGAAGTCGCCGGTCATGCTGAACTCGATGAAGTCGGCCGTGATGCCGAAGTAGTGAGGCGCGCTTTTCTGGGTGTAAGCGACGTCGAGGCGCGCGTCCCTCTGTTCGTCCAGGTAGGCCCTCTCATCGTAGGG
>JBAROU010000146.1:0-9347 GCA_049642385.1 Dehalococcoidia bacterium | reverse complement strand
CGGTCTTGTCCCAGTCAGCCGGGGCCACGGTCACGACAACGCTGCCGGTGTTGGTGAGCGTGGTGTCCGAGTCGCTCGGGTTGTACGGGTCATCCCCGCACGTGCCCGGAGGCGTCACGGCCAGCTCGTCCATGTCGGTGCAGCCATCACCGTCGTGGTCGAAGGTGTCGGTCTGCTCCGCCAGGGAGGTCGCCACCTGGAGACTTGCCGGGCCGCCGTTCACGACCCCGGCCGTGCACTCTGCGTTGGTGGCGTTGAACCAGATGTCCGTGAAGCCCTTCAGGCTGGTCGAGTCAATGTTGGTGTGTACGATCACGTTCGGGGCGATGGTACCACCGACATTCCGGAAGCAACCGTCGAAGTTGATCTTCTCGTTGACCGGGTCATAGCTCCCGGTCAGGGTCGTGGGCGTTGCCGTGGTATACGGCGGCGGCGGCGGCGCGCCTCCGATGCCGTCCGCACTCGGTACCAAGGCGTCGCCCGAGTCGTTGAGAGCCGGCGAGTCGATGTAACAGAGGATCCGGCTCGTTATCGGACGAACCGCCGGCGGCGCAGGCGCCTTCTCGTCATCGATGCGGCTGATGCAGTGGAAGTAGTTCCCCTTCTGCACCGGGCCGAGGCAATTCACGCCGTAGAGCCCGTTGTTCGGCGCTCCTCCTGGCAGGCCGGTTGTGATCAGCCCGCACGGCGGCGCGAAGAGGCGATTCATGGTCACCTTCTTCTGTCCTGGCGCTGGCACGCCGCCCGGCCCGATACCGCCAAACTTGACCTGCCACCAGCCTATCTGCAACGGGTCAGTTGAGTTCCAGAACACTTCGTCGTTGTTGGCGAGCCCGTTCGGCGAGTTCACGACGACGGTGGCCTGGACGTGCTTACCGTCCTTTATCGTCTTGCTCTGGACGGACGCAACCGTCGCCAGTAGCGCCGTGGCCACGCCCTGCTTCGTAGACGGGAAGGCGGTGGTGAGCACGTTGTACGCGCCGTTGAAGTTCTGGTCGCAGTCGTTCGGGTTGAACGGGTCCAGACCGGCGCGCGTGGCGGGGAAGGGACTCATTTCGTCGAAGTCCGTGCAGCCGTCACCGTCCCAGTCGTCGTTACCAACGCCCGGTGTACCCGTTGTCGCGACGCGACTGGTGAACTCCAGCACGGTATGGGCGTTGAATGTGTTCGGCGTTGTCGTCGCGCAGGCGGAGTCGACGCCCAGGTAGGCGTTGATCTCGCCGAAGTTCGATCCGGCTAACGACTTGGTCGTCAGCAAGATGTTGAAGTCGGTGCGGATCCAGAGCTGGCCCAACGGGCCGACGCTGTCGAACGTGCACACCTTCCACGCGAGCGATGGCCCAGGGCCGACGGGCGTGCCGATCGACGTCGGCCGCGAGTTGGCGTTCTGGATGGCGTACTTGACCGCCGGGTTCCACGCCGCGGCGTTGTTGTCGCCCTTGGTGGCGCAGGTGCCCGTCGCAGGCGGCGCGCTCGGGATCAAGGCGCCCGGGCCCAGGTAGTTGATGACGCTGATGTCCCAGTTCCCCGGGACCTTGGTGGATGGGTCGACACGCATCATCAGCTTGCCCACCTGCAGGTCTCCGGTGCCGTGTGCGGCGCCCTTGGCCTGGAGCGGGGCTACGTCTAGGTACATGTCTGCGCAGTAGATGCCGGCCAGGGTGAACGGGCCGGCGGCGTTCGCGTGGTCGCGGGGCGAGATGCCGCCGCTGAACAGGAAGGCAGCGGCTACCGCGCTCAGGGCGATGAGCAGCGCCACCAACCGGATGTTTGCAATGCGATGCAAGGTGTTACCTCCTTCTGGACGTGATGCTTCTGGCTTGACGATTCGTAGTCGCTGCCTGTCCCCCTCCTTTCGTGTGCCGTGATCAGGACCGGCGGGGCATATCGCGATTCAAAGAGCGCCGGTTGGCGTCGCCCTGCGGAGTCGGGCGCTTCGGCTGCGGGACGCCGATACATGCCCTCGGCTCATGTGTACGACCAATCGGCGCGCTGAGACTACCACCTCCCCGTATGGAACGGGGTGTTTTCAGCGACCAGAGTATCTCGCTATTGCGAACGTTTGTCAAGACTTTGTCCGGCTGTCGTCCATGCCCTACACTCGGAGTGCTCTGGATGGCCAGAAGCGCTTTTGGGAGTCCTTGCGGATGCGGCTACAGGACAGAGTGGCGATCGTCACGGGCGCTGCGCGCGGCATCGGCCGTGCTTATGCCCAGCGCTTCGCCGAGGAGGGCGCGGCGGTCGCTGTGTTCGACCTGCGGGAGGCCGACGCGAAAGAGACCGCGGAGCTGATCCGGAGCGCCGGCGGCAGCGCACTCGCCCTGCAAGCCGACGTCACGGATCAGGAGCAGATGGTCGCGGCTGCGCAGCAGGTCGTCGACGCGTTCGGCGGCATCGATGTGCTCGTTAACAACGCAGCCTTGTATGGCGATATGGACCTGGCCGACCAGTCGACCGAATACTTTACGAAGGTGCTGAACACGAACGTCCTCAGCGTCGTCGTCGCCTCGCGCGCAGTGTTCCCGCACCTGAAGCAGCGGGGCGGCGGCTCGATCATCAACATCGCATCGACCGCAGCGTACCCGCTCCCGCTGCCGATGCCGACCGATCTGCCGACGATCCCCGTCAGCGGCTACGCCGTGTCGAAGGCGGCGGTGATCAACCTGACGAAGTGGATGGCGACCGTCGCCGGCCCCGCGAACATCCGGGTGAACGCGATCGCTCCCGGACTGACCATGACGGAGGCGACGCAGAAGGTCGTGCCCGGCCCGTTCATGGAGCAGCTCACGCGCGCTACCGCGCTGCGCAAATCGCTCGAGGCCGGCGATCTCACTGGCACCGCCGTCTACCTGGCTTCCGATGACAGCGCGCTGATGACGGGCCAGGTGCTCGTCGTCGACGCCGGCCTGATCATGCTCGGCTAGGGTCGGGTACGAGCGCGATGGTCACAACAGCAAAGCCGGTTGCCTACCAGATGTACATCGGTGGTCGCTGGATCGACGCCGATGCCGGCGGCACGTTCGACGTGCTCAATCCGGCGACCGAAGAGGTGATCGCGACCGCGCCGAACGCCGGTCGAGCCGAGATGCGCCGGGCGATTGAATCGGCGCGCGGCGCGTTCGACACCGGCCCGTGGCCTCAGATGACGCCACGCGACCGCGCGCGCGTTATCCAGCAGATCGCCGATGGCCTCTCAGCGCATCGAGAGCGGCTGCGCGAGTTGCTGATGACGGAGGTCGGTTGCGCCCAGTTCTTGCTCGGGACCCAGCTCGATGAGCCCCTCCAGTTCATGCACCACTACGCTGAGCTGGCCACGAAGGTCGACTTCGACGAGCAGCTACCACCGCTGGTGCAGGAGACCGCGTTCGGCCCGTCGATGACGCAGCTCATGGTGCACCGCCAGCCAGTGGGGGTGGTCGGCGCGATCAACACGTGGAACTTCCCGCTGTTCGTCCTGGTGCAGAAGCTGGGACCGGCGCTGGCCGCCGGCTGCACGCTGGTCGTGAAGACGTCGCCCTACGCGCCGCTGATGAACCTCGAGGTGGCGAAGATCATCGATGCGACCGACCTGCCGGAGGGCGTGTTCAACGTTGTGACGGGCGAAACCGTCGAACTCGGCGAGGAGCTTGTCGGCAGCCCGCTCGTCGACAAGGTTTCCTTTACGGGCAGCGTGCCGACGGGCAAGCGCATCGCCGCGGACGCGGCGCAGAACCTCACGCGGGTGCACCTGGAGCTCGGCGGCAAGTCGGCGGCGATCCTCCTGGACGACGCCGATCTCGACACGGCCGCGCCAGGCCTTGCGAGCCCGACGTTCGTCCATGCCGGACAGGGCTGCGCGCTCTCGACTCGCTGCCTGGTACCGGCTGCACTCTACGACAAGGTGCTGGAGAAGATGGCGGGCTTCGTGAGCAAGCTGAAGATCGGCGAGCCGGCCGACCCCGAGGTGATGGTCGGGCCGCTCATCCGCGAAGAGCGCCGCGCGGCCGTGGAGGAGTATCTGCGCGCCGGCCGGGAAGAAGGCGCGACGCTGATTACCGGCGGCGGCCGCCCGCCGCAGCTGGCGCGTGGCTTCTTTCTGGAGCCGACGATCTTCGGCGACGTGCGCAGCGACATGCGCATCGCCCGGGAGGAAATCTTCGGGCCGGTGCTCGCGGTACAGCCGTACAACGACATCGACGAGGCCATCGCGATCGCGAACGACTCGCGTTTCGGGCTGAGCGGGATGGTGGTGACGCAGAACAAGGCGCGTGGCGTCCAGGTGGCCAGGCGCCTGCGCACCGGCTCGGTGCTGATCACCGACGGTATCAGCGGCCCGCGCGCCTCGACGTTCATGGTGGCGCCGTTCGGCGGCTTCAAGGAGAGCGGTATCGGGCGGGAGGGGGGCATCTATGGCGTGCTGGAGTTCACCGAGATGCAAACGATCGCTTGGTAGGCGCCTGGTGACCAGAAATTGACGGTAGAGCGCAGCAGGCTATAATCCTGGAAGCTTTCGATGGAGACAAGGAGGCCCGAATGATTGCGAAGCAGCAGACGTGGTGGTTAGTCGCCATGTTGCTTGCGCTGCTTCTCGCCGCAGGCGCGGCGTGCAGCGATAACAAGAACAACGGTGGCAGCGACGAAGATACGCCCGTACCCAGCGCGACGGAGGACGTGTCGGCCGGAACGGTCGAACCGTCTGAGATCGTCACGCGCGACGATGTGCTCCACAAGGATCCCGGTGTCACCAAGACAGCCGAGGTCGACTGGGGCTGGCTGTTTGAGCTGACGGGCCCGCCGCAGATCCAGGTCTTCGGACAGGTGACCGGCGATGGCGTCAAGCTCGCCGTGGACGAGATCAACAAGGATTGCACCAGCGAGGGTATCTGCGGCTTCCAGGTCGGCGATACGATCTACAAGATCAATCTCATCGATAGCGATACGCAGTCGGATGTCGCACGCACGGTTTCGCTGACCACGAAGCTCATTCGCGACGACCACGTCAAGGTGATCTGGGGTCCGGCAACGCTCGGTGAAGCAGAAGCGACACAGCTCACGCAGCCGAACAAGGTGCTCCACCTTTGCCCGTGCCAGGATCGCGAACACACTTCGCTTGATACCTTTGAGAAGGCTGCGGGCGAATCGCACTGGGAGTTCCAGACGCTACCCGCGATCAGCCGCTACTTCTTGCAGGGCGCCCAAGGCACCAGGGAGGACTTCCCTGAGCTCACCAAGGTGGCGATCCTGTGCATCAACACGGAGATCGGCCAGAGCGTCTGCGGGTTCTACGAAGACGCCTACCGAGAGGCCGGCTTCGAAATCGTGGGACGCGAAGAGTTCCCTCCGGGTACGACCGACTATACGCCGTTCCTGACGAGGCTGCGGAGCAAGCAACCCGACATCCTGCTCAACTTCGATGACGCCGCAGCGCAGATCAACCTGCTCCTGCAAGCGATCGACCTCGACGTCGGCGAGGCGCTCCAAACGTCGCTCACTCCCGACCTACTCAACACGTTGCTGGGACCCGATAAGGTGCGCCAGAAGATCTTTTTGGCGGGCGGTATCCCTCGGCAGGCCGCGCAACCCACATCGCAGGCGGCCGCAGACTACTTCGAGCGCTACCAGGCGTTCTCGGGTGGCGAGCTGCCGCCCGCCTCATTCGTGTCGATGCTGACCTACGACTTCGTGTACATGGTCATCGCATCGATGCAGCAGGCGAACACTGTCGATGATACGACCGCGATCGCAGATAGGCTTGAAGTTCTCCACTATGCCGGCGCCGCGGAGGACGATATCCATTTCGACAACCGGCATATCTCCGTCATGGGCTCCGACAGCTGTCCCGTGATCAAGGGCGTGTCAAATTGTGTCCACGACCCACCGCCCCCGCCAGCGCCCTAACGAGCGAGCCGCTGTTTGAAGAGGGCCAGCCTACACGGCTGGCCCTCTTGCGTTGGTGGATGGCGTAGCGTCAGCGAGAAGCGCCCTGCTACAATAGGGCGCCGCAACCAGGGCGTAGCCTCTGGTTGCGGAAGTACGTTGAGCAGGGACAACAGGAACGCCGGGACGCTACCGGCGCCGGGAGGGTCAGGCCCGTGCCCCAGGAGCTCGCAGACTTCTTCCAGCAGCTGTTCAACGGCCTGATGATCAGCGGTGTCTACGCGCTGGTGGCACTGGGCGTCACCGTGATCTTCGGGCTCACGGGCATCGTCAAGTTCTCGATTGGCGAGCTGCTTACGCTCGGCGCGTTTCTCACGTTCGCGTTCTGGGACAACGGAGTGAGCTTCTTTATCGCGGTGCCGCTTGCGGCTGTCGCTGTGGCCGTCCTTTCGCTCTTGCTGGAACGGGCCGCGTTTCGCTTCACGCTCGATCAGCCGATCAACGGCTTTATCGTCTCGCTCGGCTTGATCCTCATCCTCCAGAATCTCACGGTTGAAATCTGGGGTACCCAGGCAAAGACGATCCTGCCGCCGCTGGACATCGTCTGGGACGTCGGCGGGGTGCGGATGCCCATGCAACGGTGGTTCGTCGTGTGGGTTACCGTGGCCATCATTGCGGGACTCTTCTTCGCTCTGCGCTACTCCCGCTGGGGGCGCGCGGTGCGCGCCTGCGCGGAGGACCGCGACGCCGCGGCGCTGATGGGTATTCCTGTCACGTGGGTGATCGCCGGTACGTTCGCCGCGGGCGGAGGCTTGGCCGCCGCAGCCGGCGGCCTGTTCGCGTCGATTTTCGCCATTCATCCGTACATCGGTGCGCAGTTCTTGCTTAAGGGTTTCGCCGTCGCCCTCGTCGGCGGTCTGGGCAACATCGAAGGCGCCGTAATCGCGGCGTTGATCGTTGGCATGACCGAGACGCTGGGCGCCGGCTACGGGGACACGATCGGGGTGGGCGCCGAGTGGCGCGATGCCTACGTGTTCGGCTTGCTCATCCTCGTACTGCTCGCGAGACCGACGGGGCTGTTCCGGGCGCGGGGCAGATTGCAAGAAACACTTCAGTAGCGGGTAAGGGGGGCGTAGGGCTTGGCGACTGCCACCGGACGGCTGCTCCGAGACGCCTCGAAACAATACCCCGTCAGCGATCTCCTCACCGTCCGGCTGCCCATCTTGATTCTCCTGTCGCTACCACTGCTCGCGCCGGCGCTTCTTCCATCATCGTTCTTGCTCAGTAGGGCGGTGACGGCCGCGATCTACGTGATCCTGGCGAATGGGCTGCACATCATCTTTAGCTATACAGGTCAGCTTTCGCTCGCTCAGACGACGCTCTGGGGGTTAGGCGCATACACGGCGGCGCTCCTGATCATCCACTACAACGTGCCAACCTTCGCCGCGATCCCGGCAGCCGCGCTCGTCGCCGCTATCGGGGCGGTCGTGATCGGCATCCCTGCCTTTCGTACCGCTGGCTTCAGCTTCGCGATCATCACCTTCGCCTTCGCCGAGATCATGCGTCTGGTGGGAAACAACTGGACCGGCCTAACGGACGGCGGCATCGGGCTCTTCGTGAACACACCGCCTACGTCGATTGGCCCGATCAAGTTCGACACGTTCGATCACCTGAACAATTTCTATTTTCTTACGCTCGCCTTCGCCTACCTGAGCGTGGCGGGCGTATGGGCGATACGACAGTCGCTCCTCGGGCGGAGGTTCATTGCTATCCGCGAGAACGAAACGCTGGCCAGCTCCGTGGGGATCAACGTCTATTTCACCAAGCTCATCGCCTTCGCTCTCAGCGGCGCTTTCGCCGGCGTGGCGGGTGTGTTCTTTATGTACAACCAGCAGCACATCGACCCAGGGCCGCTGAGCCCGTTCAGCGCGTTGTACACGATCCAGTTCCTGCTTATGATCCTGATCGGCGGGCGCTTCAGCATGCTCGGCCCGGCCATCGGCGTCGTGATCGCCGTGTTCATGCCGGAGGTGATCAACGCCCTGTTCGGTGACTTCTTCAATCCAGCGCGGATACAGATCGTGTTCGGGCTGACGCTCGTGTTTGCCGTGCTCTTTGCTCCGAAGGGCGCCGCGGGCCAGGCGCAGCGCGGCCACAAGACGTTCTTTACCGTGCTGCGACGTTCGCGTGGCGAAGGCAGGAACTGGGCGTTCGCCGCGGCACTCGCGCTGGCCTGCGGCGTGGTGCCAGCGCTTGCGGTGCGCGTTGGTATCGTCACTGGCGTGGAGGACATCTAATCATGGCGCCCGTGCTCGAGGTCGAGCGGCTGGCGAAGAGCTTCACAGGCGTGCGCGCGCTCGATGGCGTCGACCTTGAGGTCGAGCGAGGCGAGATCCTGGGGCTGGTCGGGCCGAACGGATCGGGCAAGACGACGTTGTTCAACTGCATCACATCCTACGTGCGACCGACGAGCGGGCGGGTCGTGTGGGAAGGCGAAGAGATCACCGGCCTTGCGTTCGACCAGGTCGCCCGGCGAGGCGTCGTGCGCACGTTTCAGCAACGGATGTTGTTTCCGAGAGTGACCGTGCGTGAGAACCTGCTCATGGCGTGGCGTCATCGCGGGCGCCGTGACATTTCCACGCGATCGCTCTTCGGGAACTGCGACGATCTGCTGGAATTTCTGGCGCTCGCTTCCGTGCACGGACGGCTGGCCGCCGACATCCCCTTCGGCCTCGCTCGAAACCTGGGCGTCGGGCTCGCGCTCGCCAGCAACCCGCGACTGCTGCTCCTCGACGAGCCGGCCGCCGGGCTCACTGATGAGGAGAGCCAGCACCTGGTCAGCCTGATCCGCAAGATCCGCGACCTGGGCGTCACGGTCTGGGTGATCGAACACAATATGCCGCTCATCATGTCCGCCTGCGACCGCGTCGTCGTCCTGCACGCGGGCCAGAAGATCGCGGAGGGTAAGCCGGCGGAGGTGGCGAACAACAAAGAGGTCATCGCCGTGTATCTAGGAGAGAAGTTTGCTCGAGATCAAGAATCTTAACGCCGGCTACGGCTCGATCCAGGTGCTGCGCGACGTGTCGCTCGCCATCGAGCCTGGCGAGGTCGTGGCAGTGCTTGGCACCAACGGCGCGGGCAAGTCAACGCTGCTGCGTACAATCTCCGGCCTGATTCACCCGCGCGGCGGTTCGATTAAGTACCACGGCCGCGACATCGGCGGGCTGAGCCCGGACGCTATCGTGCGACGCGGCATCGTCCACGTGCCGGAAGGACGACGTATTTTCGCCCAGATGACGGTGCTTGAGAATCTGATGATGGGCGCGTTCACGCACAAAGAACCCAAGACCATCCACAGCGACCTGGAGTTCGTCTTCGTGCTCTTCCCGGACCTGGAAGCGAAGCAGGGCCAGTGGGGCGGCGAGCTCAGTGGCGGCCAGCAACAGATGCTCGCTATTGGCCGCGCGCTGATGAGCCGCCCGACGGTGCTG
>JBAROU010000144.1:0-8459 GCA_049642385.1 Dehalococcoidia bacterium | reverse complement strand
GCCATGCTGAGCAGCTCGCGCGGGCCGGGCGTGCGGCGGAGCAGCGCGGCGGCGCGCGCAGGCAGAGACGGTCGCTGGTTGAGGTCCTCCATCTTACTCTCGCGGATCCGCCCCGCGCGCGGGGAGCGCAGACGCCGGGGCGGACGGCGAAGCCGGCGCAGCGTTCGAGGCGCTGGGCATGAAGGCGCGCCGCAGCCACTCGATCGCGCCCGGCGCGGAGCCGATGGCGGAGACGATCAGGATCAAGAGTCCCAGCGCCACCGCCGCGTCCGTCGAGCGGTCGACGGCGTGGAAGGCTGCGATCAGCACGGCTTCGCGCGTGCCGAGGCCGTTCACCGAGATCGGTAGGAGCATCGTCAGGGCGATCACGCCCCACACGGCGACCATGTAGACGTACGACAGACCGAGGCCAAGCGATCGCGATAGGAGGTAGAGCATCGTCGCCTGGGTCAGCGCGATGATCAATGAGGCGAGGAAAAGGCGTATCACGACGCGCGGTCGGAGCGTCGCCCAGAGCTCGTGAAGGACGCCCATGCTGCTCTCGCCATTTGCGAGGTCACGGAAGCCCGGCACTCTGGGCAGGAATGCGGCGATGAGGGAGTCGAGGTGGGAACGAAACGCGTAGATGGCGACGAGCACGGCTAGCCCGGCGATCGCCGCTGCGACGGCCCACCAGACGAGCGCTCCGAACTCCGATGCGAGATAGATCGTTCCGATGAGCCCGAACGCGACGAATGAGGCGAAATCGTAGAGCTTCTCGACGACGGACGCGGCTGCCGAGCGACGCGTGGGGTAGCCGTCCTGGACGAGCAGGACGAGGCGCGAGAGAGGATTGACGATCTGTGGCAGCGCAAGCGTCGCCAGGTTCGTGGCGTAGGTCAGGCGAAGCTGGTAGTTGAGAGACGCACGCCTCAGGCCGAACGTTTCGTGGAGGTCGATCCAGCGGGTGGTGCGGAAGAAGATCGTCGCCTGCACCATGGCGACCGCCGCCAACGCCCAACGGAGGTCCAGATCGCGGGCGATCTTCCGTAGCTCGCCGTAATCGACGACGAAGACCAGCAGCATGACCAGCACGACCGGCCCTACGGCGCGCAGCGACCAGCGCGCCAGCCAGCGGGCGACCTTCAGCGCGGTCTGGTTCGAGGTCATGCAAGCATCGTCACTATCTTACAGCGAAGCGCCTGTAGCCTCGACTGCTCCGCGAGACGCCGCGACGCTCCCGTGGTGAAAACCGCCAGCTTCAGGTGAATGGCTCATCCGCGTGTCCAGTTGCCGCCGACAAATGTGGACGACGGATTATCTCCGAAATTGGCGCTTAATCGTATCTGAAAACGAGTGATACATCGTTTCGTCATGTTAACCCCTTCGACGGGAACCGGAAACAGGTGTAAAATCAATAGCGGAGGCACCAATGTCAGGGGTTCGGCGTGATAAGGGAGACCAGCAGGGTGCAAGCGCCGGCTCTGAGACGCCTCAGGTTCGCCTTGGGGACCAACAATGCCCTCGCTGCCAGAAGTTCTTCACGACGAGCTACTGGCGCGGCGAGACGCTTGTGCAGGCCCGCTGTTTGAGCTGCGACCTGAAATGGCCCCGCCCGGATGTCGTTTAGCACAGATGTGCCCATAGCGCTACGTTAGGGAGATGACTACGATGGCCCAACGCCGGGCAGCGGCTGCGACCGCAAGCCAGGTCGCGACGGCAGCCGATACGAAGCGTCCGGAAGTCGAGCTTCCGGACTCCGTCGAGCTGTATCTCAACGAGATCGCTCGCTTCAAGCTGCTCACGCCCCAGGAGGAAGTCGACCTCTTCAAGAGGATCGAGCACGGGCGCCTGCTCACCCAGCTGAGCGAGATCTATATCGCCGAAACAGGCGATGCGCCCACACCTGAGGAACTGACCTTCCTCCTGCTCAGAGAGATGGCCGAGGGCATGGACTGGATGCGGGAGCCTCGCACCATTCGCGGCTACCCGCCCAAGGGCGCCACGCTCATGGAAGAGCTCGAAAGCCCCAAGCTGCACGAGGCGATCCAATCAGGCGTCGAGCCGCGACTCGAGCGGCGCATCCAGCGGCTCTCCAAGCGCACGATCAATCAAGCGCACGACCTGATCGTCGCTATCGCCGTCGGGCTGCGCATCTACGGGCCGGAGCTACCTATCGCGCTGGAGAAGGCGCTGAAGCTCGTTGATCGAGGGGCGACGCCGCGGAACAAGAAGCTGATACCTCTGCTCAAGACGCTCACGCCGGCCGTTCGTCGCGCCCGCGAGGAGGCGCAGCGCGCAGAGGAACACATGGTGAACGCGAACCTGCGCCTCGTTGTTAGCGTGGCGAAGAAGCACGCGGCACGGGGTCTGCCCCTGATGGACCTGGTTCAGGAAGGCAACGCGGGCCTGATGCGCGCGGTCGAGAAGTTCGAGTACCGGAAGGGCTACCGGTTCAGCACGTACGCGACGTGGTGGATCCGGCAGGCGGTCGGGCGGGCGATCGCGGACAAGGCGCGCACGATCCGGCTGCCCATCCACATCAACGAGCTGATCTCGAAGTACACGCAGGCGCGCGAGCGACTGTTCCAGTACTTTGGGCGCGAGCCGAAGGTGAGCGAGCTTGCGCGCATCATGGGTATGAGCCAGGACAAGGTGCGCGAAGCTGCACGTGCCCTACGGCAGTCGGTCATCTCGCTCGAGACGCCCGTGGGCGAGGAGGAGGAGAGCACGCTGGGCAGCCTGCTCGAAGACTTCCTCTCGCCTTCACCCGAGGAGGAGGCGACGCGCGAACTCCTGCGCGAACGCGTCAGGGATGCACTCAGCGTGCTGACACCGCGCGAGCGCAAAGTGATTGAGCTGCGTTTCGGGATCACGGACGGTCGCGCGCGTACACTCGACGTCGTGGGCAACGCGTTGGGCGTGACGCGCGAACGCGCCCGCCAGATCGAGGCGCAGGCGCTTTCCAAGCTGCGCCAGCACCACCAGCGCCGCCTGTTTGAGGATGAGGACTAGCCTCTCCCCTGCCCGCTCTGCTCCCCTCGTGTGACGACGCGACCTGAAGCGCCTGGCGCCGGAGAGCTGCCCTTACGGGACAAGCTGCTCTACGCTTCCGGGAGCCTGGCCTCCAACATCACCTTCCAGGCCATCGCGGCGTGGCTCTTCTTCTTCTATGCTCCACCCGAGGACGAGGGTCGCACAGCGCTGGTGCCGATCGCGGTCGTCGGCGCGATCATTGTCGTCGGGCGGATCATCGAGGCGCTGGACGACCCGCTCATCGGGTACTGGAGCGACGTTACCCGCAGTCGCTGGGGCCGACGCTTGCCGTTCATCATCTTCGGGACGCCGCTGCTGGCGGTGACGTTCTTCCTGCTCTGGACGCCTCCCGTAGACGGCGAGAGCCTTTGGAACGGGCTGTATCTCTTCGCCTTGCTGGAGGCGTTCTTCTTGTTCAATACGCTTGTAGGCGGGCCGTACGAAGCCCTGCTGCCAGAGATCGCCTCGACATCTCGAGAGCGAGTGAGCGTTTCAGTGTGGAAGGTGCTCTTCGGGGCGGTCGGGGCAGGCATCGTCTTTCTGCTCGCCGGGCCGATGATCGACGCGTGGGGATTCGCCGGTATGGGCCTGTTCATGGCGGGAGCCACGCTCGTGTTCCGCTACCTGCCGGTGTTGGGTGTAAAGGATCACGTTCGATTGGAGGCGCCGCCATCGACACTCAATTTCCGGCAATCGCTCCGCGAGACGCTCGCCAACAGCCAGTTCCTGGCGTTTGTGCCTGCGTTCGTGTTGTTCACGGCGGCGCAGGTGATGCTGACCCAATGGCTGCCGTTTTATGTCGATGTCGTACTACACGACACGACGATCAGCCTGCCATTCCTTCCCGATCTGAACGACACGGGTGAGCTGGTAGCGTTGCTTTCGGGGCTGACATTCTTGCCGCTGCTCGTGACAGTGCCCATTATGTCCACTTTGGCAGCACGCACCAGCAAACGAACGGCGTACGCAGGATCGATGCTGCTCTGCGCGCTGTACTTTCCACTGCTGTTCTTCGTGGGGTTCTTGCCGGGCTCGAAGGCGGTGCAGTCGTTGCTGTTGCTGGGGCTGGGTGTGCCGCTGGCGGGGTTGTTCGTATTCCCCAACGCGCTCCTAGCAGATATCATTGATCATGATGAACGGCGCACCGGTGAACGCCGGGAAGCGATATACTACGGAATGCAGGCAACGCTGCAGAAAGGGGGGTTAGGTCTGGCAGCAGGCATCTTCGCCCTGATGCTGGCCCTCTTCGGCCGGAGCGCCGAGGACCCCCTCGGTATTCGGCTGATCGGCCCTATCGCAGGCGCCTGCGCCCTCATCGGATACGCCGTGTTCGTCCGCGGTTACCACCTGACGGATGACGGCGAACTGGCGGCAATTGAAGGCCATCCACCGACAGCGTTCCAGAAGGAGTGACCTCCCGCCATGGTCATCAACCTCTTCAAGCCCAAGATCATCAACGAAGACCCGATCGCTGAGTTTCTGCGCACGAGCGAGACGCCGCTCACGATCCCGGCGATGCTGCGCGACGGCCAGGCCCGCTTTGGCCGGAAGGTGGGCTTCCAGCAAAAAGTCGAGGGTGATTGGCAGACGCTCACCTTCGATGAGCTGTGGCGTCAGGCGAACGACTTCGCGGCCGGGATGATCGCATTTGGTCTCCAGAAAGGCGACCGCACTGCGATTATCTGCGAGAACTGTCTGGACTGGGTCGTCGCCTACTTTGGACTATCATTGGCAGGTGGCATCGCCGTCCCGCTCTACACTGAGCTGAAGCGCGGCGAGATCGAAGAGCTTGTGCAGCGCTCCGGCGCGCGCTTCATCATCGTCTCGAATCGCGTCGCCGAGCGACTGGACGGCCAGCTACCACCAGCCGAGAAGGTGATCGTCATTGGTGGAACGGAGACGCGACCCGGACGGCCGCCGCGATTCCTGCGCCGCGGCCGGCCCGGCCATCTGCCGTTCGACCAGGTCGGTGATAACGCAACGGAGGAGAGCCGCGCCGAGCTGGAACGACGCCACGTCGAGCCGGACGACATCGCATCGATCGTGTTCACATCGGGCACGACGGGTGGGATGAAGGGCGTTATGCTCAGCCACAAGAACTTCACGTCGAACGTGGAGTCGATCCGGCGCACTCTGCAAGTCGATGAGAAAGATCGAATGGTGCTGGTGCTGCCGCTGCATCACGCGTTCCCGTTCATCGTGTTCCTGGCGAATGCCGCCGTGGGCGGAGAGCTGACGTTCGAGAACGACCTGCTGCGCGTGCGCGACCGGCTCCAGGAAACACGACCGACGATCTTCCTGGGCGTGCCGGCGCTGTTCGAGCAGATGTATCGCGCCGTGGTGCGTCGCGCCGAGGCGGAAGGCCGGCTCGAGATGTTCGAGCGCGGGCTGCGCGTCGTCGACGTGGCGAAGCGCCGCACGGGCGTGAACCTCGGTCGCTTGGTGTTCCGAGAGGTCTACCAGCTGCTCGGCGGCAGCCTTCGCTTCGTGGTCACAGGCGGGGCGGCCATCAAGCCGGAGGTGATGCACCAGTTCTACCGACTGGGTCTTCCCGTGCTCCAAGGCTGGGGACTGAGCGAGGCGGCGCCGGTTGTCGCGTTGCAGCGCTGGCAGCCAAGCAAGTTTTTCTTCAGCAATCACTACGAAGAGCTCGCGGGTAGCGTCGGCGAGCCACTCGATGGCGTCGAAGTGAAGCTCATCGACGTGCCGGAGAAGGATATCTTCGTGCACCTGCACGGCGAGGGCGAGCTGATCGTGCGCGGCCCCAACGTCTTCGCCGGCTACTGGCAAGCGCCGGAGGAAACAGGGGCGGCGAAGGTGGGCGAGTGGCTGCGCACCGGCGACCTGGGCCGGATCGACGACGAAGGCAACATCTGGATCACCGGACGGAGCAAATATGTGATCGTGCTCGATTCGGGCGAGAAAGTAGTGCCCGACGAGCTGGAGGAGCGCTTCCGGGGCAGCGAGCTGTTGCAAGACGTTTGTGTGGTGCCCCGCCAGAATCGAGATAAGACACAGGTGGGCGCGATCGTGTCCCCGAACCTCGAAGCCGCGCGCGCGCTGGTCAACGGCGCGGAGCTGACCGAGCAAACGGTGCGCGCGCTCGTGCAAAAGGAGCTGGACGCGCAAGCGAAGGAGCTGGCCCCTCACAAGCGGGTGAGCGAGCTTATCCTCACGGACACTCCCCTACCGAAGACGGCGCTCCAGGACGTCGCGCGCGGGCGGATCGAAGACTCCTACTCGTTCGACGTGAAGCGGTGGCAAGAGCTGGCGCTCGCGCCCGAGCCTGAGGCGACGTCGGAGGACGAGACGCCGAACGAAGCGTAGCAGCGACGCATCGAAGCGAAGTAGAAACAGCCTCCGCCTCAGGCGGGGGCTGTTGTTTGCTCGCTGAACGTCCGTCTGGCTTACATCTCCAGCGCCATGCGCATGACCGGATCCATGCGCTCGTAGCGGTCGCCGAGCCCGGCGACCTGCAGGCGGTGGAGGTACTCCTGCACCTGGCGCTTGCGCAGCGCCATGAACTTGTTGAAACCCTCGTCGGTGTTGTCGGTGTCGCCCGCGAGCAGCACGATGAGCGACTCAGCGACGGAGATGCCGAAGGTGCCGGTCTCAGGGTCGGCGTTCTCAGCCTCATCCAGGTAAGCGTGGATCTCGTCGCGACGCCAGGGCTCGTTCTCGAGCACGTACTTGAGGTGCATGACGCCATACCCAAGGTGGCGCGATTCGTCCTGGGCGCAAAGCCGGAAGATGCGCTTCTCGGCATCGTTCTGGGCGATCAGCTCGCCCATGCGGAACATGGACTGCACGAAGCCCTCCGCCTGTACATGCATGAGCACCGACATCTCGGTGAAGTCGCGCGCGTTAATGATCACGCGCAGCGTGGACGTCGGGCTCGACTGGAGCAGCCCGCCGCCGTTGGCCAGCGCTCGCTTGCGGAAGACATCCAGATGGCGCGCCTCGTCCATGATCTGCGAGGCGAGGAAGAGCTTGGTCTCGAAGTGCTGGTTGCTGATCCTGGGGACCCACTGACCAGGCGTGTCGCCGGCGATAAACTCGACCTCGGTGAGGAAGGTGCAGAGCTGGCAGAACGCTCTCTCGATCTTGTCCGGCAGCGGCTCGAGCTTCTCCCACGGAATATCTGTGGCAGACGACCACTGGCGCTGTACCGCCTCTTCGTAGAGCATCGTCGAGTTTTCCGACCAAACGTCAGCCTTCTTGCTCAGGTAATAGCCCGTGCGCGGTACGGCCTCCCGCTTCGCTGCGCCACGGATGCGGTGCGTCTGATCGGGCGCCGAGCCGTTGGTCTCCGGCCCGTAGGCGCCGATGTTGACTTCATCGAGGGTGAGGCCACGCTTGCCGGCCTTGGCCCTCATACCCCAGGTCTGATCGAGATCGAGCCAGCTCAGATCGACAGGCGCTGGCTCGGTCGACTCCGTTTTGAGCATGTGGAGTGTATCTTGGTCGACGGCCATGGGTCTCCCTCCTCGTTTGAACGTCGATGGCCCGCGTAATCGCCAGAACAGCTAACTTAGGAATCACTATGTTAGCGTTCACCATCTACTATAGCGCCCTGCGACACGCTGTCAATGCGTGTTTGTGGTGTGGGACAACGCCGAATTTGCTTGCACTCGTGCGACAGTTGTGATGCAAAAAACTAACGTAACTTAACAGTTTACATCTTGACACCTTCGAACCTCGGTGATACCGTGGATCTCGGCCCCGAGTGGCTGATACGGTAGTCGGTGGACGAAGCCGGAGGGAACCGCGAGCGGCCCGCAAGGGTGCGCGGCGGGGAGAGCCGGTGGAGGGTGAAGCCGGAGGACCGGAGAGGTTACTCGGGGTCGTTCTTTGCCCCGGCCTTCGGGCGGGGCCTCAGGACGAAGCCTGGGCCTGCATCCAGTCACGCTTGAGCGTGGCGATAAAGGGCAGGTTGCGGAACTTCTGGCGGAAGTCCAGCCCGTATCCCACAACGAACTCATCGGGCACCTCGAAACCGACGTAGTCGATCGGCACATCGACGAGGCGGCGCGCGCGCTTGTCGAGCAGCGTGCACACCTTGAGGGAGCGTGGCTTGCGGCCGCGCAGCTCATCGAGCAGCGTGTTCAGCGTCATGCCGGTGTCGACGATGTCCTCGACGAGGAGCACATCGCGATCCGCTAACGGCTCGTCCAGGTCTTTGATGATGCGCACCGACTCGTTGCGATCATCGTCGTACGAGGAGATCGCCATGAAGTCGATCGCAAGTGGTAGCGAGATGTGGCGGATGAGGTCGGCCATGAAGCACGTGACACCACGCAGCACGCCGATGAGCAACGGCTCGCTGCCTTTGTAGTCACGCGAAATCTGCGCGCCCAGCTCGGCGATGCGCTGCTCGATCTCCGTGGCGCTGATGAGCACCTCGTCGATGCCAGCGACCTCGACCTCGGAAAATGGGCCGAAGC
>JBAROU010000135.1:0-14926 GCA_049642385.1 Dehalococcoidia bacterium | reverse complement strand
GCCTATCGACCACAGACATTGGAGGAAAGGAGCACCACACATGGACCTTGGACTGAGCGAAGAGCAGGAGATGCTCAAGAACTTCGCGCGCGACTTCTTGGAGAAGGAGTGCCCGGAAAAGCACGTGCGCGAGATGGAGGAGGACGAGCAGGGCTACTCGCCGGAGCTCTGGAAGAAGATGGCGGAGCAGGGCTGGCAGGGGCTGATCGTGCCGGACCAGTATGGCGGCACCGGCATGGGCTTCATCGACCTGATCATCCTGGTCGAGGAGTTCGGCCGCGCGCTCGTGCCGGGGCCGTTCATCCCGACGGCCGTCGGTGGCGCGATCGCGTTGCTGGAGGCGGGCTCCGACGAGCAGAAGAAGCAGTATCTGCCCAAGATCGCCTCGGGCGAGCACATCTGGACGCTGGCGTTCACCGAGCCGTCGGCGCGCTTCGACGCCGAGGGCATCGAGCTGGAGGCGAAGGCGAGTGGCGACGACTTCGTCCTGAACGGCACGAAGCTGTTCACCCGCGATGCGCACGTGAGCGACTACATGACAGTCGCCGCGCGCACGAAGAAGGGCAAGAACGCGGAGGAGGGCATCACGCTCTTCATCGTCGATAGCAAGAGCGCGGGCATCTCGCACACCACGCTGAAGACGATCGCCGCGGACAAGCAGTGCGAGGTGAAGTTCGAGAACGTGAAGGTGGCGAAGGCGAACGTGCTGGGTGAAGTCGACAAGGGCTGGGCCACCTACCAGCGCATCGCGCGGAAGGGGACGGTACTGGAGTGCGCGTACCTCGTCGGGCTGGCGCAGAAGGACTTCGAGATCAGCGTCCAGTACGCGAAGGACCGCATCCAGTTCGGTCGGCCGATCGGCAGCTTCCAGGCGATCCAGCACAAGGCAGCCGACATGGTGACCGACGTCGACGGCGCGCGCTTCATCATGTACAAGGCGGCCTGGTCGGTGGCGGAAGGCGAGCCTGAGGCCGATTTGGACGTCCACATGGCGAAGGCCTGGTGCAGCGAGGCGACGCGTCGCGTGGTGGCGCACGGCCAGCAGATCCACGGCGGCATTGGCTTCACGAAGGAGTACGTGATCCAGCTCTACTTCCGGCGCCAGAAGGGCAGCGAGCTAGCCTGGGGCGACGGCGACTACCACCGCGAGAAGGTGGCAGACAAGCTGGGCGTCTAGCCCCGCGAAGGGGCTGCGAGATCGGGCATTTTGGGGCAGGGCCCCGACGCGAGTCGGGGCTCTGCTGCTCCCCCTAGGTTGCACGCGAGCGAGAGTGTGTCTCAGGCCGCAGACGACCCTGGAGGCCTGCGGGAAGGGCGGGGCTCCATTGTCCAGCAGATGCGCCGCTTTGTCTATACGTATTTTCACGTATACAGGTGCATCTAGCTTAGGAGACCCTCACGAAAGGCGCGCGAGACAGCTTCCGTACGGGAGGCGGCTTTCATTTTGCTGAGGATTCTGGCGACGTGCTTCCCTATCGTGCGCGCGGTGATCCCCAGCTCGAGGGCGATTTCCTTGTCTGCGCCGCCTTCAGCGAGGAGGTGCAGCACGGTGAACTCGCGGAACGTCAGGCCGTAGGCAGCGCCACGCTCCATACTTGCCTCCACGCGGCTTTCGAGCTCGTCTCTCGCCTGCTGGAGCACCTCTTCGGCCCGCTTTCGCTCCGTGATGTCGCGAATGATGCCCTGGACAGCCACCACCTCACCCGCTTCGTCGTAGATGAACACGTTCCGCTGTTCAGCCCAGATGACGGAGCCGTCTTTTCGGAACCAGCGCAACTCGACCGTGGCGATGACGCCGTCGTCGATCGATTGCTGGAATTTCTCCTTATCGTCAGGGTGGATGATCTTGTCGTGGAAATCAGGGTCAGCGTAGTAATCCTCCGGCGTGTAGCCGGCGATCGTGGTGACGGAAGGACTGACGTACTCGAAGCCGCCGTCCTCACCGAAACGATAGCGGTAGATCATGTCGTTCGCGTGCTCAGCGAGCATGCGGAACCGCTCCTCGCTCTGGCCCAGCGCTTCCTGGGCCCGCCTCTGCTCCGTGATCTCCCGGACGATGGCCAGCGCCTCATCAGATCCCATAGCGACAAGCCTGCACTCCAGGAGGCGAAGCGCGCCACCCGCCTCGAGGCTGAATTCGAAACGCTGAGTCTCGCCGGTCTCCAAGGCCTGCTCAACATTGGCCATCGCTTCACGGGCGAGTTCCTCAGGAACAATATCGACCGCGCTCCTGCCTATGAACTCAGCAGGCGGCAGCAATGGTTCTAGATCCTTCCCGGGGATCAAATCTAGGCAGACGCCCTCCCTGCTCACCCTAAAGATCACATCTGGGACGGTCTCCAAGAGGGCGCGGTTCATCGCCTCGCTTTCCCGGAGCGCCTCTTCTGCCTGCTTACGCTCGGTGATATCACGGGAGATTACGACGCCGCGGTGCTCACCAAACGTATTGCCAACGGTCTCCAGCCAGCGCCATTCGCCATTCTTGTGGCGAACCTTATGAACGGCTCGGGCGGGCCTATCGCTCTCGGCGACGGTCTCCGCGGCCTCTACCATTTGGCCGTGGTACCTGGGATCGACGATATCGAACACACTTGTGCCGATGAGCTCTTCCGGTTCGAACCCGAGGACGTCCCTCGATCCTGGGCTAACGTAAACGAGCTGGTCATGGTGGACCTCACAGATTAAGTCGAGCGCGCTCTCCACGAGTGTCCGGTAGCGTTCCTCGCTCTCGCGCAGGGCTTCTTCCGTCCGCTTGCGCTCCGTGACATCGAAGGCGGAGCCGGCGATGGCGGGCTGGCCCTTGTAGTCGATGCGGCCGCCGCTGAATTCGAGCCAGCGTTCCTCACCGCTCTTCGTGACGATCAAAAGCTCGTAATGTTTTGGCACGCGCTCGCCGCGCAACTCTGCCAGCACGCGTTCCTGGCCGAGGGCACGGTGGTCAGGGTGAATGAGGTCGAGAAAGCTCATGGAGGCGAGCTCGGCGCGGCTGTACCCCGTGATCCGCTCCGCTTCTGAGTTCATGTAGAGCAGCGACGAGGCATCGATGATGAAGGCTATGCCGCCGATCGTCTCGGTGATGGTGCGGAACTTGGTTTCCGATTCCAGAAGCGCCTCCTCCGCTCGCTTACGTTCGGTGACGCTACTGGAGATCACCAAGAGGCACGGCTCACCGGCCCAGTCGACGTCAGAGCCAGAGACGAGTACATCCCCAGCCTCGCCAGTCTTAAGGCGCACGTGGACTTCCATGCCGTTAACAGCGCCGGTTTTCTGGAGCTCTCGCTGCGCCGTCTCCGGGTCGGATGCTTCCACATCAAGGCCGATCTCGTTGATTGTTCGACCGATCACTTCCTCGCGCGTACATCCGGTGCGTTCGAGGAAGCGCTCGTTGGCGGCGACGATGCGGCCGTCACGCTTTCGGATGACGTGCATCACATTGGGCCCCGTCAAGAAGGCGTCGTAGAACTGGCGCTCGGTTTCACGAAGCGCCGCTTCCGCCTGCTTGCGCTCTGAGATGTCCTGGACGCAGACGATCCGATAGAGCACCGCGCCTTGTTCGTCCTTCGCGACGGTGATGGAAGCCAGCACTGGAAACGTGGTGCCGTCTTTCCGAAGGTGGAGCGGCTCGTAGGTGTAGTGGCCGCGCTCGTCGGCGAGCCGGTGGTGTTCCGACAAGCTCTCGCGAACTTCCGGCGCTTTCACGAACTCGATCGACTGGCCCACGAGCTCGTCGACGGTGTAGCCATGCATGGTGGCGAACGCGGGGTTCATGCCGGCAAGTGTGTTGCCTTTCGGGTCGGTAATACAGAACCCCCAGTCTGCCGGCTCCAGAATGGTAAGCCAGGCCTGGAGCGCCACTTCGATCTCGGCGCTGCTCAGAGATCGATCGCCGTTTCGTTCCGTATGTAGAAGGGGTTGCCTTACCATGATGAGCCTCCTGTTGCACGACAGCCACGTACCGTGCGTTGAACGCCTACCGCCCCGCTATGCCAGCCAAAGGCATGTGATTATATCGGGTCGACGCAAGCCCGCCCGGGCGGCGCTTGTTCGGCCCGCCGCCGGGTCGTGTACGCTGAGGGGCGATGAGTGACGACTGCCTGTTCTGTCGCATGTCCGCGGACGAGATGGCCGTGGAGAAGCTCCACGAGGACGACCTCTGCTTTGCCATCCGTGACATCAACCCGCGGGCGCCGACGCACCTGCTGATCGTGCCCCACGAGCACATCGCGAGCGCGCGCGACCTGAGGGACGAACACGCCGGGCTGCTGGCGGGCATGATCAGTGTCGCGAACCGGCTCGCGGATGGCGCAGGCATCGGCGAGCCGGGCTTTCGCCTGGTGTTCAACGTGGGCGCGGAGGGCGGCCAAACGATCTACCACATCCATCTTCACCTGTTGGGCGGACGTCGCCTGGGCGCTGAGGGGTAGCCTCGGCCGAAGTGCTGTCACACTTTCGCAATCACTGACCTTACGTTCGTGATACACTTATCCAGAGAGATACGACGTCGTAGTGGGGTCGTAGGAGAATGGAGAATAACGAATGAACGCCATCAAGACCACGATGCTTTTGGCCGCGCTGACGGGGTTGTTCCTGGTGATCGGCTTCTTGATCGGTGGCCAAGTCGGGCTGATCATCGCCTTTGGGCTTGCGGCAGCGCTGAACTTCTTCGCGTACTGGTCATCGGACAAGCTGGCCCTGCGGATGGCCAGCGCCCGCGAAGTTTCGATGCAGGACGCCCCTAAGCTGCATTCGATTGTCGAGGAGATCGCGGCGCAGTCCGGCGTGCCAAAGCCACGCGTGTACATCATTGAGAACGATACGCCGAACGCGTTCGCGACGGGACGCAACCCGCAACACGCGGCCGTGGCCGTTACGGCCGGCATCATGAACCTGCTGGACGAACGCGAGCTGCGGGGTGTGCTGGGCCACGAGCTTGGCCACGTGAAGAACCGCGACATCCTGACCAGCTCGATTGTCGCCACGCTGGCGGGGGCGATCAGCATGCTGGCGTGGATGAGCCTGTTCTTCCGCAACAGCCGGAGCTCCTACAGCGGGCTGATCTCGCTGGTGGCGTGGCTGGTGGCGCCGCTCGCAGCCGGGCTGATCCAGGCTGGCATCTCGCGCACGCGCGAGTTCCAGGCGGACCGCACGGGCGCCGAAGTAACCCACGACCCGGAGGCGCTGGCGAGCGCGCTGGAGAAGCTGCACCAGGGCGTCCAAGCGCGACCGATGACGGACACGCCCTTCGCGCAGTCGACAGCGCACCTGTTCATCGTGCATCCATTTAGCGCCGGCGGGCTGACGAACCTGTTCAGCACCCACCCGCCGATCGAAGAGCGGGTGCGCCGCCTGCGAGAGATGGCGTACCCCGGCGCATAAGCACGCAACGTATCTGAACAGCGAGCGGCCCCTCGACACGAGGGGCCGTTGCTATGATGGGACGCTATGACAGGGCACAAACGGCCTCGCGCAGCGTTGGAGGAGGCGGTGGGCGAGCTGCCCCCGGGGTTGCGTGACCACGTGCTGCGCGTCGTTGACGAAGCTCGAAGGCTCGCCGATCGGCACGGCATCGACGAGGAGCGCGCCGTTGTCGCGGCGCTGGGCCACGACCTGGCGCGTGGGATGCCGCCAGCCACGCTGCTGCGGGAGGCCGAGGCCGCGGGGCTGTCGATCTCGGACATCGAACGCGCCAACCCGATCCTGCTGCACGGACCGCTGGGCGCGCACCTGCTGGCCACGCGCTTCAGCGTCGATGATGCGGAGGTGCTCGCTGCGGCGCGGCATCACACCACGGCCCGGCCCGGTATGAGCACGCTCGAGCGGCTGATCTACATCGCAGACAAGATCGAGCCGGAGAAGGCGCGCCGCGATCCCGCGCTCGACGAGGCGCGGAGGCTTGCAGACGAGAGTCTGGACGCGGCGCTGTGTTGTTTGTTGCAGGCGCAGGTCGCGAAGGCGCAGCAGCGCGGCTGGCCGCTCCATCCCGACACCGTGGCGGCGCAGAACGAGCTGTTGACGGCCCTGGAATAGCAACGGGCCGCGCCCCGAAGGACACGGCCCGTGTGGACTGGCTTCGCGGTGCGGCTATGCGGCGACGCGGGCGGGTACGCCGATCTCCGAAAATAGGCGCTGGCGGATGCGTTCGATCGTCTGCGGGCTGGGCTGCTTCGCGATGTCCTGGTGCACATCGGCCAGCAGCTCCATGAGCCACTCACCTTCCGGGCGGTGCATTCGAACGCGCTTCTTTGATAGTTGTGTCATGTCCCTAATCCTCCATCACTAGCATCGGCAAGGCCGCTGAGATCTGTGTATCGGGGTTTCCCCTACCGGATCTCTCGCGACCTGATCGCCAGCATCCGGCCTTCTCTGCCGAAGACCTCTTGACGTACTAGAACATATGTCCTATCCTGAATGACGAGCACAGCCCCACCTAAGATTTGCAACGAAGGAGCGGGAAGGAATTGGACGCGACCGGGCTCATCGTGGCCCAGGACCTGGCCACCGCGCTGTGCGGGCTCTTCAACGCGGCCTACTTCGCGGGCTACTGGTGGCGCCCCGACTGGCCGCGCGGCCGGCGCATCGGCGCTGCGGCGCTCGTGCTTGTGAGCGTGGCGGCGGTGGCGGGAGCCGTCTTTTCGCAAGGCCTGTTCTGGTGGCAACCGAGCGACGTCGCACCTCCGCTGTGGGCGGCGGCGCGGCTGCCACTGTTCATCTCGACGGCGTTCATCTCGGCGCTCGTGCTGCGCAGGATGCGAGCGTAGCGATGGCGCAGTCGGCACTGGCTGTTGCGCTGGAACGACGGGCGTGGTCGCTGGCGGCGCTTTGTCTGTTGCTGGGCGTCGCTGACGCGGCCGCGACGCTACCGCCCGAGGCGCTGGAGAGCCTGCTGGAGTTGCTGGAAGGAACGCCCGGTGACCGTCGAAGGCGCTGATCTGGACGAGAAGCCGAAGCGGAGCCGGAAGAAGCCCAGCGCGCTGCGACGGCGGCGGGGAAGCACGCTTGCCGAGGACTTCTACGGCAGCGCCCTCGATTCGGCGGAGCGCATCGAGCTCGCCGCGGCGTCCGACATCGAGGGTCTCGACAACGAGATCGCGGTGCTACGGATGAAGCTGCGCGCAGTGCTCTCGGCGCGGCCGGAGGACCTACCGCTGATGCTGCGCGGCATTGAGCTGTTAGTGAAGGCGGTCTCGGCGCGCTACCGGCTCTCGAAAGACGCGGAGCACGAGCTCTCGGACAGCCTGGCAAACATGATCCGGGGCGTCGGCGGGCTGCTGATACCGGAGGCGTTTCAGGATGACGGGTAAGCCGCTCGAAAAAGTTATCGCGCGGCTGCGGCGTCGCTCGCCCGATCGCGGCGATGAGCTCGCGCTGACATCGATGTCGCCGACGGCGTTTCGCGCCGTGGTGGACGAGCGGCTGCGCAGCCTGGAGCACCAACTCGATGAGGTGAAGGGGCGGGTGAACGGCCTGATCTTCCTGCTCGCGGGCACGGTGACCGCGCAATTGATCCTGCGGCTGGTGGACCGGTGACGGCGACCCAGCAGGCGACAGCGACTGTCGGCGCGGGCCCGTGGAGGCAGCGGCTGCGGCCCTATCAGTCGGAGGCGGGCCGGGCGATTTTGGACAGCGTGCTCCACAAACGCGGGCTGAGCTTCTCGGTCGAGATGGCGCGGCAGGGCGGCAAGAACGAGCTTTCGGCGCAGCTTGAGGCGCTGTTGCTGACGCTGAACATGATGCCCGACATCGAGGGCGTGAAGTGCGCGCCAACGTTCGAACCGCAGGGAAGGATCAGCTTCCGGCGGTTGTGGTCGCGCCTGCTGGAGGCGGGACTGGCGCCGCTCGCATCGCGCGAGGCCGGCCGGGCCGTGCGCGTTGGTCACGCACGTATCATCTTCCTCTCGGCGGAAGCGGAGGCGAACGTCGTCGGGCACAGCGCGCAGCTGCTGCTTGAGGTAGACGAAGCGCAGGACGTGGACGAAGAGAAGTTCGACCGCGAGTTCCGGCCGATGGCAGCGACGGCGAACGCGACGACGGTGTTCTACGGCACAGCGTGGGATGATCGGACGCTGCTGGAGCGCGCGAAGCAGCGACACCTGGAGCTGGAGCGTCGCGACGGCGTGCGCCGCCACTTCGAGTACGACTGGCAGGCGGTGGCGCGCCACAACCCGGCGTACCAACGCTACGTGGAGTCGGAGCGCGAACGGCTGGGCGAGCAACATCCGTTGTTCCTCACGCAATACTGCCTGAAGTCGATCTCCGGCGGCGGGCGGTTGTTCTTGTCCGGGCAGCTGGCGCAGCTGGAGGGACGGCACGCCCGCCAGCCCGCGCCGCGTCCGGGCGAGGCGTACGTCGCGGGTCTGGACCTGGCGGGCGGCGAGGCCGGCGCTAGTAGCGTAGGGGTGGTTCGCGACACGCCCATACCACGGGATCATCGAGACGCGTCGGTGCTCACCATCGCGCGCGCGACGTACCCCGGTTGGGGCGCGTTGATGCAGGAGCCGCGTCTCGACGTCGTCGAGCACTACGCGTGGACGGGTGAGCCGCACGATGCGCTGCTCCCGCGCCTCGCCGACCTGCTGCGCGAGGTATGGCAGGTGCGCCGCATCGCCGTGGACGCGACAGGGCTGGGCGAGACGATCGCGCGCCTGCTCACGACAGCGCTCGGATCGCACGTCGTTCGTTCCGTGCGCTTCACGCAGGAATCGAAGTCGCGGCTGGGCTACGGGCTGCTGGCGGCGGCGAACGGCGGCCGGCTCAAGCTCTACGCCGCCGACGGCTCGCTGGAGTACCGGCAGTGCCGCCACGAGCTGGAGCGCGCGCGCGTTGCCTATCGCGCGAACCGGACGATGAACTTCTTCGTCGAGCCCACGGAAGGGCATGACGACTACCTGATGAGCCTCGCGCTGCTGGTGGACGCCGCATCTGACGCGGCGCCGCGGGCCGCGCGCGGGCGAGTTCGAGAAGGGTGAGGTGTGCTATGGGAGCTGCAACACTAGATCGACCAAGGACGACCGCCGTCGACTTCGAAGAGCGCCACCTGAACGGGCGCAGGATCCGGAGCGATGCGCTGCCGGAGCATCTCTCTTACCAGGACTCCGGCTGCGAGCTCTCGCCGAGCTGTCTGCGCTGCCCGCTGGCGCGCTGTCGCTACGACGAGCCGGGCGGGGCACGCCGGCTGCGCCAGAACTCGCGGGACGAGGTGGTGCAGCGCAGGCGAGAGGAGGGTATCTGCATCGATGCGCTGGCGTCGGAGTTCAGGATCTCACGTCGGAGCGTGTTCCGCATCTTGGCGAGAGGGCGTGTGACGGCCGATGCGCGTTAGGCTGCGTGTTCGTCGCGGAGCGAGGTGCTTCGACACGCCCCGACTTAGTCGGGGGGCTCAGCATGACAGGAGGACGCGACTAAGCGTGCCGCCGCCTGACCAGGCTGATGCTTCCCACCGCCAGGCCCAGCGCCGCAAGGGCAATGCCGTCCAGAGCAGCCGATCTATGCCGCCACTGGTCTGCGCGGTTCCCGCATCGGGCAGCGCCGACTGCGGAGCGCCCCCTTCTGTATCGATCGCATCCGCTGGCGCGTGGGCATCGTTTACCGGAGACTCAAACCGCTCCTCAGTGAGCCTCCCCACATCTCGCGTGGCACCCTCCTGAAGGTTCAAAATGAGATCACACAGGTTTTCGCCCCAACAGACGCGATAGAAGCGAATAGAGGTTGAGAAACCTTCGGTGCAGGAAGCGAGATTCGCCGCGAGTGAGAAGCGCGATGAGGTGGACGACGGCTCAAATAGGAGTCGTCGTGCTGGTTGCGCAAACAACGCCCGTGATTTTGACCAGATCGAGCACCTCGAGGCGGATGGCTGTACCGGCAGGGGCGGGTACGATTCCCCTCACTACCGTACTCTGTTGCGCAGCAGCGGTCTGCGGCAACGACACGAAGGCTATGAACACTAGTGGGATAAATCGCCACACCATTGGACTCACCTCTCTTTATGGTAGCAGGTGCTCAGGAGGGTAGGCCTTGTAGTATGAGGCGCGGCCGAGGGTAAAGCAGGCGCGCTCCTATCGGGAACCTTTTCTCGCCATAGAGCGTCCCACTAACGAGTTTATGAACATTCCGCGTCCGAGTTCGCTCGTTCTCATCGCGACGGCCTTCACTGCGCTCGCCGTGCTCGTCGGCGCATGCGGGGCCGGTGATAATGAGCCAGTCGCCGAGCTGGCAACACCGACGATGACCCTGGCGCCGCTGCCTTCGGGGACGCCAGCGGGCCTTCTGCCAAGGCCGACGGGTATGCCCTCGCCTGCAAGTAGTGAGCCCACGACGAAACGTTGCCCGCCGCTGCCCGTGCCGGAATGCCACGAGGCAGGCAATCGGGTGAACGTGTACGAGGGGTTGTCGATGGAGCGCGCGATCGCCGCGCGCGTGATGACCCGCGGCGAGGAACGATGGATCCTGGACGAGGCGGCGCTCCAAGAGGCCCTGAAGCTACTGGATGAGGAAGTGACGCTGGAGCCGTACGACTGGTCTCACAGAGACTCACCGTCGCGTATCGCTATGACCGTGGTCTGGCCACGTGGAGAGGGTATCCCATGGAACAGCCTTCCATCGGACACGCTGGACTTCGTTCTATATCCGGATGCCGAACTGATCACGCCGGGGCTTGCACTGCAATGGCCGCTGCAAGCCGGCTTCGCCGACGCGATCCTGGCGTCGGCGAGAAACGCTACGCCGACGCCTCGGCCGGAAGGGACGGTGGAGCCAAGTGAGCGGCCGAATGGCGGCATCTACTTCGATCACCCTGACGGAGAGCTGACGTGGGACGGCCCCGACGATCGTTTGACGTCGCTTGCGAAAGGACACTGCGGACCGCCCCAAGACCTGGTGTATCTCTACGGCATTCCAGCGTTCATGAGCGCTGGAAACGATTTCGAGACCGATCCGTTCTTCTGGTACGGCGGCGCGGTTGAGAGACGCGATGACTGGCGCTGGACGGGCTACTACCACGGCGCGTGGCAACTCTGGCAGGGCGATGACCCGTGGACGATCTATCTGGTACACGCGGACGAGGAGCGTTTCGCCTTCGCCTACCAAACGTACGGCTGCATCTAACGTTTGCCCCTAGTCGCCCAGCATGTCTGCGATCTGCTTCTTGATCTCACGGACGCGGCTCATGTCCGGGTACTTGCCGCCCTCCGCCTTGCGGTCGAAGAGCGTCTTGCCGTTGGCGTAGAGCTCGAGTCGCCCCTTATCAGAAGGGACGAGCGTCACCGGCGCTTCCGCTCCGAAGTCGTGCCATATCTCGGTCGCCATCCAGGCGGCCAGCGGAAGATAGCCTCAGATAACGCAGTAGGTGATTTCGATGTTGACCTTGCCGGAGTAACGCTCGTTGAGCATCGACATGGCGGCCTCCTCAGCAGACTATGCCTCGATCTTAGCAGACCGGCGCGGGCTGCCATGCGACGCTTTGTGATCTGGATGCGCCGTCGTAGCGTGATCGTCTGAAACCCTGGGCGACCTGATCGCCCGTATGATGCGCATGCGCGCAGGACCACGATTCGCACGGAGGGATGGACGATGGCCGGACAGAACGCACTCACTCCTTCGGGCTTACGCCCTCAAGCGCAGAGCCTACCCCAGCAGATCGCGAGGATGGACGGCGAGCGGCTGCGCGGCTACGCGGAGCTGCTCTCGTTCTATCAGGGCGAACAGTGGCCGGGGGCGCTGCGCCGGCGCGAGCGGCGGCTGACGTTCAACTACGCCAAGGCGTTCATCGAGAAGACGGCATCGTACCTGATGTCCGGCATGCGCTCCGTGGTGGACCCGGAGGACGATTCGCCGGAGGAGGGGGAGCGGGCACGGCAGGCGGAGCGCGCGCTGGCGGAGGTGGCGGAGCAGAACCACCTGTCGCAGCTTGACTTCGACACGGAGGTGGACGCTTCGGTGCTGGGCGATGGCGCGTTCAAGGTGACGTGGGACCCGCTGGAGCGGCGCGTGCGCATCTCGGCGCCGGATGTGCAGGGGCTGTTTGTCTGGTGGCTGGGCGACGACATCACGCGCATCTGGCGCGTGGCCAGCCGCTACCGGCTATCGGCGGAGGAGGTGGAAATGGCGTTCGGGTCTTCGCCTGACGCTTCGCTTCGCTCAGGGCGCGCGCTTCGACCAGCCCAGCGTGACCAGCATGTCGAGGTCGTCGAGGTATGGACTGCGGAGACGTTCGCGCTATGGGTCGATGGTACGCTCCTCGAGGAGAAGGCGAACCCGTACGGCTTCATCCCGTTCGTCGTCTACCCGAATCAGCGCGAGCCGAAGCAGTTCTGGGGCTCGTCTGACATCCCGCCCGTGCGGGAGTCGGTGCAGGAGTTGAACCGCGCGCTCTCGCAGCTCTCGGTGATCCTGGAGCTGTCGGGCAACCCGATCGCCGTTCTGGAAAACGTGACGGAGACGCAGGACATCGCGGTGCAGCCGGGGGCGGTGTGGGAGCTGCCGGAGCGAGCGCGTGCCTACCTACTCGACCTGTTGCAGGGTGGCGGCGTGCAGCTCCACGTCGACTACGTCAACTTGATCTATCGCACGCTGCACGACCTGGGCGAGACGCCACGCACGGCGTTCGGCGACAACGCGGCGAGTCGATCGGGTGTGGCGCTGGAGTGGGAGATGGACCCGCTGCTGAAGAAGGTGCAGCGCAAGCGGTTGATCCGGTCGGCGGCGTACCAGAAGCGCAACGAGCTGATCCTGCGCATCCTGGAGCAGCAGACGGGCGTCTCGTATGCGCCGCGTCGGCAGGGCTCGGGGCGGGCCCGCACGCGCATCGTGTGGGGGCCGGTGGTGCCGCAGGACCGCAGTCGACTGGTGGAGGACGAACGCACGCTGGTGGCGTCGGGTATTCACAGCCGGCGGCGCGCGGCGGACGAGCTGGGCGTGGCGGACCCCGACCTGGAGTTCACGCGCTGGCTGGAGGAGCAGGAGCGGCTGGCCGGGGGGCCAGCAGACCTTATGCGGGACGCCGCCACAGCAAGCGCGAACGGCCGGGCGGCGGTGGGGCGGTAAGGATAAAAATCAAGGAATTTGCCTAGTTGCCATCTTGCGGTTTTCTGGGGTATGCTTCAGGAAAC
This sequence comes from Dehalococcoidia bacterium, assembly GCA_049642385.1. Lineage (GTDB taxonomy): Bacteria > Chloroflexota > Dehalococcoidia > DSTF01 > RBG-16-68-14 > JBAROU01. The sequence continues at coordinate 1,823 of JBAROU010000135.1, read as the reverse complement.
GCGCTATCCAAGTCATCAGGGACCAGAACTGGCACCGACGACATGGAGGCACAACACACAAGGAGGTCGTCGCGTGGCTTACACCGACAAAACACTTAGCTGCCAAGACTGCGGAGCGGAGTTTACCTTCACCGCAGACGATCAGGAGTTCTTCGCTGGGAAGGGCTACACGGAGCCCAAGCGCTGTCCCGATTGCCGTCGGGCGCGCAAGGCCGAGCGTGGCTATGACGGCGGAGGTGGCGGGGGCGGCGGAGGAGGCGGCGGCTATGGGTCGCGCCAGATGTTCTCCGTCACGTGCAGTAACTGCGGTCGACCCGCGGAAGTCCCGTTCCAACCACGGGGCGACCGACCGGTCTACTGCTCGGACTGCTTCAGCAACGTCCGGCCGCGCTAGTCGCGGTTCCGTCCCAGGGGGAGTCCCCGATGCGAACCGGTGGCCCGGCTATCGATATGCAGATAGCTGATGAGTGAGCAAGCCTCGGTTGCGGGCAGACACTCGCCCGTCGAGGCGTTCACTGTCGAGCGGCCCGCGCTGCGCGGGGTGCTGCACCTCGGTGCGACGCTGGCGGCGTTGGCAGGCGCGGCGCTGCTGCTGCTAATTGCGGACTCTCCTACCGGATACGTCGGGGCGGCAGTCTTCGCCACGAGCCTGATCCTGCTCTACGGCACGAGCGCGACCTACCACAGCGTCCGCTGGGGCCCAACGCCGCGCCGGATCGTCAAGCGTCTCGATCACGCGATGATCTTCGCGTTGATCGCCGGGACGTACACACCGTTCTGCCTGAAGGTAAGCCTGGCGTGGGGCATCCCCATACTCTCAGTCGTATGGTCGCTCGCTGGGGCGGGCGCGCTACTGAAGGTGATCTGGCCGGACGCGCCGCGCTGGCTTGGCGTCACGTTGTACATTGGGTTGGGCTGGGTTGGCGTCGTAGCCGCATCTGAGGTGCTCAACCACTTTTCCCCTCTCGAGCTGGGGCTGCTCGCGCTAGGCGGTGCGCTGTACACGCTGGGCGGCATCGTGTACGCGTTGCGACGCCCGGACCCCCTACCACGCGTCTTTGGCTACCACGAAGTCTTTCACACGCTGGTGGTCGCAGCCAGCGCCATCCATTTCTCCCTCATCGCGATTTTCGTCCTCTAAGACAGCGCCCGCACTTCTTCGTAGAGCGACCGGTGACGTTCGGGCACGGGCTGGTCGAACTGGCGTAACGCCGGCTCGATGAAACGCGCGTCGAGCGGCTGGCCGACGAAGGAGGCGAGGCGGTCGACAGTAGCCTCGGGGCGGGCGACCAGGTCTTCGTAGACGACACTGGTGGCGGGCAGGTGATACTCGCGGACGACATCGAGGGCGCGGCGGAGGTGGTTCGCCCACCAGCGCTCGAGCGTGTCGCGCGGGCGGAGCCCGAAGATGCTGACGACGGAGTGAATGAACGCTTCCGGGCTACGCAGGCAGACGACGACGCACGGCGACGCAGCGAGGTGTGGCAGCCACGCCTCAAGCGTGATGCAGAAACGCGGGTCCTTCCAGCCGTCGACGCCCGTCGCGGCGAGCGCGGCCATCGCACTAGCGTAGGGCTCGGCGGCGCGCCGGACGTCTTCGCGTTCGGGCCAGCGATCGAGGCCGTCCATGCCGCAATCGGCCATGATCTGTTCGTTCAGCTCGCGCACCGGCATGTCCTCGTAGAAGCCGACCGGGTTGTACTCGGAGGGCGGTGAGAACTCGGTGCCCATACGCAGGCCCGATTCGTGCAGCACGCGCGCAACGGCGCTGGTGCCGGAGCGCCCCGGCCCCGTCACGACAATCAAGCTACGGCCTTCGAGAG
>JBAROU010000133.1:0-3187 GCA_049642385.1 Dehalococcoidia bacterium | reverse complement strand
GTTGTATACTGCACGCGATATGCCCGCTCCTACGCGACTCCGACCCTGTTAGCCATGCCCAAACGTGTACCACGCTCCCGCCTGTACACCGGCGCCGGTGACGCCGGCAAGACGACGTTGTTCGGGGGCACGCGCGTGCCGAAGGACCACCCACGCGTCGTGGCGTACGGCACGGTCGATGAGCTGAACGCCACCATCGGCGTGGCGTGCACGTCGATCAAGCAGCGCAAGATGGTGGGCGAGCTGCGGACGATCCAGAACGAGCTGTTCAACGTGGGCGCGGAGCTAGCGAGCGATAAGCCGGTGCGCCGCGCGAAGGGTGAGCGCGACACGTTCCACCTGGCGGGCGCTGACAGCGAACGGCTGGAGCGCCTGATCGACGAATACGACGCGCTGGCGCCGCCGCTCCAAACGTTCGTGCTGCCGGGCGGCTCGCCGGCGGCGGCGGCGCTGCACTTCGCGCGTACGGTATGCCGGCGAGCGGAGCGCGCGGTCGTCACGCTCTCGCATGACGCCGAGATCAACCCTGCGATCGTGGTGTACCTGAACCGGCTCTGCGACCTGCTGTTCGCGCTGGCGCGCTACGCGAACAAGGCGGACCGCAAGCGCGAACTGCTATGGAGCAAGGATACGTAGCCTCCGGCGATGATCCCGGTCGGCGATAGCGTCCGCTCGCGCACCTTCCCTTACGTCAACGTGGCGCTGATCGCGATCAACGTCCTCGTCTTTCTGTACGAGCTGACGCTCAACGCCACGCCGCTGGCGTTCGGCGGGCTGTCCGACCTGGACCGCTTCTTCTTCGAATGGGCGACGATGCCGGCGTGCCTGGGCGACCACTTCGGGTTCACGCCGAACGTGGACGCGCGCGACCTGGCAGCGTATTGCGGCGTGCAGAAGAACGTGGCGCTGACGCCGCTGAGCGCGATGTTCATCCACGGCGGCTGGCTGCACCTGCTCGGCAACATGATCTTCCTCTGGGTCTTCGGCGACAACGTGGAGGACGCGATGGGCCATGTGCGCTACGCGGTGTTTTACGCCGTCGTGGGGCTGGCCGCCGGGACGGCGCACATCTTCGTCAACCAGAACGACCTGACGCCGGCCATCGGCGCGAGTGGGGCGATCGCGGGTGTGCTGGGGGCATATCTGGTGCTCTACCCACGCGCGCGGGTGTCGGCGATCCTGCCGATCTTCCTGTTCTTCTGGCTGCCGTTCCAGGTGCCCGCGGTCGTGCTGATCGGCTTCTGGTTCCTGATGCAGGTGTTTAGCGGTGTGGCCAACCTGGCGGCGACCGACGTGGTGAACGCAGGCGGCGGCGTGGCGTGGTTCGCGCACATCGGCGGGTTCGCGGCGGGGGTGCTGTTGGTGAAACTGTTTGTGCTGGGGCGGGACGTGCCGCCGCCGCGATCGGCGATCCAGCGCTCGCGGCGCTGGTGAGGGCCTGCGAGTTGATTGCCTAAAATCGGCGCTGGTATACTGCCGTGGCAGAGGAGTGTAGCTCAGTTGGAAGAGCAGCGGTCTCCAAAACCGCCGGTCGGGGGTTCGAGTCCCTCCACTCCTGCCAACGAGCGACCAGCCGAGGTGGTGGAATTGGCAGACACGCGGTCTTGAGGGGGCCGTGCCTTCGGGCGTAGGGGTTCAAATCCCCTCCTCGGCACCAGCCCGCCAGAGGCGGACCAGCCCGCCAGCGGCGGGCGAGCCCAGAGGCGGGTGAACGCTTCCCTCGCATTCGAGGCGACGTAGCCAAGTGGTTAAGGCAGGGGTCTGCAAAACCCCCATCACCGGTTCGAATCCGGTCGTCGCCTCCAACATTTCCATCTGGAACCGGCTCTTTAGTGGGCCGGTTTCGCTGTTCGAGAGAGCGAACTTCTACCTTTCTTCTACCATCGGCCGGGCTCCGCGCTATTATTGGGGGCCATGACGCCTCCACGCGGCCTCGCCATCATCCTCATCCTGGCGGTGGCGATCGCCGCCGTCTTCTACGCCTACCTCCTCATGCGGGCGGTGGTGTGGTAGCGGGCGCCGGCCATGACGTCCCAGCGCGAGCGCGCCATCATCCTGATCCTGCTCGTGGCGGTCGCCGCCGCCATCTTCGTGAACGTCCTGCTGCGGACGGAGTAGCGGCTGTTGGATACAAGGTGTGAGTGTGACGCGACGTATTCACTTTGCTGGCGGTCCTGCGAGCGGGAAGACCACGGCAGCGCGACGAGTCTCTGCCGGGCTCGGCTTGCCGTTGTTTGAACTGGACACGGTGCTCCGCGACGCTGATGACGACGTAGAACGCAGCAAGAAACGAGTGTCTGGTATCGCCGGTCAACCGGCATGGGTGAGTGAAGGAGCCTACCTCGGCTGGGCACGGCCGCTTTTCGAGCGAGCCGATATCGTCGTCTGGCTTGACGTATCCTGGCGCGTCGCCTCTTACCGAATCATTGCGCGGCACCTGAAGGCGGAGCTCAGCAGGAGCAATCAGCACCCAGGTTGGAGACGGCTAAAGGCGTTCTGGACGTGGAGCTACCGCTACTATCACGACTCACATGCTCACACACTGAACAAATGGGGCGTTCCTCTCACTCGCTCGCACGCCCTCGAAGAGCTCAGGCAATACAGGGAGAAACTCGTCGTGTGCCGTACGATGCGCGAGGTGTCTCGTACGCTCCTCAACGGCGACTCGAGCAAGTAGCGGGCGGAACGTCGGCGACACCGCGAAGCAGTTCCTCGATGCCTAGAACTGCCTCGGCACGGTTGCACGCGCTGCAAGGCGAAGAACGCGCAGCCAGCTCGGGCAGGGTCGGGCGCGACCTTGACGCCCATCGTCGTACCGTGGTAGATTGTTACTGATGTACCACGGTACATCAACGACTGAGTGAGAAGGGAGCAACGACAATGGCAGGAACGGTGGAACAGCTGAGCGTGGACCGCGTGCAGCTGGGGGTTCGCATGGAGAAGCACATGGTAAAGGTCCTGAAGGGCTTGGCAGAGTTCAATGGCGTCACTCTGGGCCAACTGCTTGAGAACATCGTGCTGCACTCCTTCGAGCCTATGGAGGGCCAGGAAGGGGAGATGTCGGCTAGCCCTCACGGCAAGCGAGCGCTGGAGGCGATCTCCGATCTCAAGCGGATCTACGGCATGGATTACGACGTTCATAGGCTGCGTAGTGACATAGCCACCGACCGGTTCCAAGAGAAGGGCG
>JBAROU010000126.1:0-48704 GCA_049642385.1 Dehalococcoidia bacterium | reverse complement strand
GCGGAACGGCGGGCCGGTGTAGGTCAGCTCGCCGGCCTCGGGGTGATCGATGTGCTGGAAGAACGCGCGCGCGCGCAGGTGCTCGTCCCCCATGAGATCGCTCACGCTGGGCACGAGCGCGAAGGGCATGCGCAGCGCTTGCGCCAGGTCGACGATCTCGTTCGGCTCATGGTCGTTCAACCACGGCGCAACGAGCGCCTCGAACTCGTGTGAATTCACCATGCGGTCCGGCCAACTGCCAAACAACGGGTGGTTGTCCAGCTCAGGGTCGCCGAGCAGCAGCGACATCGGTGAGACAACGCCCTCCTGCCGCAGCCCACGCGCCGGGAACCCACCCGCGCCGGGGATAAGCACGATGTAGCCGTCCTTGCACGGAAAGATGTCGTTGGGATAGCCAAAGATGTGACGCGAGTAGTAGCGTCGCCGGATCGCGCCCTGAAAACCGTACATCGCCGAGTTGTACTCATCCGTGCAGGCCGCGGCCTCCGCAAGCGAAACGTCGACGTGCTGGCCCTTGCCTTCGCGCTCTCGATACGCCAGCGCCGCGAGTGCGCCGATCCACGCGTGGATCCCGCCGATGTAATCGCCCGGTGTGCCGCCGGTGGTGAGCGGCTCGCGGTCGGGCGCGCCGGTGTTATACATGATCGTGCTCATCGCCATCGCCGTCAGGCTGTTCCCCGCGTAGCCGACGTAGGGGCCGGTCGTGCCGAACGGCGTTACCGAGACGTAGACCAGACGTGGGAAGTCGCCGCGCAGGTCGTCGACACTCAGGCCTGACTGGCCATCATCGATCAGCACGTCCGCCTGCTCGAGCAGCTTCTTCAGCACCACCTGGCCCGACGTCACGCCCACATCGAGCGTGACACTCTTCTTGCCGGTGTTCAGATGGAGGAAGAGGCCGCTCTTCTCGTGGTGCGGCCCGTCTTCGGGGAACGGCCCGAGCCGGCGCGCGCGGTCGCCCGCAGGCGGCTCGACCTTGATCACCTCCGCGCCGAGGTCGGCGAACAGCTTGCCGCAGTACGGCCCGGCGATGCCCTCGGCCAGCTCGACGACGCGGAGGTCGGAAAGAGCGCCTTCTGTCATGTGTATCGATTCCTAGCTTGTGATTTGCGACGCGATTCGCATCATACACGGGCTGCCGTTCGGGGGCAAAGCAAATCAGCAGGTCCCAGGTGTGTGACGCGCTTCATGGAACGCATGTCCCTCGCCGATGTATGGTCTACCTGCAGGCTGGTAGTCAAAAACCTCCTACCGAGACATCCCCGCCTGTCGAGCCCGCGCCGGTCTTCCCCACCACCAGTCATCCGGCGCGGGCTTCACCTTGTTCGCTACAGTAACACTCGCTTCGGAGCGCCGCTGGGCGCGCGGCGGAAGTTGTGCACCAGCAGCCGCCGGTAGTTCCCTTCCGCGATCTCCTCGACCGAGCAGCGGTCCGCCTTCCCGAGGGTCTGTTCGACCCTACGCGCGAAGTCGACGTAGGCGCGGTGCGTGTCATCGTGGATCGGGAAGATGTCCTTCGCGTGCACCACGACGGCGAGCTGCCGCTCGCACAGCGCGAGGAGCCAGCCCAGCACTAGCTCTGCCCAGCCGAAGTGAAACGCCTGATCGGCAAAGGAGAGCGCCAGCCGCTGGTTGTTCGACTCCGGACCTACCATGAGCGTCGTCGCACCGAAGTTGGGCCGGCCCAGCTCGCTCGCCGGCCGGTACACCGACCGCAGGCGCTCGTCCGCCGCCAGCGTCTCGCCCGCGAAGTAGTGCCCTAGCCCGAACTCGAACGCCTTGTGCGGCTCGTTCGGATGGAAGTTCGTCGCGAGCCACTCGATAAATAGCTCCATCTCCGAGGCGTGGAGCTGGTGCTGCGCCGCTATGCACTCGCACGCGGCGCGCGCCAGCGGCGCGCACGAGGCGTACGAACCGCGTGTCGCCAGAAGGCAGGCATCGGCGAGCACCAGAAACGTTCGCGACCAGAGCCCCATCAGCGCCGCGTACGGGTGCTTGCGGAACGCCGACGGCGACGCGTCGCGGACAATACGCAGCTGTAGGTTCAGCCCCTCCTCGAACAGCCGCAGGCCCTCGCCCAGCAGAAACGAGGTCTGACGGTACGCATCTTGGGTCGCCTGCGACGCCGAGGCGCCCGGCTTGGCTGGCAGCGCGTACGACTCCGGGAACGGAATCGCCGAGACGCGTTGCGTGGGAGTGGGAGAGTGGTTCATGACGGAACGGACTTCATACTACGGAGCCTTCCCCAACCGTTGCAAACCGGGCCTAGACCGCCGCCACGTGGTATAGTCATCGCCATAACACCGGAGGTGCTGCGATGGCATCCAGGATCGAACTGGCAACGGAGTACATCGGCTACCAACGCGACCAGAAGCTCGACGAGATGCTCGCCATGCTCGCCGACGACGTCGTCCTCACGAACCCGATGACGGGCGCGATCACCGGCAAGGCTGCGGTGGAGCAACAGATGCGCAACCGCCCCGCGGGCGCCGGCAGCATGACGCTCTCGTGGTCCGAGCCTGAGGAGGATGGCGCAGGTATCAAGGTCCTTGGCTCAGGAAGCCCGTTCGGGACGATCAAGGTCGTGCTGGAGTTCAACGCAGACGACAAGATCAACAAGATCGACATCGGCCTGGCCGGCTAACGGCGCGCCCGCCCACTGGACGTAGCCTCGCGCGTTCCGTTACCATACGGTTCGACGTTGTACTGGGAGAGTTCATTGACCAAACATCTATCGCCCCCGAAACGGCACCGCCAGTCGCTCCGCCGGCGTGAGCGCAACCGCGCGCGCCGCACCGAAGCGCGTTCGGCGATCCGCCACGCCCGCGAGTCGCTAGCAGGCGGCAAGGCGGAAGATGCCGAGTCGGCCGTACGCGCCGCCGCTGCCATCCTCGACCGCACCGCCGGCAAGGGCGTCATTCATCCCAACACCGCCGGTCGCACCAAGTCCCGCCTGACGCGCCAGCTCAACGCCCTGAAGAGCGGCGGCAAGTAGGTCGCACGCCCGTGGCGTTCTCCCACAGCGGCTCCGCCTCCGGCGGGGCCGTATTTGTTTGCCCGTGAAGGCGCTCATCTTCCACGAACCGGAGCGAATCAGCGTCGAGGACGTGGCGCAACCGGCGGCCGGCCCCGGCGAAGCGCTTCTGCGCGTCGGCGCGACCGGCATCTGCTACTCGGATATCCGCGTCTACCACGGCAAGAAGCACGCGCGCCACGGCGTCATCCCCGGCCACGAGATCGCTGGCACCATCGCCCAGGTGGGCGAGGGTGTCGAGCGCGTGCGCCCCGGCGACCGCGTCGCCGTCTTTCCAATCATCGCCTGCGGCGCGTGCGTCTATTGCCGCTCCGGACGGCGCCATCGCTGCCTCGAACGGCGCACACTAGGATACGAAGAAAACGGCGGGCTGGCCGAGCACGTCCTCGTACCGGCATCGCTCGTTTCGATGGGCCACCTACTCCCGCTGCCGGCGGACATCGACATGCAGCGCGCCTGCCTCACCGAGCCGCTTGCCTGCGTGCTGAATTCGGTCGAGACGTGCGGGGTGCGCGCGGGCACGAGTCTCGTCCTGATCGGCGCCGGCCCGATGGGCCTCTGTCACCTCGTACTGGCGCGTGCGCTCGGTGCGGGCACGATCATCGTCAGCGAGCCAGACGAAGAGCGCGCCGCCATCGCGCGTCGACTCGACGCCAGCGTCGTCATCGACCCGCGTCGTGAGGAGCTAGCGTCGGTCGTCCGCGAGCGCACGGACGGCCTGGGCGCGGACGCCGTCATCGTGACGAGCGGTCTGTCGGAGGTCATCGAAACGGCGATCGCCTGCACGAAGCGGCTGGGCGTGACCAATCTGTTCGCCGGCTTCCCGCCCGACGCGCGCGTCTCGCTTGACCCGAACGCGATCCACTATAACGAGGTACGCCTCACCGGCAGCCAGAACGCTTCGCCCGAGCAATATCGGCGCGCGCTCGAGCTGCTACCGCACCTGCCAGCGATCGACGAGATCACGACCCACCGCGTGCCGCTCGCGAACGCCACCGAGGCATACGCGGCACGCCTGCGCAACGAGGGGTTGAAGTCGATGGTGATCGTCTCGGCCGAGGCCTAGCGGCTATTGGCGGCTTCCTCGCCCGTCGAAAAGCTCCGCGTAAGAGCGTCGCTGCCCAGGATGACGACAATGTCCGTGGTCGTCTCAGTCCTCAGCGAATCGTCTTCGGGCTTGGCCCGGCGCACCCACTTGTCGGGCACCTTGAGCAGCTTCGTAAGGCGCTCCATGGTGTACGCTTTACCGGAGTAGTCAATGATTTCGGTCTGCGGCCGTAAACGCCCGTCGGCGGCGGCCAACGCTGTGAGCGAGGTCGAAAGGAAGCCCTGGCCGGCAAGGAAGCGGGTCACCTTATCGGCGAGTCCATCCTCGCCCGAACCGTTCTGCACCTCAACGTGCGCGCTCTCCTCAATAAGTTGGTGATCGCTGAAGAGCGCCTGGACCAGCTCCTGCACAAGGTCCTTGTCGGCCAGGAGCACGGAGGCGCCGTTGGGCGTCGTCCACCCCGTGGTCGCATAACCGAGCGAAAAAGCCGTGATCTCACTCGTCTCGATGCCGCTGGCCAGCCCGGCGTAACGCAGAACCAGCAGGTCGTTCACGTCGGTCTTGATCGCGCCCTTATACTTCTTCCAAAGCCCCGGTATCTTCGCGACGTCGTTCCAGTCTTGCTGCGTCGCCTTGTCCAGTGCCGCGAAGATCACCTGCTGCTGGCGGCGGATCCGGTCAAAATCACTCGAGTTGCGGCGCGTGCGCGCGTAACCGAGTGCGGTCACACCATCCATGGTCGCCGTCTCGCCTGCGTCGAAGTGGATCGGCAAGTAGTCATAGCGCTTTTCCGTGTAGGAGTAATACGGGTCATCCACCGTCTGCTCCACGTACAACGTAATGCCGCCCAGCGCGTCGATCAGTTCGATGAAGCCCTCGAAGTCGATCATGACGTAGTGATCGACGTGGATCCCGAGGTTCTGCTCGATCACGTCCATCGTCAGACCGATACCGCCTTCCGGGTAGCCCTGCGTCTCACCGAGCACGTAGGCGGCGTTGATCCGCTCCTGGTAACAGCAGCCACCGCCGCGCTTATACGGATAATCGACCCAGAGATCGCGCGGGATGCCCAACATACCTGCTGTCTTCGTCTGCGGGTCGATCGTGAGCACGAACATCGTGTCGGTACGCGCGGGCGCGTCGCCCTCCTGCGGGCGCCGGTCCAGTCCCATGACGAGGATGTTGATGCGCTCCGTCGGCCCATCCCCTGCGTTCTGCACGCCCGGAACGTTCGTGAGGGCACCCAGGTTGAGCTCATTCGGAAGAAAGAGCTCGTCGATACGGGTGAGGATGACGAGGGAAAGCCAGCCTGCGGCTACCAGAAGAAGGAGACTGACGAGAGCGATAAGAACCCGCTGTCGCAGCCGACTAGCACTGGCCGGACGGGGTGTAAGTGTCTGCGACACGTCTTTCTGAACGTAGCCAACGCCCTATGTTGTGTCAAGCAATCGCGAACCTGGGAATCGCGCGGCAGCCAACGTCGTCGAGTGGATAATCAGTCTACTGAATATGGTATTTCGCGGGCAACCGTCCTACATCTTGTAATAGCTTGACCGTTCGTGTATGCTACCAGCACTAGGTTGAAAGGAGGCTCGCTCATGGCGTCACCTTGGATCTCTTCGCCGCAGCCGCGCCACAGCGTAGAGCGTCCCTGGACCGGCATGGCCCTACTTGTCGCCGTGCCCGTTCTTTCCCTTATCCTGATCCGTATGCTCTGGTCGGGTTCCAGTCTCTGGTTCCTTACGGTCGGCATCTTGCTCCTGGGAGCAGCTGCCGTGATCTTCCTCGCGCGCCGCCCACAGGAGCTCGAGTACGACCGGCACTTACCCATCCATGAGACGCATCGAGCGCCTATCATCCTCGCGGGCATCGGTGTGCTCTTCCTGGCGATGCTCCTGCTCCCGAACTTCTCGGACGGTGGTTCGAATAGCGCAACCGTCGTGCAGGACACGCCCGGCGATGTCACGAGCGATGTCGCCGACTCCGCCGTGCAGCCTGCGGTGCAGCCTACCGCCGTCCCGCTACAGCCCGCAGCGCCCGCCGCCAACGAGACGTACACGATTCTCAGCGGCGACACGTTGTGGGATATCGCCCAGCGTTACGGAGTGTCCGTCGATGCGATCGTGAGCGCTAACGGCCTCGCGGACCCGGCCGACCTCAAGGTGGGTCAAGAGATCAAGATCCCGAACCAGCAGCAAGAACCAGCGCCCTAGGCTAACGCTCCAGCGCTAACGCGAACTTCTCGATCGCGGCCGCGAGTTCTTGCGGTCGCTGGAGCGGGACGTCGTGCACCGTATCCTCGAACCAGAGCACCTGGCAGTCGGTCAACCGCTCCTGCGCTTGCCCGATCGCCTTGCGCTTCATCTCGATCCATTCGCGAGCGCGTCCCTCACCCGCTCGCTCGGCCGCAATGAAGAGCACCGGGCAGTCCACACTCGCGCAGAGCTCAGATGGTCGTTGGTCCCAGAGCGCACGCACGATCTTCATGTGGTTGACATGACTCAGATACGGCCGGATCGTTCCCGCTTCCGTGATGTGGAAGTTGCCCATCAGCGCCGCCTCCACTTCGTCGCTCCAAAAGTGGCCTAGCTCCCAGCGCTTCGCCCCCTCGATCAGTTGCGCCGGCGTTAGGTGCGTGAGGTCAGGCGGCGCCATCTCACGCTCTGCGCGTTCCCAGGTCGCTCCGTCCCGACCCGACAGCTCCAGAAAGCCTCCATCGACGAGCACGAGCGCGCCGACGTGCTCCGGATGCGTGGCGGCGTACTCCAGCGCGACGTTACCGCCCCACGAGTGCCCACCGACGATGGGCCCATCGAGGCCAAGCTCATCGATGAACGCAGCGAGATCGCCGACGACCGACGCGAAGTCGTAGCCGTCGTCTGGCCTGTCGCTCCCACCATGGCCGCGCTGGTCGAGCGCGAGCACGCGAAAGCGATCCGTCAGCAGCGGCCCAACGAGGTTCCACCAGCGCGCATTCGACGCCAGGCCGTGCAGTAGCACGATCGGCCGGCCGGTACCGCCGTAGTCGCGGTAGTGAAAACGCAGGCCACGCAGCGTGACGATCTCGTCGCGGGCGGAGTCGGCCATACCGCTACTTCAGATGCTTATCGAAGAAGGCCAGCGTTCGCTCCCACGTCTGCCTGGCTGCGTTGGCGTCGTGCGCCTCAGGGCGCGTATCGTTGAAGAAGCCGTGGCTCGTACCCGGATAGATGTAGAACTCGACGTCCTTGCCGAGCGACTTGAGCTTGTTTTCAAGCTCGCGCGCGCTCGCCGGCGACGCGAAGTCATCGTTCTCGGCGTAGTGACCCAGGACGGACGCTTGCACCTTCACCAGGTCCGGCTGCGCGCCCGGTAGCACACCGTAATAGATCACACACGCGCCGATCTGCGACTTGAGGGTCGCAAGATACAACGATAGACCGCCGCCCAGGCAGAAGCCTACGCAGCCCAGCTTGCCGTTCGTAGCGTCGAGGCCGGTGAGGTAATCGACCGCACCCGTCATGTCGCGCGCAGCCTCGTCGAGCTTCATGCTCATCATCAGTTTGCCCGCCTCATCCGGCTCGCTCGCCTTCTTGCCGTGGTAGAGGTCAGGCGCCAGCGCGACGTAGCCCGCGCCGGCCAGCCGGTCGCTGATGTCGATGATGTTGGGCACCAACCCCCACCACTCCTGAATCACGATTACACCCGGTCCGCTGCCAGACGCGGGCTTCGCCAGGTAGCCTTCGGCCTCCTGGCCGTTGCTCGGGAACTTCACCATCTCTCCTGCCATGTGCGATACCTCCTTTGAGATAGTACTCACGTCGAAACATCATATGACGCGCGACGACTCAACACGGCTCGACGATCACGAGTCGCCTGGGGTTTCGCTCGCTTGGCGCAGCAGGTCAGCCGGGTCGTACACTCGCCCATCCTGCACGATACGCTGGATATCACGCAGCGCGGTGATTTCCAGCAACGGGTCGCGCCTTACCAACAGCACGTCCGCGCGCTTGCCGGCCTCGATCGTGCCGAGATCGTCGCGCCTCAGCGCCTCCGCCGCGCGCGCCGTCGCGCTGCGGAGCAGCTCCATGTTCGAGAGACCGGCAGCCGCTAGCAACTTCAGCTCGAGGTGGAGCGCGTAGCCCGGCACGAGGCTGCGCACAGCGCCCGTGTCCGTGCCGGCGACGATCCGCCCTCCCGCACGGTGCACCCTTCCGACGAGATCGGCGAGCTTGCCGCGTACCTTTGCCAGCCACTGTTGGAACTCCGGCGGCCGTTCCACGCTCTGTGCCTCCCGCTGACTCGTCGCTTCCAGCCAGCGCTCGGCAACGCGCGGCGCGTGGCGCAGCTCTTCATCAGTCGGCTCGTCGTTGGCGCCGGGCAGCACAGTGAGCGTGGGGCAAAACGAGACATCGCGCTCCACAACCATCTCGATGAAGCGCTGCGCCCGCTCCGAATCGAAGTCTGCCTGAAGCCAACCCTGGTTCATCTTCCTCCAGAATCCGGGCGACATCATCGTCTCGTCGTGCGCCGTGCGCAGCTCGTCCGGAACCAGGTCGTTATACGGCGTCAGGAGCGCGTGCTCCAAACCGTTGATGCCCGCCTCCATCGCCTCGCTCGCGCGCGTCGCGCCCAGGTGTCCCGTCACCGGCACTCGGCCGTCCACCTGCTCGATGCAGCGCCGCAGGCTCTCAGGTTGAAGCGTCGTGTACAGCTTGATCGCGTCGGCGCCAGCCGCGAGATGCTCTTCTACGACTCGCACAGCGGCCTCTGCATCCGGCGTTGACTTGACGAGCGCGGGCCACGTAGGCGGCTCGCCGTCGATCATCGGGCCGGTAACGAGCAGCCGCGGCCCGACGGCGCCGTCTTCGAGCAGTGCTCTCGTTTCGGTCAGGAATGGGAGCCCCCCGCCGAGGTCGCGCACCGTCGTCAGCCCCAGAGCGAGGAACACCGGCAGCGACTCAAACCCGACGAGCTCCGTGTGAACGTGCGTGTCGATCAACCCGGGAACAGCCCACAGACCGCTCCCGTCGATCACCGTCGCTCCCGGCGACGCATCGACATCGTCCGCGAGCCCGGCGGCGACGATGCACCCACCTTCGATCGCGATTGCGGCATCGGCAAGCGCAGGCGCGCCCGTGCCGTCGATCAACGTCACGTCGCGGATCAACAACGCGTCGGCCATGACTACTTGAAGTGGTCGGCGAAGAACGTGCCCAGCGCTTCGCTCAGGTCCGGCTCGTAACCCCACCACGAGTGGTCGGCGCCGGCCACAATGCGCAGCTCAACCCCAGGCGCCTGGCCCACGACACGCAGCCGGTCCGCAGGCGATATCTGGTCCTCGCCGCCTCCCGCGACGAGCGCAGGACAGCCCCAGGCGACACGCAGGTCGCCGAACGCTACCGGCGGCGAGATCAGCACGAGCCCGCGCAGCGCCCCGCTCGCAACCTCGGCGGCCACCATCGCCCCGAACGAGTAGCCGATCAGCCCGAGGCGCTTCGAGTCGACTTCGGGTAGCGACGCGAGATGCGCGAGCGCTGCGCGCACGTCGCCTTGCTCACCCTGCCCCTGGTCGAACGCGCCGTCGCTGCGGCCGACGCCTCGGAAGTTGAAGCGCAGCGCAGCGAACCCGCGCTGGACCAGCGCCTCACACGCGGCGCGGACGACGTTGTTCTCCATGTCGCCCCCGTACTGCGGGTGCGGGTGGCAGACGACCGCAGCGGGCGCGGGCGTCTGCGACGGCAGGTGCAGCGCGCCCTCCAGCGTCAGGTCGCCGCTGGTGAACGTCAGGTCACGGATCGCTGTCTGGGTCATCTCTCCATCTCGTCTCTACCGACGCCTATCATAGCAGACGGCCCCGCTCAGTTCGGTCGTTTGGCGACGAACAGCTCCTGCGTCTCGATATCCATGTTGCCGGTATCGAACTTCTCAATCTTCGCCTCGAATCCTGCGTCGCGTAGCAGGCGGAGCCACGTACGACGCCGAAACGCGCCGTTCACGTGGCGATCATAGATTGTGCGCACCCGTCCGGTGCGCCCGCGCAAGAGGTAGGCGAAGTCCACAAGGTATGTATCGTCATCGGGGTCCGGATCCCATGTCCACGCCACGTATCGCAGCCCACGGCCGTCCTCGCCGTCATGGCCGCCATGCCCGGTCGACTCGCGAAACGTCTCGCGCAGGTGGTCCGGCGAGAAGAGCGCTGCTCCGCCCGGCCGGCAGTGCACGAACGCTGTCTCGATCGCGCGCCGCAGGCCGTTCTCGCTCGTGATGTACGACACCGCGTCGTGGACGAACACGGCGTCGAACGTGTGACCGAGGCTCACGCTGCGCATGTCGCCCACGATATGCTCGCACTCCGGGTTCAGTGTTCGGCTCAGCGCGAGCATCTCGGGCGAAAGATCGACGAGCGTCAGCTCGAAGTGCTTCTTGAGATGAGATGCGTTGTTGCCCCCTCCGCTGCCCAGCTCCAGCACGGTCTTCGGCCGCCGGTCGCAAGCCTCGACGAGCAGGCGGCGGTAGAACGCCGCTTCGGCCTTGTAGTCCTTCGGAGCGGTGAGCAGGTGAAACCAGGACGCCAGCTCGCGGTAGAGCTTGGGCTGCTTCGATGCGGTCGAGTGTCGAGGCTTACGCGCGATCATCTCTACAAGAAGGTCTGTCTCTGCAGAGCGGTGTTCAATCCACCGGCGGACGCCGAGCCCAAAGGCCGGCGGCCGCCTCGAACGCGTGGGCGGCGCGCAGCACTGTGCGCTCGTCGAACGAGCGGCCGACCAGCTGCAGGCCCACGGGCAGGCCCTCCTCGGTAAACCCGCACGGCACAGACATCGCTGGCTGGCCCGTCGCGTCGAACGCGGCAGTAAGGCGCGTGAGCCCAAGCGTCGGGTCGTCCTTCGATATCGAGTCGAACGTCACCGCCGTGCGCCGCGTCGTGGGCATCGCAAGCAGATCGACATTAGAGAAGAGCACGTCGTCTGCTGCGCGCCGCGCTTCATCGCGCAAGCGGGCCCCGCGCACGTAGTCGACGGCTTTCTGATCCATCCCCCAGCCGAGGCGCAGACGCACATCGTCGCCGTATTCCTGCGGGCGCTGCTCCATGTTCTCCTTATGATACGCGGCTGCCTCACCGAGCAGCACCGTGCTCGCTGCGCCCCAGTACTGCTGGATGATCGGTAGCTCTAGCTCTCGCACCTGCGCCCCGAGACGTTCCAACGTCGCGATCCCTTCACGAACAATCGCCGCGACATCGGGCTCTGTCTCCTCGCCTGCCCGTCCGCCAGGCGGGAACGCGTAAGGCACGGGCACACCGATACGCAGCCCCTCGATACCGCCCTCCAGCGCTTCTGACCACCGTTCGACCGGCGCGTCGGCACTCGAAGGGTCGTTCGGGTCGTGGCCCGCGATCGCCTCAAGCACGAGCGCGCAGTCGCGCACGGTGCGCGCCATCGGCCCAATGTGGTCGAGCGACCAGGCGAGTGGCACGACGCCGTATAGGCTCACGCGACCGTACGTCGGCTTGATGCCAGCGATGCCGCAGAACGACGACGGTATCCGGATCGAGCCGCCGGTGTCGCTGCCCAGCGCCGCAAAGCAGAGCCCCGCCGCCACCGCCGCGCCGGAGCCACTGCTGGAGCCGCCGGTGATCCGTTCGGTGTCCCACGGGTTGCGCGCGTGGCCATAGTGTGGGTTCAGACCGAGCGCGCCGAAGGCGAACTCGTGTAGGTTCAGCTTGCCCACGATCACCGCGCCCGCTTCGCGCAGCTTTGTGACCACTGTCGCGTCGCGATCGGGCACCCAGTAGCCCAGGATCTTCGACCCTGCTGTCGTGCGCACGCCCTTCGTCTCGCACAGGTCCTTCACGCCGATCGGCACGCCGTGCAGCGCGCTGCGGTACTTGCCCGACGCGATCTCGCTCTCCGCCGCGCGCGCATCGGCGAGCGCCTGCTCGGCCATCACCGTGATGTAGGCGGTCAGCTTCGGGTTGAGCCGCTCGATGCGCTCCAGCACCGCCTCCGTCGCCTCGACGGGACTCACCTCCTTGGCCCGAATGCGCCCCGCCAGCTCGGCGAGCGACAGGTAGCAGAGGTCGGTCGTGGTGATCATGAGCGGGGAGCAGTATAGCGGTTAGCGCGCGGACACAGAACAGGCCGCCAATGCCCACGCTTCGCTGTATACTGCCAGCGTTCGTATGGCGTTCCACCGGCCCAACCCTCTTATTGCCATCGCCCTCATCGGAGTGCTCCTGGGTACGAGCGCTGTTCTCAGCGAACGCCCAACACTCCATGCGACAGGCTCCACCGAGACGCCACCGAACTTCAAGGTCGCTTTCATCGGCGACCAAGGGCTCGGCCCAAACGCGGAAGCGGTGCTCACGCTCATCCAGGCCGAAGGCGCCGACATGGTGCTCCACCAGGGTGACCTCGGCTACGGGAGCGAGACGAATCCACAAACAGCCATCGACTGGGACGCGCAAATCACGGACATCCTCGGCGACGACTTCCCTTACTTCGCTTCAGCCGGCAACCACGATGTCGGGAACTGGTCGACCTACCAGCAGCTCCTCGACGACCGACTCGCGCTCGTACCCGGTGCCACCTGTACCGGCGACCTCGGCGTGAGCGCAGCCTGTACGTATCAGGGGCTGTTCTTCATCCTCTCTGGTGCAGGATCGATCCCCGACACGCCGGATTACCAGCCGCACATCGACTTCATCCACAACGCGCTCGCCGAGAACAGTTCGATCTGGCGTATCTGTGCCTGGCACAAGAACCAGACCGCGGTGCAAGTCGGCAGCAAAACGAACGAAGTAGGCTGGGGCCCGTATGAGGAATGCCGCAACGGCCGAGCGATCATCGCCACAGCTCACGAGCACTCCTACGAGCGCACGAAGACGCTCAGCAATATCCAGACGCAGACCGTTGATTCCCGCTGGCCCAACCCAGCCGATGTCCACGTCGCGCAGGGCTCGACCTTCGTCTTCGTGTCGGGCCTGGGGGGCAAAGACATCAGGAACCAGGACCGCTGCTTCCCGACAACACCACCCTACGGTTGCAACGGCGAATGGGCGAGCATCAGCACATCCGACCAAGGAGCGGACTTCGGCGCGTTGTTCATCGAGTTCAACGTCGACGGCAATCCAAGGAAGGCCAATGGTTACTTCAAAGAGATCGACGGAGATGTGATCGATGCCTTCACCATCTACTCGGAACCGACGGGCGTAGGCGGCGACGCGGAACCACCGGCCATCGACGACACGGCTGCACGAGCAGCAGACAGTTCGGAACGCCAGATCGGCATTATTATCGGCTTACTCTCTGCTGCCGCAGCGGGCACGATCATGTTCAGCGGTCTGGCATGGTACGCCTGGCGCCGTACGAGGTAACAGCGTCTCCCACGCTTGCCCCTACCCGCGCCGTTGTGTACCGTATGACGGGTTCGCGCCTGGCTTCACAATCGGCCGCGCGCCCACCAGATTGACGTTCGGCGCAAGGAGGATCACACGTGCACATCGTTTGTTGCGTGAAGCAGGTGCCGGACTGGGACATTCCCCCGTCCAACTTCAAAGTGGACGAGGCGACCAAACAGGTGGTGCCGCCTGCGGGCGTCGCGCCCGTACGCAGCCAATTCGATGAAATCGGTGTCGAGGCGGCGATGCGCATCAAGGACCAGTCACCCGATACCAAGATTACGATCCTCACGATGGGACCCGAAGGTGCCCGCGACGCCATCAAGCACAGCCTCGCGATGGGCGCCGACGAAGGCCTGCTGCTCAGCGATGCCTTGTTCGGAAGCCTAGACTGGTACCAGATCTCGCTCGTGCTCTCGAAGGCAGTCGAGAAGCTGGGCGACGTCAACCTCGTGATCTGCGGCCGGCAGGCCGTCGACTGGGACATGGGCGTCACCGGCTCCGGCATCGCCGAGCTGTTGGGCTGGCCCGTGCTCACGATCTGCAAGGACGCACAGGTGAAGGACAGCACTGTCGTCGTCGAGCGCGTCCTGATGGACGGCTTCGAGACGGTCGAGGCACCGCTCCCGGCGGTCACGACGATCAGCAACGAGCTGGGCGAACCACGTTACCCGAAGCTTCAGCAGATCATGCAGGCCGCTCGCAAACAGGTCACCGTCTGGTCCGCCGCCGACCTCGGCCTCGACGAGAGCCAGCTCGGCGAAGGTGGCCGGAAGCTCTCGCTCCAACGGCTCTACATCCCCCAGAGCGACATGCAAGTCGAAATCATCGAGGGCGATACACCCGAAGAGAAGGCGCAGAACTTAGCCCGCAAACTCAAGGAAGCACGACTTATCTAGCGGGAGCGAATGGCGTCCCGAAAAGGAGGCACAATGTACGGCACGGTCGCACACATGAAGCTCAAGGCTGGCAAGATGGATGATCTAAAGAAGCAGATGACGGACTTCGACACGAACCGTCATCCCAAGGGCTACCTGGGCGAAATCATCTATCAAATGGACAGTAACCAGAATGAAATCATGATGGCGGTCTTCTTCGATAGCAAAGAGAACTACCATGCCAACGCGAACGATCCTGAACAAGACAAAGAGTTTCGAAAAATGCGCGATCTGCTGGATGCTGACCCCGAGTGGCATGACGGCGAGGTCATCCATCAGTTCTGGATGAAGTAGCACACCGAGGAGCGGAGCATGGCAAATGGGATTCTTGTTGTCGGTGAGGTGGTAGACGGCCAGCTCGTGCCCGTCACCGCCGAGATGCTGGGCGCAGCACGCCGCCTTGGCATCGACGGCATCACCTGCGCCCTGATCGGTTCGGGTGTTGAGAGCGTCGCGCAGGACGCGATTGCGTTCGGTGCGGACGAGGTCGTCATCGCGGATAGCGCCGACCTCAGCGAGTACAACAGCGACGTCTACATCCAGGCGATGCTGAAGATATTGGAACAAGCTTCGCCTTCCATCATCCTGTTTGGCCAGACTAACTTCGGCCGTGACCTCGCCCCCCGCCTGGCGTTTCGGCTGGGCACGGGCGTGATCATGGACTGCATCGAGCTAGCCATGGAGGGCGACCGCTTAGCCGCGACACGGCCATGCTACGGCGGCAACGCCCGGGCGGTGAACATCGTCCACGCCAACCCGCAGATCGCGACAGTGCGCGCCAAATCGCAAGACCCGTTGGAGAGGGACGACAGCCGGCAGGGTCAGGTAGCGAAGGTCGACGTCGCGATCGACGCGTCCGCCGTGCGGCTGAAGGTGACCGAGCGCAAGGGCGCTGCGGCGGAGGGCATTCGCCTGGAGGACGCCGATGCGGTCGTGTCGGGCGGCCGCGGCCTGGGCGGCCCGGAACACTTCGACGTGATCGAAGAGCTGGCGCAGGCGCTCGGTGGCGCCGTTGGCGCCAGCAGGGCCGTGTGCGACCTGGAGTGGCGTCCCGTCTCCGAGCAGGTCGGCCTCACGGGCAAAGTCGTTAGTCCCACGCTCTACGTGGCCGTCGCCATCTCGGGCGCTAGCCAGCACATGGCCGGCTGCTCCGGCGCAAAGAACATCGTGGCCATCAACAAGGACCCCGACGCGAACATCTTCAAGGCATCGCGCTTCGGCATCGTCGAAGACTACGCAAAGGTGATGAAGCCGCTCATCGAAGCCGTCAAGAAAGAGAAGTCGAGCTAGCCCGCCATGACCAAACTCTCCGCCCTCCTCCGCAAGACCGGACGCAGCGAACCAGCCCCGTTCGGCTTTGGTTCTGCGCCGCGCAAGTCGTCGCCCACCATGCTGCTCGTCGCCCTTATCGGCGAACGCTGGCAAAAGGGCGTCGCCGATGCCGCGGTAGCGGGCGCCGACGCATTTGTGCTGACCGGCAAGCCGGGCGACGGCGAGCTCGCCAGCGCCATCGGCGCTGCCGACGTCCGGCCCTGCGGCCTCCTGCTGACGCAGCCTGCGGACGGCGATCTCGAACGCGTATGCAAGGCCGGCGTCGATTTCTTGATCGTGGCGCCCGACGCGCCAGCAGCCACGCTTACCGACGATGACCTGGGCACCGTGCTCCAGGTGAAGGACGAACTCAGCGACATCCAACTGCGCGTCATTGAGGGCCTATCGCTCGACGCGATCTACCTCGAGCAGCAGACAGGCGCGCTGACGATCCGTCAGCAGATGGACCTGCAGCGCATTAGCGGCCTCACGCGCAAGCCGCTGCTTCTCCACGTCCGCCTCAACGCTGATCAGGACGACCTACTTTCCCTGCGCGACGCGGGCGCTCTCTTGGTCGGCATCGACATGAAGGAGCGCGACGCCATCGATGCGTTGCGCCGGCTGCGCGGCGTCATTGATGCGCTGCCGCCGCACCGCAAGCCCCGCCGCGACGAGCGGCAAGAGGTGACCCTACCGCGAACAGCCGCCCGGGAGAAGGCCGAAGAAGACGAAGAGGGAGAAGGAGCTGCCATGGCCACCTACACGAGCGAACAACGCTAATCGCGCAGCCAGCAGCCTGACCCTCCAGCCAACCAACCCCGCCCATGCCGTTCTTTGGCCCCATCCGCCCGCTCCGCCTCATCTCGGCGTTCTTCTCGATCGCCGTCGTCGGCGTACTGGTCACCGTGGTCATCCTCTTCATCCTCGCGCTCACTGGTGATCCCGGTTCATGCGAGGATGTGGCCCGCCCGATCAACCCGCAGCCGCAGCCTGCCGTCTCATTCCAGCAGAAGTGGGACCAGCTCAACGACACACTCGGCGCGGGTCAGGTCTCATCGACAACGTTCACGGAGACAGAAGTTACGTCTCGTGCTCGCCTCTGGGTGGTCGAGCACGACGCGCCGGTGACGAACCTGTTTGTCTGCTTTACGGTCGATGGCGGAGCCGCGTCCGGCAAGGTTGACGTGCCTTTCTTTCCCGGCGACGTCGACGTCCTCGTGCGCGGCACGGTCAACCTGCGCGGCGAGCAACCTGAGATGGTCATCGACGATGTCGAGATGGGTGGACTGCCCGGCCCGCTCGCAGATGTCCTCAAGGGCCGCATCGACAGCATTGTCGAAGACCAGACCGAGGATCTAGATCTGACACACGACTACGGCGTTTCATTCGCTGACGGCTCGATCACGGTCAGCGGCCAGCCGTAGGCAACGCTCCTCTATTCTCCGATTCGCGCCTTGCGCAACTCTGACATTTTCGCGCCGCTGCCGCCCCGGCGCACGGCGATGATCTCCGCCACCACGCTCACCGCTATCTCCTCCGGTGTCTCCGCGCCGATGTCGAGACCGATCGGCGTGTGCACGCGCTCCAACGCTGCGCGCGCGTAGCCCTCGCGCGCGAGATGCGTCAGCACAGCACTCACGCGGCGGTGGCTGCCGATCATGCCGATGTACGCGGCATCCGACGTGACGACTTCGCGCAGGCTGAGCTCGTCCTGCTTGTGCCCGCGTGAGACGAGCACGATGTAGGTACTCGTATCGATCTCAAAGCGACGTAGCTCTTCGACAAAGTCGCCGTGGATCACTCGGTCCGCCATTGGGAACCGTTCGACGTTGGCGAAGGCCTCCCGGTCATCCAACACCACGACGGAGAGCCCCACGTGCTCGCCGATCGTCGCGATCGACTGGCCGACGTGGCCACCCCCGACGATGAGCAGCGTCGCCGGGCGCTCCGTCATCTCGATCATCACCTCGAATTCGTCCAGTCCCGCTTCTACGCGATGCAGGCGCGTTCCATCCGCGCCGTAGTAGATCGATTCGACCTGCATGCGCGGCCTGCGCGTGAGCGCGGCGTGCGCGTCCGCTGCAGCCGCGTCTTCCAACGTACCTCCGCCCAACGAGCCGAGCCGCGTCCCGTCCGCTCGCACTAGGAGCTTCGCGCCGGCCACCGTAGGTGCGCCTTCCGGCGCTCGGATCACCGTCGCCACCGCGACGGGCGACCCGCCGCTCGCGGCGCGCACCACCTCACGAAGGATCTCCGCCTGTTCGTCGCTCATACGTTGAACAGCACGTTCACAACGTCCCCGTCCTGCATTACGTACTGCTTGCCTTCCGTGCGCATCAGCCCCTGCTTGCGGCCCTCGGCCCAGGAGCCGGTTTCGACCATCTCTTGCCAGCCGATCACTTCGGCTCGGATGAAGCCGCGCGCGATGTCGCTGTGTATCTTGGCGGCGGCGTCCAGCGCCGTCGAGCCGTGCGGCAGCGCCCAGGCGTGACCGTCCTGCTCGCCTATCGTAAAGAACGTGAGCAGGCCCAGCACCTGCTGCGCCAGGCGCAACATCCGCTCGAGGCCGCCTTCCGTGATGCCCAGGTCGTTCCGAAACTCCTGCGCCTCCTCGTCGGATAGCTCGCGCAGCTCCTGCTCCAGCTTCGCGCAGAGCGCCGCCACTTCCACGCCGGTACCACCCCAGCGTCCCGATATCCCCGCCTCGATTTCGCTCGCCCGGCCGACGTCAGCGTCATCGACGTTCACCACGATGAGCTGCGGTTTGTTGGTGAGGAGCTGAAAGCCGCTGATCGTGCGCCGCTCGTCCGGCGTCAGGGGCTGCTGGCGCAGCGGCTCGTCGCGCTCCAGCGCCTCGCGCAACCGTTGCACCAACGCGAGCTCGCGTTCGCCTCCCTCGCGATCGCCGGCCCGCGCCGAACGCACCGTCATCTCAAGCTTCTCGGCCCGACGCTCCAGGACGGCGGCGTCCGCGAACGCAAGCTCTAGGTGAACCGCCGCGATGTCCCGTTCCGCGTCGACGCTGACCTCAGGGTGCGGCACCGACTCGTCATGGAACGCGCGAACGACATGCACCAGCGCATCGCACTGGGCAAGCGCCGCCAGGTGCGCCGCCTCCGACCCCGCGCCTCGCAGCGAGAGGCTGCCGGGGAAGTCGAGATAGCGCGCCTCGACGGGTGTCACCTTCTTCGGGTTCACCAGCGCGCACAGCTTGGTCAGCCGTTCGTCCGGCACCTTCACCACGCCGATGTTCGGCTCCTGGCCTCCGTAGCTGCCGGTGCGCGCGTGGCCGCCCGCCACGGCGTTGAATAGCGTCGTCTTACCAGAACGTTCCAGTCCGATGATTCCTAAGTCCACGGCGTATTCAGCTTAGGTAGGCACCACCGCCGTGTCAACGAAGGAAGGCCAACACCTGATCTTGAAAGAATGCGGCATCACCTGGGTATGCTGACGATTCATAGTGCGGCGTACGCTGCAACTCAGCTAGACTTGGCGTGGAGGTCCCGCCATGCCCACCATTCTCTGCGTCTTCGCCCACCCGGACGACGAATCGTTTGGCAGCGGCGGCACAATTGCGCGCTACGTGGCGCAGGGCGTGCCCGTCGACCTGCTCTGCTTCACGTCCGGCCAGGTCGGCGCCACGCCAGAGCCGATCGATACTCCAGAGAAGCTCGGCCTGCTGCGTACCCACGAGCTGCGCGCGGCGTGTCGCGTCCTCGGCATCCGCCAATTGACCTTGCTCGACTACATGGACGGCCAGCTCGATCAAATCGACAAGCAGGAGCTCGCCAACCACGTCCTGCGCCAGATCGAGGCCTCAAACGCCGATACGATCGTCACATTCGGGCAGCATGGTATCACGCGCCACGGCGACCACATCGCCGCGCACAAGGCGGCCATGGCGGGCGTCGACCAGGCCAGCCGCTCGCTGCGAGTGTTCTACGGCGCCGTGCCGAAGGAGTTTGCTAAGCAGTTCGAGCTGGAGGGGCCGGAGGCCGAACCGACCCACGACATTGACATCACCGAGTTTTTCGACACGAAGCTAGACGCGCTGGCCTGCCACAGCAGCCAGCAGGACGCTCGCGAGTTCTTCCTGATGGTAAACAACGTCAAGCTGATGTCGGAACAGTACTATCGCGTGCTGCCCCCGCCGGAGCCAGGCCGGACCTACCAAGACCTGTTCGAGTAGCCTAGCCCTTCAGCGCGAAGTCCGAGGCCAGGAGCGCGCCGCAGAAGAGGATGGCGAGCGACAACAGCAGCCCCACGCCCGAAATCATCATCGAGAGCCGCCGCGCGGTCGCCAGCTCCGCCTCGCTCGCAGCCGATTCCTGCAATCTCGACACGCGCGGCCCGATGACGAAGCTGTGCAGCGCCGTCAGTGCGACGACGATGATCACCAGCGTCATCTTCACCTGAAAGATGGTGCCGAAGTTGCGCTCAAACAGCACATCCACGGACAGGTCGTTCTCGTACAGGTTTCCGATGCCCGTGACCACGAGCACGATCATCGCGCCCCAGGCCAGGAAGCCGAAGCGCGTCGTTAGGATGCGCATCGCGCGGGCGCGCGCCTGCGCGTCTTCCACGGAGCGAATCGCCGGTACCGCCGCGATGAACAGCATGAACTGCGGGCCGACCCAGATCGTCGCGGCCAGAATGTGCAACCAGGGGTTGACAGCTTCGCCCATGCCTACCGCCTCATCATCTGCTCGCGCTCGGGCCCGACCGAGACGATCTCGACAGGGCAGCCGAGCAGCTCCTCGATGCGCTCAACGTATGACTGTGCTTCCTTCGGCAGGTCGCCGAAGTGGCGAACATCGGCCGTGCCCTGGAGCCAACCCGCGTGCTCCTCATAGATGGGCTTCGCTCGCTCCAGCACCGCCGCAGTCGACGGAAACGACTCGACGCGTTTACCGTCGATCTCGTACGCAATACAGATATCGATCGATGGGAAGTTGTCCAGGACGTCCAGGCGGCTGAGGGTCGCGCTGGTCACGCCGTTCACACGCACGCTGTAGCGCGAAGCGATCGCGTCAAACCAGCCGCAGCGGCGCGGTCGGCCGGTCGTCGCGCCGAACTCCGGCTCCGGCCCTTCGCGTCGCAGGATGTCCCCCGTCTCGTCCAGCAGCTCCGTTGGCATCGGCCCATTGCCGACGCGCGTCATGTACGCCTTGTACACGCCCACCACGCGCTCGATCTGCGTCGGCCCGATGCCAACACCGATCGCCGCGCCCGCTGCGAGCGACGACGGCACCGACGACGTGACGTAGGGGTACGTGCCCGCGTCCAGGTCGAGCAGGCTGCCCTGCGCGCCCTCCAGCAGCACCGTCTCCCCACGCTCCAGCGCCTCGTGCACCATCGCCGACGTGTCGCGCACATAGCGCGCGAGCCGGCAGCCGTGCTCCTTGTACGAGGAGAATACCGCCTCGATATCGAGGGGCGTGCCGTCGTAGAGCCGCTCGATGATCCGGTTCTTGCGAGGCAATATCTCCTCGAGTCGGGCGCGCAGCGCGTCCGGCTCGACCAGGTCCGAGATGCGGATGCCCGAGCGCGCCACCTTGTCGGTGAACGCCGGCCCGACGCCGCGCTTCGTCGTTTCGAGCGCTGCGGCGCCGCGCGCCTGCTCCTCGAGCTCGTCCAGCAGGCGGTGATACGGCATCAGCACCTGCGCCCGGTCGCTCACGCTCAGATTCTTCGTACTCACGCCCCTCGACTCGAGCTGCTCGATTTCACCGAGGAGCACCTCCGGGTTGATCATGACGCCGTTCCCGATCAAGCACTGCTTGTCCGGATAGAAGATGCCCGCCGGCACCAGGTGCAGGACGAACTTGCCCATGTGGTTGATGATGGTGTGGCCGGCGTTATCGCCCGCTGAGTAGCGGGCCACGACTGAGGCTTCCTGCGCGAGGAGGTCGACCGTGCGACCTTTCCCCTCGTCGCCCCACTGACCGCCGATGACAACGAACGCTGACATAGTGCGCGCCCCGAACGTCGGGGCGCATGCTCCTTTCGTGAACCTGGAGTATGGGCTTCTGGCCCAGCGGCGAGTATACCAGAAGCGCCTCCCACGAGCGAGTATGCCGCGCACGGAAAAAGCCCCCGCCTCCAGCGGGGACTCATCGATGCGCTCTTGGTAGCAGCGGGAGGATTCGAACCTCCGACCCGTCGATTATGAGCCGACTGCTCTGCCACTGAGCTACGCTGCCACGAGGCGACGGCTCGGGCCATCAATGAGTATACCAGCCTGCTTCCTTCAACGCGTCGCTAAACAGCGCGTGGTAGAATCACGCCGTGACGACGCATCCCGTTATCGACGTCGACACCGCGCTCATCCCCCCGGGGTCGTGCATCATGGGCAGCGACGGCGGCCTGCCGGACGAAGCCCCGGCGCACCGCGTCTGGCTGAGCGCGTTTCGCGTGGCGCTCCTTCCCGTCACGAACGGCGACTACGCCGCGTTCCTCGATGCGACCGAGCACGAGCAACCGCGCTTCTGGGACGACTCGCGCTTCAATGCGCCCGATCAGCCGGTCGTGGGTGCGACGTGGTTCGACGCCGTCGCCTACTGCGAGTGGCTCTCCTCACTGACCGGACGGCGCTTCCGCCTGCCCACCGAAGCTGAACGCGAGAAAGCCGCGCAGGGCGGCGTCGAAGGAGCGCGTTACCCATGGGGCGACGACCCGGGCGAGGCCAACGGTCGCTTCGACCAGGAAGCCCCGCGACCCGTTGGTCAATCCGCCGCGAACGGCTACGGGCTGCGCGACATCGGCTACAACGTCCACGAGTGGTGCTCGGACTGGTACGACGCCGCGTACTACGCCCACTCACCGGAGCGCGACCCGCAAGGCCCAGCGACGGGCAAGCGCCGCGCCTCCCGCGGTGGCGCCTGGCGCCATCAAGTAAAGGTCAGCCGCTGCGCCGCCCGCAGCAGCCTGGACCCCACCTTTCGCTACAACGACTACGGTTTCCGGGTGGCCGAAGACGCCGGTTAGCCGCCACTCCGCTCGGCCCGCCGCGCCTCCTCGATGCGGGCGATGCCGTCCAGCGCCTCATCGATCGCCTTGCGTTTCGACGACTCCGTTACGTGAGTGTATATCTGCGTCGTGTTCACACTTGCGTGGCCGAGCAGTGTCTGCACCACGCGCAGCTCCGCGCCGCCTTCGAGCAAGTGCGTGGCGAACGTGTGGCGCAGCAGGTGCGGATGCACTGAACGGTCTAGGCCCGCCACAACAGCGCATTTGCGCACCATGAGCTGCACCGCGCGCTGCGATAGTCTCGTCCCATCGCGATTGAGGAGCAGCGCGACCTCCGGCTTATGCCCGAGCGCCGGGCGGCCGTCCGCCAGGTAGCGCTCGACCGCGCGCGCGGCAGGTCGCCCCATCAGCACCATGCGCTCGCGCGCGCCCTTCCCGAACACGCGCACGGTGCGGTCGTGCAGGTCGACACTCGTTACGTCCAGCCCAACGACCTCGCTCACGCGCAAGCCAGAGGCGTAGAGCAGCTCCAGGGTCGCGCGGTTGCGGAGCTGAGCGGGTTCATCGCCGTCCGCAGCGGCAATCAGCGTATCGATCTGCTCCTGCGTCAAGAATTTGGGGAGACGGCGCTCCCTTCGCGGCCCGCGCACGCCAAGCATCGGGTCGCTCTCTATCACGCCCTCGCTGCGCAAGTAGCGGTAGAACGAGCGCAATGTGCTCACCTTGCGCGTGATGCTCGCGGAGGCAAGGCCGGCGTCAACGAGCGTCGAGAGGTACGCACGGACCAGCGGCCGCTCGAGGGCGCGGACATCGATGTCCCGTTCGTCTAGAAAGTCAAAGAAGGGGCGCAGGTCGCCGGCATAGTTGCGTAGTGTGAAAGTCGAGAGGTTTTTCTCTGCGGAGAGCGTTGCCAGATAGCGAGCCAGCAGTCCGTCGGCTTCGCTGCGTTCCTTGCGGCCTTCCCTAGCCGCTGCGATCGTCATCTTGCTAGCTCCGAGAGCCGCCGACATCCTTCGGTGGTGCTGTCGAAAACTTCACTAAGCCGACGCGGCCGCCAGCTCGCGCTCCTCTTCGGGCTGAACCGGACCCTTCCACTCGCACTGGGTGCAACGCGCGTTCATGCTGCCGTCGTTACGGGCGCGGCCGGCTGCGACGATCAGCCCACCGCACTGAGAGCACGGCTCGGACAGCGGACGCGACCAGCTTGTGAAATCGCACTTGGGGTATGTCGCGCAGCCGTAGAACGTGCGTGCTCGCTTCGTGCGCTTCTCCACGATGTCGCCACCGCACTTCGGGCAGTCGACGCCCACCTTGGTCAGCAGCTTCTTCGTGCCCTTGCAGTCCGGATAGCGCGAGCAGGCCAGGAACCGACCGTAGCGACCCCGCTTCAGCGCCATAGGTGCGTCGCACAGCTCGCACTTTTCGTCCGTTTTCTCCGCCTCGATTTCATCCTTGTCGATCGGTTGGGTGTTGCGGCACTCAGGGAAGCCGGAGCACGCCAGGAACTTGCCGAAGCGGCCCCAGCGGATGATCATACCCTGCCCGCACTTCTCGCACTCCTCGTCGGTCTTCTCTTCAACTCGAGGCGCCGCCTTCGCCGACTCGAGCGCGGTCTCTAGCGGGTTGTAGAACTGGCGCACCACTGGCTCCCATGGACGTTCGCCGCGGGCGACCTCATCCAGCTCCTCCTCCATCTCGGCGGTGAAGCTTACGTCGAACACCTTCGGGAAGTGCTCGATAAGCAGGTCGTTCACGATGAACCCTAGCTCCTGCGGCACCAGCGCACGGCCGTCCTTTTGCACGTAGCCACGGTCCTGGATCGTCGAGAGGATCGGCGCGTAGGTACTCGGCCGACCGATACCGTTCTCCTCCAACGCCTTCACCAGCGTCGCTTCTGTGAAGCGGGGCGGAGGCTCTGTGAAGTGCTGGTCCGGGCGTAGCTCAACGAAGCGGAGCGCCTCGCCAGCCGTCAGCTCGGGCAAGCCGTGCGCCTCCAGCTCCTCCGTGTTCTCGTCATCACGCGATTCTTCGTACAGCTGACGGAAGCCGGGGAAGCGCATCACGCTTTCGCTCGCGCGCAGAAGTAGCGCTTCCGAGCCATCCACCGGCTGCGCGTGGACCTCCACGGTCGTCAGGTCGAAGATCGCATCGGCCATCTGGCACGCGACGAAGCGCTGCCAGATGAGCGTGTAGAGACGCAACTGGTCTCGGCTGAGCGTATTGCGTAGTGACTGCGGCTCGCGTCCCACGGACGTCGGGCGGACCGCCTCGTGCGCCTCCTGCGCGCGCTTGCCCTTGGTCTTGTAGACGCGCGCTTGGCTGGGCACGAAATCGCCGCCGAAACGGCTCGCAATGTAGCCGCGCGCCTCCTGTTTCGCCGACTCGGCGATGTTTGTCGAGTCGGTGCGCATATAGGTGATCAGGCCGACCTGCCCGGCGCCAGGCAACTCGACGCCCTCATACAATTGCTGGGCAACGGCCATTGTGCGCTTGGCCGTGAAGCCGAAGCGCCGCGATGCCTCCTGCTGGAGCGTGCTTGTCGTAAAGGGCGGCGCCGGGCGGCGCGTCTGCGGACGCGCCTTCAGCTCAGCCACGTTGTGCGCCGCCGAGCGCAATAGCCCGGTGAGACGTTCGGCCTCGTCCTTGTCGCCGATCGACGCCTTCTTCTTGCCGACAGGCCCGACGAAGCGTGTGGTGAACGGCTTGCCGTCCTGCTGCGCCTGAGCCAGGTCGACATCGATCGTCCAATACTCTTCGGGCGTGAAGGCTTGGACCTCACGCTCGCGCTCCACCACCATGCGCAGCGCGACCGATTGCACGCGGCCAGCCGAGAGCCCCCGCCGGATCTTCTGCCAGAGGATCGGGCTCACCTGATAGCCGACGAGCCGGTCGAGCACGCGCCGCGCCTGCTGCGCGTCGACCAGGTGTAGATCGATTGGCCGCGGATGCTCGAACGCCTCACGAACGGCCTCCGGCGTGATTTCGTGGAAGACCACCCGCTCGTGGGGACGGTCTTCTAGCTCCGCCGCCTCCACCAGGTGCCACGAGATCGCCTCGCCCTCGCGGTCAGGGTCTGTCGCCAGATAGATCCGGTCA
Source organism: Dehalococcoidia bacterium (assembly GCA_049642385.1). GTDB lineage: Bacteria > Chloroflexota > Dehalococcoidia > DSTF01 > RBG-16-68-14 > JBAROU01. Next base: position 22,929 of record JBAROU010000126.1, on the reverse strand, counting down.
GCTTTTTCCGCCGCTTTGCGGATATCTTTCACTATCTCACGCTTCTCCTTCGGGATCAGGTAGCGTGGGGCGAACCCGTCTTCCACGTCGACGCCGAGCCGTGACTTCGGCAAATCGCGCACGTGGCCGACCGAAGCGCGGATGTCATACTCCGCACCCAAAATATTCGACAGCGTACGCGCCTTCGCCGGTGACTCGACGATGACGAGATGTTTCTTCTTGCTGTTACCTTTTGCCACCTTACGCTCCATACGATACCCGCACATCGCGGGCCTTCACGTAGTTCATGTTACCAACCTCACGAACCATGCCCTTTAGCTCCAGCATAGCAAGTGCGCTGCTGACGCTATCGATAGGCATGCCGCTCTCTCGCCGTACATCGTCAATATGTATCGGCTCTGCGGAGATGATTCGCAATAGGCGAGCTTCCGTCTCATCGGCCGGCAGGAGCTCCTTGGCCTCCATCTGCTGCTCAGCCATCGTTAGGTTCAGCTCCTCGAGCACATCCTCCACCCTCGTCACCAGCTTCGCCTGGCCGTGCTGGATCAGCCAGTTCGCGCCTCGATACGTAGGCGAGTAGATACTTCCCGGCACCGCGAACACCTCTCGGTTCTCGTCCAACGCCTGGCGGGCCGTGATCAGCGCCCCGCTTTTCAGGTCACCCTCGACGACCAGGACGCCCAGGCTCAGGCCAACCATGATCCGGTTCCGGCGGGGGAAGTACTCACTGCGCGGCTGCGTGCCAAGCGGATAATCGCTGATCAGCGCCCCCCGTTCGCGCACGTCTTGCGCCAGTCGCAGGTTCTCAGGAGGGTAAACGAGGTCGAGCCCGCAAGCAAGCACCGCCAGTGTCCGCCCTCCAGCCTCCAGCGCCGCTCGATGGCCGATCGAGTCGATTCCGCGGGCGAGGCCGCTCACGACCGTAACGCCGTTCCGAGCGAGGCCCAGCGCCAGCTCTTCCGCCGCCTGACGCCCGTACGCTGTCGCCCGCCGCGTCCCGACGAGCGCAACGGCCCACTCATCAGCCGCCGTCAGCTCGCCTCGAACGTAGAGAACAGGCGGCCGATCGTAGATCTCCTTCAAGCGCGCAGGGTAGGCCTCGTCGGGCCAGGCGAGAGCCTTCACGCCCAGCCGGTCTAGCTTCTCGAGTTCCGCTTCCGGCGAAATACCATCTCGAGCAGCCAGCAGCGCAGACAGCGCGGCGCCGGTCAGACCGGCATCCTGAAGGCCAGTCGGACTCGCCTTCCAGGCCTCCTCCATCGAGCCGAAACGGCTCTCTAACAGCGAGAAGCGCGCCCGCCCTATCTGCGGCACGCGCGCCAGCGCTACCCAGTACTGAAGCTCGTTCCTATCCACGTCCGGCCATTCTAGCACATCTGTGTCTAAGGTCATGCAAGCGCCACCCCTGGATGGGAAACGACCTGCGAACGTCTCGATCGAATGTGCTTGGTGTTAGGATGCCGGCTCTTCCCGCCTGTGCCCGGCCGCCACAGCTTGCTTGGTCACGCGTATCTTCTTGATGCGACGTCCCAGCGTCGAGAGCACACGAAGCGTCAAGCCGTCCACCTGCACCTCGTCACCAGGATCGGGCATTCGGCCCAACTGGTGATATACATAGCCTCCGACTGTATCGAAGTCCTCTCCTTCGATTGCCAGGTCGAACAGCTCGTTCAGCTCATCGAGGCTCACTTTCGCGTCCAGGATCGCCTCCGAATCATTGAGCGACTGGACTGTCGCTTCCTCGCGGTCGTACTCGTCCTGAATCTCGCCCACGATCTCCTCAAGCACGTCCTCGATAGTGACCAGGCCCGCAGTGCCGCCGTACTCATCGACGACGATGGCGATGTGCACTTTGTTCGCCTGGAGGTCCGCCAGCAGCTCGTCGATGTGCTTCCCTTCCGGAACAAAGTACGGTGGCCGCGCCATCTCGCGCACGGACATCTGTCGCTGGCCATCGGCGAGGCGCTTGAGCACGTCCTTGGCGTACACCACGCCGATGATGTTATCAATCGTCTCTTCGTAGACAGGGATCCGGCTGTAGCCGCGCTCGGTGACCAGGCGCAGCACATCCTCAAGCGACGCGGCCGCCTCGCACGACACCATGTCGATGCGGGGCACCATGATTTCACGCACGGCGCGGTCGACCATATTTGCGATGCGCCGGATCATTGCCAGCTCGCCGTTCTCCACGCCCCCGTTGCCTTCGTGCAGCTCCACGAGACGTAATAGGTCTATGTCTTCTTCCTCCGCCTCCTCCTTGCGCTCACCTGAGCGGCCTCGGAGCAGAGCCTGAAACGTTACGTCAAGCAGGCGCGCCGGAACGCCGAACAGCAAGCGCAGGACTCGGATAGCAGGCACAAGACGCAAACTCCACCGCTCCGGGCTACGCGCGACCGCCAGCCGTGGGACCGCTTCGACGACGACGAGCGCCACAAGCGCCACAACCATCGTCAAGCCCAGCGCGAGCCACGTTTGCTCTGTTGCGCGCAGGACGAGGAATGTGGCGACCGCGATGCCCAACACCACCGCTGCGCCCTTCGCGACGGCGAGCGCGCCCAGCAACGCCGGCCGCTCCTGGATAAACGCATCGAGCGGCGCCGCCTGGGGCAGCCCCTTACTGGCGAACGCGTGGACACGTGCGCGGCTGCTGAGCACCACGCCCGCCTCGGCCGCCGTGGCCACGACGAGCACGACGAGCGCCATGGCGAGCAAGACGATGCCTATCCAGCCGTCCGCGCTCACGACGCGGAACCTCCGCCGCGCACAATGCGTGCAGGTGAACCGACCGCTAGCGCCCCATCAGGCACGTCCTTGTTCACGACCGTGCCGGCGCCCGTGCGCGCGCCGTCGCCGACGCTGACCGGCGCGATGAGCAGCGTGTCGCTACCGATGAACACGCGCTTGCCGATCACGGTGCGGTGCTTCTCGATCCCATCGAAGTTGCAGGTAATGGTGCCCGCGCCAATATTCGTCTCGTCACCCACCTCGGCGTCGCCGATGTAGCTGACGTGGCCCATTTTGACGCCGCGGCCCAGCCGGGCGTTCTTCACCTCCGCGAAGTTGCCGATATGCACGCCTTCGCTGAGGTAGGCGCCCGCGCGCAAGTGGCTATACGGCCCGACTTCGCTGTCGTCCTCCAGCGTCGCTTCCTCCGCGGTCGACGCCTCGATACGGCAGCGCGCGCCAATGGTCGAGGCGCGCACGGTCGCATTCGGGCCGATGTGGCACGCCTGGCCCACAGAGGTGACCCCGCCCAGGCGCGTGTTCGGCTCGATCACCGTCTCCGCGCCGATCGTCACGTCCGCATCGATGTACGTCGTCGCCGGATCGACCATCGATACGCCTGCGAGCATATGACGCAGGTTGATGCGCTGTCTCATCAGCGCCTCGACTTGCGCGAGCTGCGCACGGTCGTTGATACCGCGCACTTCGTCGGCGTCCGCGGCGACGGGCAGGAGCGCCGCGCCCTCCTGCACCGCGATTTCCACGAGTGACGTCAGGTACTGCTCACCAGTACTCGACTTGGGCAGCGTTTCGAGACGCGGCCAGAGCCACGCAGCGCGGAAGCAGTACTGCCCCGCGTTGATCTCCGCTGGCCCAACCGATGCCTCCCGCTCCGATGCCTCCACGACGCCCGTCACACGACCGTCGCCGTCTCGCACGACGCGGCCGTATTCGCCCACGTCCTCCAGCTGCGCCGTAAGGAATGAGAGCTCGGCGCTCCGCTCTTCATGCGTGCGCGCGAGCCGAACGAGCGTCTCCGCAGTGATCAGCGGCACGTCGCCGTTGAGCGCAAGGATGTGCTCGGCGTCGTCCGCTGCCTGGCACGTCTGGGCGACCGCATCACCGGTGCCCAGCGGCTCCGGCTGCACAACGTACGTGACACCGCCGCCCACCGCCTCGCGCACGTCGTCGGCATTGGGCCCAACGACAACGATGCAGCGCCCGAAGCCTGCCACACGCACGGCCTCGACCACATAGCGCACAATGGGCCGGCCTGCGACCGGGTGAAGCACCTTCGGCAGGGACGAGAGCATGCGCTTGCCCTGCCCCGCGGCCATGATCACGGCGGTCCAGTTGCTGTAGGTGTCGTTCATAAGGTGCGCAAGAGCGCCAGCAGCATCAACGTTCGTTCTTGTTGGTCAAATGAATCAAACGCCGCGCATGGGGGCGACTAAGAGGAGGTTAAGAACAAAGGCCGACGCATCATGCGCGGCCCGCCCGACCAGGACTCCGGATAAGTGGCTATCGTGAGGGGGGTCGTCGTCAGTTCGTTGCACCGTAGTGCGCCTCGCTTGTCAAACCATCCGATGTGGCCATTCCCACGTTCGGAGGTTAGCTGGATCGTAGCGAGCACCCGCGAGAGCTGTCAAGTCGTCCACGGCTCCTTCAAGGACGTATCGGATTATTCACCAGCGTTGGCCAGACCGAGCGTCTACCCGAATCCAGGATGCTCCGAATGCCGCCGATACTTACCGCAGGACTTCCATGGAAGACAACGTTTCGGCTTCAGACGGCGCGACAGCGCGCGCCCAGGACGACGCTTCGTCGCAAGCGAACTGGAAGCGCATCTACCTCGCCACGGGCGCGCTCCTCCTCGCGATCGAGGCGATCCTCGTGTACTACGGCGCGGCGCTCACGACACCCCTCGTACTCCTAATCCTGGTGATCGTCTTCGCCCGACCGGGGCAGAAGCTCCGGTTCGTGCGTGATTTCGGGCCGTTTCTGCTGGTGCTGTTCGCCTATTACTCGATGTGGGGCTCGGCCGACGACATCGGTGGCGCCATCCACGTCACGCCCCAGATCGACGCGGAGCGCTTCCTCTTCCGCGGCCACATCCCGACGGTCGTGCTCCAGAACGCGCTCTACGACCCGAACCATCCCCATTGGTACGATTACGCCGCCGTGATCGGGCACCTCTCCCACTTCATCGTCCCCATCCTTTTCGCAGCCATCGTCTGGCAGCACCACGGCCACCTCCACCTGCGTTTCATGTCATCCTACGTGCTGCTTTCATACGCCGCGTTCCTCACGTTTATGCTGGTACCTAGCGCTCCACCCTGGTGGGCCGGTGAGCACGGCTACATCGATAAGGTTTACCTGGTGCATGAGACCGTGCCCGGCCTATCACGCATTTACAGCGATCTGAGCGCTAACCCAGTCGCGGCCATCCCTTCGCTCCACGCGGCATTTCCCTGGTTGCTCTTCCTCTTCTCGCTCAAGATCTGGGGGAGGCGCGCGTTGCCCGTGGTGCTCTATCCGGTCTTCATCTGGTGGTCGATCGTCTATTCCGGCCACCACTACGTGGTCGATGCCATCGCCGGCACAGGCTACGCAACAGCGACGTTTTACGCGCTGAGCGGCCACCCATACAACGTGATCGTAGGCATGTTCCGGCGCCTTCGGCCGCGACAAGCCCCGGTCGAAGCTGAAGGCAGCGCCGCCCAACGGCCAGCGATCCCCTCGACCACCCGCTAGGACCGAGATGAAGGTTCCCCTGACGGCAGGACGCAGTCTCGGTGAAGCGCTAACGCTCTCACTCGCGCAGCCGTGGTCGCTCCACCGCATTGGCGTGCGGGCTTCGCTCTTGCGCGTAGCACCACTCCTCGGAGTACTCAGCGTCGGGCTGTTCCTGCGCCTCTACGCGATGGGCACGTTCGTCACGATCTATCCGGACACATACGGGCAGCTCCAATCTGTGACAAACTTGCTCTCCGGTGACCTTCCGCTTTCGTATCTCTATCCACCGGGGATTGCGCTGTTCCTGGCGCCCTTTTTCGCCCTGCTGCCCGACACGCTCGAAACGATGCACATCGCAATCCTGTTCGCCGGAATGGCGCTGATCGTCGTAGCGTACGTGGGCTGCACGGCGACAACAGGCGATCGCCGCGCAGCGTTCTTCTTCGCCACGGCCGTTGCCGTAGGAGTAACGTTTGTCTTCCACTCCCGCATCGGCATGTTCGATGTAATCCACACGCTGCTGGTTGCCCTCTCGCTGTTCCTGGCTCCATTGGTCATCCGCCGTGGCTTTCCGGTGCTGGTTCTCTATGGCCTCGTCGTCTTTGCCGCCGCCACCGCTCGATACACAAACGTCATCCTGCTGCCTGCGTTGATGCTGGCTTCGTTGGAGATCGGGGCGCAGCCGCTTTCGTGGCGCTACGTGTGTGCCAGGCTCTTCTCGAAGGGGCCGATCACGGTCGGCCTCGTCGTGTCGACGCTGTATGCGGTCTACGTTGTCACGGCGTTCGACAGCCTGACCCGGTTCGCCGACCCACAGGGTTCGAGCGTAATCGACGCGAGCGGTGAAGGATATTCGACGCGCATCGGACAATATATGCAGGCGAGCCTTCTTGGCTACGGAGGAGACTTCGGCTGGATGGAAGCGCTGGCTGCAACAGGAGTGCTGGCCCTGGCCATTGTCGGTGCGCTGCGGCTCTGGTCAGACAGGCGCGGTCTCTTGATTCCAATCCTCTACCTTGCTGCCGCCTGGCTGGCCATACACGCGTTCTACTTTGCCTTCTGGGCAAGATACGTCATGCCAGTCTTCTTCTTCGTGCTCTTGCTGGCCGCGCTGGGGCTCTCAGTATGCTTTCACTGGTTCAAGCAGCTCCACTATCCTTGGCAGCGCGTCGGATTGGCCACAATCGTCGCCATTATCGTCGCGATGTTCTTGAGCCTACAGCTGGCTCAGGACGTGACTTCAGTCCGCGAAACGCCCACCTCGGGCGCCGCGCGGAGTGAACCGGCGTTCGAGGATATCCGCAACGTCCTCCGCACACTCAACGGAGATCGCACGACGCTCATTTCCAGCCAGTCGTTGGCCGTCGAGAGGGCCAACCCCGCGATGACGGTCTACGACCTTATCCAACACTCCGGCCGGAACGGCATCAACGAACGCTCGATCGTCAAGCTGCGAACGTACGTAGATGAGCAGATCGCCGCGGGTAAGACCGTCTACTACCACTACACGGGCTACGAGGCCACCGGCTCCCAGTTGCACAAGTACGAGCTGGGGTTCGACTCCTATTTCCAAGCACTCTCGCAGCGATTCACCATGCGCGAGGTGATTCATCCGGCCGACAGCGGACAACGCCTCTACCGCCTCGAACCATAAGTTCCCCGCACCAACCCCTCGACCCTGCACGCCACCTGAAGTACCATGCGTCTCGGCTGGGAGGCCATCCGTCGCATGGGACGCGTGATCGGGCTCGACGTCGGGGAACGCCGCATCGGCGTTGCCATCTCCGATCCGGAGCGCCGCCTTGCCGTCCCGCTGCGCATCATCGAACGCTGCGACGAGGCCGCCGATGTCCGAGCGATCGTCGAGCTGGCGCGCGCTGAGCACGTCGACACGCTTGTGGTCGGTCATCCGCTCACGCTCGCTGGCGAAGTCGGCCATCAAGCGAAGCTCGTCCACGTATTTGCAGACCTCCTCGCCGAGGCGAGCGGTCTGCCTATCGAGCTGTGCGACGAGCGCCTCACTTCGGTGCAGGCTGAGCGTCCCCTGAGCGCGAAAAGGCACACCATGAAGAAGAACCGGCGGGGACCCACCGACGACCTGGCCGCGTCAATCCTGCTCCAGACATATCTCGACCGCTTGCGGCGCAACGCCCCAACAGGCGCAGACGCATGAGCCAACGATCGCTGCCGGTCGCGATCGCGCTCGGGCTGGCCGCCCTTCTCGCTGCCGCCATCTGGTTCCTCAGCGGGACACCAGGCAGCCTCGTCAACGATGAGCCTGGCTACCAGGGCCCGCCCACCACAGAGCAGCGCGAGCTCGTCTTCATCGATGTCCGAGACGGCGAGAGCGCCGACGACATCGGCAACCGTCTCGAGGACGCCGGCGTGATCGACAGCGGGCGATTGTTTCGTGTGCTCACCGGCCTGATGAGACTCCAGGACCACCTGGAGGCGGGCGAGTACGAGTTCTTCACGGGCGAGACGGCCCTAACCACTGTCTTACGTATCAGCCGAGGCGAAACGAGCGCGCGCACGGTCGTTGTGCGCGAAGGGCTGCGCAAAGAAGAGATCGCCCAGCTGTTGGAGCAGCGGGGCGTCGTTACCGCACAGCAGTTCCTCCAGGCGCTCGACGGCGAATACCGGGCTGGGTTCCTGAATCGCCTGCCACCGAACACCGGATTGGAGGGCTTCCTCTTTCCCGCCACCTACGGCTTCTCGCTCCAAGGGACGCCGGAGGAGCTCGTCCAGCAGATGCTTGACGCATTCGACCAGCGTTACCAGGAACAGATCCAGCCCAAGCTTCGCGCTGCCAACCTCACGCTCCGCCAGGCGATCGTCCTCGCCTCGATCATCGAGCGTGAGGCGCGCGTGCCGGAGGACCGCCCGCTCATCGCCAGCGTGTTCCTCAACCGACGCGCCCGCGGCATGAGGCTCGACGCCGACCCCACAGTGCAATACGCGGTCGGCAACGACCCGGCAAGCGTCCAGCAGTACGGTTATTGGAAGCGCGACCTCACGCTCGCCGACCTCGCGACGCCCTCGCCGTATAATACGTACATGCATACGGGACTGCCGCCGGGGCCAATCGCCAACCCCGGCCTCGCCTCGATCCTCGCCGTGCTCGAGCCAGCGCAGACGAACTACCTCTACTTTGTCGCGGGCGCCGATGGTCGCCACGTCTTCGCCGAGACGCTGGAAGAGCACCAGCGCAACATCTGCCAGCTCTATCCGGAACGAAGCGAGTGCTAGCCGATGGAATGGGGTCTCACCGTTGGCATCGTTGTCGTCGCGTTCTTGTTCGCGTTCATCGCGTACATCATCATGCAGGAGACGCGCACGCACCGGTTCTGGCAGCGCAAGGTGGAGGAAGGCGATCTCGAAATGATCCGGCAGCTCGTCGAGGGCGAGGTGCAGCACTGGCGCACCGAGCGCACGCCGAAGGGCGTGCCCGCCAGCGTCTGGCAGGGCATCCAGGGCGTCGAGCTGATCGAGATCGCGCCTGAATATCTGCGCGCGTCGACGACGGCGGAGGCGCAGTTCGCGCAAGTTGGCGGCGGGCGGCGGCAGATCAGCAGCGCGCTCGATGAGGCGAAGCGCGTCACTGCGAAACTCGCCGAGCGGCTCCTCTACGACATCCCCCACATCCTCCCGGAGCGAGTCCAGATCGACGTCTACTCCACCTTCCACGAAACCGGGATCGAGCCGACGCAGCGCTGCATCCTCACCACTGTCGCCGAGCGCGCTGCCGCAGGCGACATCGACTGGGACAACGACCCGCCCGAAGCGATCGCCGAACGCCTGGGCGCGCGATACGAGCTGGACGCTCGCGGCGGTGCCGTACCGGTCGAGCCGGAGGGAGGCGCCGCGCACGTCAACAAGAACGGCTCCGGCGTCGAGCCTGCGCTCTGACGATCTAGGGGGCACGATCTCCAAGCCGCGCCTCTGGAACGTTTCCACACACCTAGCCCGGCGCTCGATCGCGCCCTCACTACGGGAATCCCTAACAGCCTCTGAGAGACGCGTGGGGTACAATGACGGCAACATGCGCCATCGTGCGCTCGTAGGTAATCGTTCATGCTTCGTTATCTCACCGCAGGAGAATCGCACGGCAAGGGCCTAACGATCATTATCGAGGGGCTCCCCGCCGGCCTGCCTTTGACCGAGGAGTACATCGCTCGGGAGCTGCGCCGTCGTCAGGGCGGCTACGGGCGCGGCCGCCGCCAGAAGATCGAGCAGGACTGGGCGCAGATTCGCTCCGGTGTGCGCCACGGCCGCACATTGGGCAGCCCCATCGCGCTGCTAATCGACAATAAGGACTGGGTGAACTGGCAGGATGTAATGGCCTTCGAAGAGCCCGACGCGCCCATCGACAAGGTCACGCGTCTCCGCCCCGGCCACGCCGACCTCGCCGGCGCCGTAAAGTATGGCTTCGACGATGTGCGCAACATCCTCGAGCGCGCAAGCGCGAGAGAGACAGCGGCGCGCGTTGGCGCGGGCACCGTCTGCCGGCGCTTCGTCGAAGAGCTGGGCATGGCGCTCTACAGCCACACCATCGCCATCGACGGCGTCGAGGCGCAGCTGGACGGCGAGCCGGACTGGGAGGCGGTCGAGGCCTCGCCCGTGCGCTGCGCCGACGCCGCCGTCGAACCGCGTATGATCGCGGCGATCGATGACGCGCGTAACGCCGGCGACACGCTCGGCGGCGTGATCGAGATTCGCGCGATGAACGTGCCCATCGGACTGGGCAGCCACGTCCACTGGGACCGCAAGATCGACGGCCGGCTGGCGCAGGCGCTGATGAGCATCAACGCCGTCAAAGGTGTCGAGATCGGCGTCGGCTTCACCGGCGCACGCCAGCGCGGCTCGCAGGTGCACGATGTGATCCTGCCCATCGATCAGTGGGGCGAACGGCCGTGGAGCCGCGCAACTAACCGCCTCGGCGGCACCGAGGGTGGCATGACCAACGGCCAAGACCTGGTGATGCGCATCGCGCTCAAGCCCATCGCCACCCTACCGCGCTCGCTGCCATCAGCCGATCTGCACACCGGCGCGGAGATCCCCGCGCACTACGAGCGTAGCGACGTCTGCGTCGCGCCCGCGGCGGGCGTGATCGGCGAAGCGCTCGTCGCGATCGTACTCGCGGAGGCGTGCCTGGAAAAATTCGGCGGCGACCACATCGATGAGACGCTGCGCAACTACCGCTCGTACATGAAGACCACCGGCCCTCGTGGCGGCGACGCCACGCCACCCGTCGACGAAGAGACGACCGAGGTCTAGCGTCATGGTCTACGAAGTCCGCAAGGACGGCTACCTGATCAGCACCGATCCGGCGCTACTCGATCTCGATGCGGTGCACGCGTTCCTCTCGGAACGCAGCTACTGGGCGACTGGCATCGCGCGCGCACGGCTGGAGGAGGCCATCGACCACTCGCTGCCGTTCGGCCTGCACAAAGAGGGCCGGCAGATCGGCTTCTGCCGGGTCATCACGGACTTCGTTACCTTTGCCTACCTCGCTGACGTCTACATCGACGAAGCGCACCGCGGCCAAGGGCTTTCGAAGTGGCTGATGGAGGCAGTGCTCGCGCACCCGCGTTTGCAGCGCCTGCGTCGCTGGATGCTCGGCACCCGCGACGCTCACGGGCTGTACAGCCAATTCGGCTTCAGCGCGCTGGAGGAGCCGCAGCGCTGGATGGAGCTATCCGACCCGAACGCCTACGCTCAGGCGCAGGAGCGCACCTCATGACGGACGTTCCCCGCCGCGTCTTCCTTACAGGCTTCTCCGGCACCGGTAAGTCGACTGTCGCCTCGCTCGTCGCAAACGTGCTTGGCTGGCGCGTGCTCGATACGGACCTGTTGATTCACGAGATGACTGGCCGCTCAATAACGGAGATCTTCGCGGGCGACGGCGAAGCGCGCTTCCGTGTCCTCGAACGTGCGGCGCTCCAACGCGCGGTGTCGGAGGCCAACGTCGTCATCGCGACCGGCGGTGGAGCGATGCCCGACGCGGAGGACCGGCGCGCTATGACGGCAGCTGGCCTCGTGGTCTGCCTCGACGCGCGGCCAGAGACCATCGTCCAGCGGCTGAGCGACGCCAAAGGCATGCCCGTCTCGGAGCGACCACTCCTCACAGGCGACGATCCGCTTGCACGCGTGACGAAGCTGAAAGCGCAACGCCAGAAGTTCTATGCCCTCGCCGACGTCATCATCGAGACGGACGGCCGCGCGCCTACCGAGATCGCGGCCTTTGTCGTCGACGCCGTTCGCGCCGCCGACCCGTGGTTCTCGTGCCACCCAGAACGGCTCCTGCTCCCGGAGGAGCGAGCTACGCCGCCGCCGGCCGAGCCGTTCTGGGTCGAGGCGCCGTCCCGCCGCTATCCCGTTCACGTCGGCTGGGGCGAGCTCGACCGGCTGGGCGAGCTGCTGCGCGAGGCCGGCCTGAGCGGCGCCGCGTACGTCATCAGCGACACCGAAGTGTTGCCGCGCCACGGCGAGCGCGCGCTGCTCTCGCTGCGCGACGCTGGTTTCCAGGCCGATGCGTTCGCGATACCGGCCGGCGAGGCGAGCAAATCGCTCGACACCGCCGCGACGATCTACGACTGGCTCGTCGCCCACCGCGCAGAGCGCCGCCACGCGATTGTCGCACTCGGCGGTGGCGTCGTGGGCGACCTCGCCGGCTTCGTCGCCGCGACATACCTGCGCGGCGTGCCGTTCGTGCAAGCGCCCACATCCATGCTGGCGATGGTGGACGCCTCGATCGGCGGCAAGGCCGCAGTCGACCACCGCGAGGGCAAGAACCTCGTCGGCGCGTTCTACCAGCCGCTCCTCGTCGTCGAAGACGTCTCAACGCTGAAGACGCTGCCACGCCGCGCGCTGCTCGAAGGCTTCGCGGAGGCCATCAAGCATGCCTTCATCCTCGACCCGGGGCTCCTCGCCGACCTCGAAGCGCGCGCGGACGACCTCCTGCATCTCGAACCGGCGTGTACCGTCGACATCGTGCGGCGCAACGTCGCGATCAAAGGCGGCATGGTGGCGCAGGACGAGCTCGACCAGGGGCCGCGCGCGATCCTGAACTACGGTCACACGATCGCGCACGCTATCGAAGCCGCCGCCGACTACCACGATGTCCTTCACGGCGAGGCCGTCGCCGTCGGCATGATGGCCGCAGCAGAGATCGGGCGTCGCCTGGAACTGACGCCGGGCGAAGTCGTCGAACGCCAGCGCGCCCTGCTGGAACGCTTCGGCCTGCCGACGAAGGGCCCGAAGCTGGACCCGGAGCGCGTGCTCGCCGCGATCAAGCTCGATAAGAAGGTGACGGCCGGTTCGGTGCGCTGGGTGCTGCTCGAAGACGTCGGGCACGCCGCGCTGCGCTCGGACGTGCGGCCGGAGCTGATTCGCGAGGTTGTTGAGGAAGTGCTGACATGAACTGGCGCTGGTTCTACGACGAGCCGCCACTACCGCCTATCAAACGTGGTGGCCCCTGGTGTCGGTTGATCTGGGGCCTCGCGTGGGCGTTCGTGGCGATTATCATCATTTCGATCCTGGCGTTCACGGCGGGCGTGCTGGTCAGGCCAGAGCCAATCGGCTTTTGATCCCAACTAGGTTGAGCACTCCACACAAGCGCCTTCACGCCATCGTCCGCGGGCGCGTACAGGCCGTGGGCTTCCGCTTCTTCGTCACCGATGAAGCGCGGGCGCTGGGCCTGACCGGCTGGGTACGCAACGGCGCCGACAGCCGGACGGTGGAGGTCGTCGCCGAGGGGCCGGAGAAGCGTCTGCGCCAGCTTAAGGCCGCGCTCCAGCGAGGGCCGCGCATGTCGGCGGTCGAAGCGGTCGACGCAACGTGGTCCGAAACGCCCGAAGGTCACCAGGACTTTGAGGTGCGCTGGTAGCCATCTATCGCTTCGGCACCTCGATGACTTCCACGTGCATAGTGCCGCCTCGCACATCGAGAACGGCGATCGTCCCCGGCCCACCTTCGCGGGCGCCGCCCGGTAAGTTCGGGCTGCCCGGATTGACGAACAACACGCCCTCGCGCTGCGCAACGATCTCGACGTGCGTGTTCGCGAACGCGACGACATCGACGGCCTGCCCGAAGCGCGCCCGCAGGACCTCTGACATCGAGGCCTTTGGGAACTTCAACCGCTGGTTGTCCACGACGACCACCTTTGGACTCACGCTCGCGATGTTATGCAGCGCGCCGATGCGCACGCCGCCCGCCTCGATCACGCGCGTATAGCCATTCGTGCGCCCGCTCGCCTGCTCTGCATCCAGTGCATCACCCAGCTGCTGGTCATCCAGCGGTGTCTGTACTGCCAGCACCGGCGCAACCGACGCCAGCAGGTCCATCGACGCAGCGCTGCTAATGTGGCCGAGGTGCAGGATTAAGTCGACGCCATCGAGCGCCTTCAGGAGCGCTCGCGGCACATCGCTCCCGTCCGGCTTCATGAAGTGCGTATCGGAGATGAGCGCGATGCGCCTCGCTCTGACCTTCTCGACCGCCGGATTCTTACTTGCCATCATTCACCTCCGCAACACACGTGGATCGCGCCCGGATCTACGGAGAGACGCGCGAGCCCGCGAGCGCGCTCGGGAGCTGGTCTTCCAGCACCGCACGCTGCTGCCCGTCGAGCATGTCGCGCAGCGTCACCTCGCCCTGGGCCAGCTCGCGGTCACCTATCACCACGACGTAGCGCGCGCCGAGCGCGTCCGCGTGACGCAGCTGTGACTTGAGGCTGCGCCCGCCGCCGACGATCACGCTTAGGCCCGATGTGCGCAAGCGGTGCGCCACCCGCACCGCCGCCGTCTTAGCGGGCTCCGACGTGTGGGCAACGTACACGGGCGGCGCGCCGACCTCCGGCACAGGCGCTTCCTGGCGCTTCAGGTTCAGGATGATGCGCTCGATGCCGCTGCCAAAGCCGATGCCCGGCGTCGGCTGGCCGCCGAGCAGCTCGATCAGCCCGTCGTACCGCCCGCCCGCGCCCACGACTGATTGCGCGCCTTCCACGGGCGGGTAGAACTCGAACACCGTGCGCGTGTAGTAGTCGAGCCCGCGCACGAGCCGCGGGTCAACGTCGTGCGCAATGCTTAACACGTCGAGGTACGAGCGCAGCATCGCGAAGTGCTGCGCGCACGGCTCGCAAAGGCGCTCCGTGATCGTGGGCGCCGCGGCGATGACCGGCTGGCACTGCTCGACCTTGCAATCGAGCAGGCGCATCGGGTTCTTCTCGTAGCGCATCCTGCAGTCAGCACAAACGGCGTTCAGCTTGTCGGCGTAGAACGCCCGCAGCGCTTCGACGTACGCGGGCCGGCAGCTCTGATCACCGATGCTGTTCACGTGCAGCGTCAGCTCCTCCAGGCCAAGCATGTCATAAAAGGTCGAGAGCAGGTCGACCACTTCAGCGTCCACCGTCGCGTCCGATTCGCCGATCGCCTCTACGCCGAACTCCGTGTGCTGACGGTAGCGACCCGCCTGCGGGCGGTCGTAGCGAAACTTCTGCGCGAAATAGAACAGCCGCACCGGTTGCGGCCGGCTCGCCATGCCGTGCTCGATGTAGGCGCGGCAGACGCTCGCCGTCGTCTCCGGCCGGAGCGCCAGCCGGTCGCCGCCCCGGTCCTCGAAGACGTACATCTCCTTGTCGACGACTTCCGTGCCTTGGTTCGTGCGCAGCCAGACGCCGGCGTCCTCGAACATCGGCGTCTCGATATACCGGTAGCCGAACAGCCCCGCGACGCGTTCGCCGGTCGCCCGCACGAAGCGCCAGTACGGCTCGTCCTCCGGTAGCACGTCGCTCGTGCCACGCGGCGCCTGATAGCGAAGCTTGTCCTCAGCCATCGTGAGGCCAGCATATCGAAGGAGGCGGCGCGTGGCCAAGAATCAGCGCCCGTTCGACGTCGATCGCCCGGTTCCTTGGGCCCCTCCGGAGCGCTGTGGTACATTGGAAGCACCATGGCGATCTCGCCCGTGCGCGAACGGGGCGGGCTCGATGTACTGCTAGAGCGAGCTCGCAGCTATCTGCCTGAAGACAAGCTTCCTCTGATCGAGGAGGCTTATCGCTTCGCAGAGACCGCTCACGGCGACCAGCAACGCAAATCCGGCGAACCCTACATCGTTCACCCACTCGACGCCGCACTCACCATCGCCGAGCTCCAGCTCGACGCCGGCGCTATCGCCGCCGCGCTCCTCCACGACGTCCAGGAGGACTGCGCGGTGCCGAATAACGAGATCAAGCGTCGCTTTGGGCCCGAGATAGCAAAGCTGGTCGACGGCGCGACGAAGCTTGAGCGCATCACCATGAAATCGGCCGGCCCGCGCACGAGCGACGGCGTCAACCAGGCCGAGAACCTACGTAAGATGCTCCTGGCGATGGCAGAGGACGTACGCGTCGTCATCGTCAAGCTCGCCGACAGGCTCCACAACATGCGCACGCTGGACTTCCTGGAACCGGAGAAACGGCAGCGCATCGCCCAGGAGACGATGGAGATCTACGCGCCGCTCGCGAGCCGGCTCGGCATCTGGCAGCTCAAGTGGGAGCTGGAGGACCTCGCGTTCCGCCACCTTCAGCCGCACGATTACGAGCGCATCTCACGACTCATCGTCTCCGGTCGCGCCAGTCGCGAACGGTACATCGCGCAGGTCGAGAAGGTCTTGCGCGCAGAGCTGGACAAAAACAACATCAAAGCGACTGTTCAGGGCCGTGCGAAGCACGTCTACAGCGTGTACCAAAAGATCCAGAAGTACGCCGACCAAGGCAAGAGCGTCAGCGAGATCTACGACCTGCTTGCCATGCGCGTCCTCGTCGATTCGGTCTCCGATTGCTACTCGGTGCTGGGCATCGTACACGGCATGTGGCGACCGATCCCCGGCCAGTTCGACGACTACCTTGCCAACCCGAGAGAAGGCGTTTATCAGTCGCTGCACACCACCGTGATGGCGCTCAATACGCGACCGCTAGAAGTGCAGATCCGCACGCACGAAATGCATCGCCTCGCCGAGTACGGTATCGCCGCGCACTGGCGCTACAAGGAGGGCAGCAGCCAGGACGTGCGCTTTGAAGAGCGGCTGTCCTGGCTGCGCCAGCTCCTGGAGTGGCAGCGCGACATGGCGCATGCGGAAGACTTCGTCGAAACCGTCAAGACCGACATTTTCCAGGATCAGGTCTTTATCTTCACGCCCAAGGGCGCTATCAAAGACCTCCCGGCCGGCGCCACCGCGGTCGACTTCGCCTACCGGATCCACACGGAGCTGGGTCACCACTGCGTGGGCGCGAAGGTGAACGGCCGCCTCGTCGCGCTGAACCAGCGTCTCGAGAACGGTGACGTCGTCGAGATCGTCTCCGGACGCAGCTCACGCGGCCCATCGCGCGACTGGCTCAACGCAAACCTCGGGTATGTCCGCACCAGCCACGCTCGCGAAAAGATCCGTCAGTGGTTCCGCAAGCTGGAACGCGCGGAGAACATCGACAAGGGGCGTGAGCTGCTCGAGCGTGAGCTCCGGCGACTCGGCCTTTCGCTCGCCGAGTGCAAGGAGGAGCTGCTCAGCAAGCTCGGCTACAGCTCTCTCGAAGACCTGCACGTCGCACTCAGTCACGGCGGCGTGAGCCTCCATCAGGTGGCGCTGCGGCTCGCGCGCTTCCTGGAGCCTGAGCCTGAAGAAGATCTGCCCGAGCTGGACGAGCGGGCGCTCCAGCGTCCCGTCTCCGCGCCGGGAATCCAGGTACTGGGGACGGGCGATCTGCTGACGCAGCTGGGCCGCTGTTGCAGCCCGGTTCCCGGCGACCAGATCATCGGCTACGTGACGCGCAGCCGCGGCGTCACCGTCCACCGCCGCGATTGCTTCAACGTACTTCACGAGGACGAGCGCCAGCGCCTCGTGGAGGTCGATTGGGGGCGCACCGGACAGTACTATCCCGTTGCCGTTCACATCGAGTCGTGGGACCGCGTCGGGCTCCTACGTGACCTCAGCGTGATTGTGGCGGAGGAGAAGGTAAACATGGTGGGCGTGCGCACGCAGGAGCGCGGTGACCGCACCACCCTCATCTCGCTCACGCTGGAAACCCAGGGCGTAGACCAGCTCAGCCGGCTGCTGAGCAAGCTCGAGGTCGTGCGCGGTGTGATCAGCGTCGCTCGCTCAATGGACCAGGGTCGTCCAACCAAGCACGCCCTCTAAATCGACTGCCCCGCCATCTTCCAGAACCCGGCGCAGCACCCGCTCGACGGACAGCGGTAACCGGCTGTTCGTCTACAGCAATGGGCCCCGTCTCTTCCGAGAGAGGCGGGGCCCATGATTCTGCTATTCGTCAACCTAGCAGTGGTGTCCGAACTGGATCACGGAGCCGAAGAGGTCACCAACCACAATCGCTCCGTCCGGCCCCCGTAGGTCCCACGGGTCGGATCCGGACGCCGCGTAGTTGCGATCGAAGCGCGTGTGGTAGACCGCGGGGTTGCTCGCGTCAGAGAGCGGATCGATGCCACGGTTACCGGACTGCCCAAAGTGCTTCACCACATTTATAATGTCGCTGACCTCCACCGAGCCAACGAGCGCGGAGCCTGCAGCCAACCCGCTCCCACCGCTGTTCGTTTGGGTATCGTACACATCCCAGATCGAGAGCGGATCGCGCCGGCCACCCAGCACTTGGTCCGGTCCTGCTTCCTTCGCGTTTACGCAGCCGTCCTTGTCCGGATCCTCTGCGCCATCAAGCGTGCCGTTATCATCGCTATCAGAGTCGTCCGCATACGTGCCCGCTAGATACTCGCACAGCACCGTGCAGAAGTCGGCATCACTATCATCCGTAGCTGCGACCGAATTCGAGCCGTAGTACCACTTCTCGTAGCCGTCCAGCACGCCGTCATTGTCGACATCGCCGTCCGGATCGACCGAAAGGTCTTCGGCAATGTGGAGCATCGGCCAGAAGCGCCAGTCGGCCCATATCTCGTGGAGGCTGTCGGTATGGCGACCCGAGATGCCGTCCGTGTCGATAAAGCCGCTCTGGCCGAGCGGGAAGATGAACTCGCCAAGCACGGTCGGACCGACCTCCACGATCTGCTCATACGCGCCGCGGTTACCCGTCGGTACCGGATCGAAGACGAGCTGCGGGAAAAGCGGCGAAAGCGGGTGGGCGAACGTGTTGTTCGGTCGCGCGGCGTCCGCCGGGATACCGCCGCCGAACGCCGTGATCGTGGTGGCAAGCGCACTGCAGACCACGTCCTCCCACGGCACACCGTTGAAGTAATCGCCGCTGTAGCTCTGGACATATGCCCCCGACGGCGTGCCCGCGGCCGAATCGATCGCGTGTTGCACCAATGCCAGCCCCTGCTCGCCACCGGGCACCCCGACGCCGGTTCCTGAGAACTCGTCCGTCAAGATCGCTTTCGCCAGCTCTCTGATCAGGTCGGTCGGTTCGGGGCCGAACGGGTTGCCGCCCAGCAAGATACCTTCGCCGGCGATCATCGTATCGTTGATCGGATCGATGAAGCCGCGCCCGAACTCAGGGCTGTCGTTGTACGCCTCGAGTGCGGCGACGACCGTGTCCTCGACACCGCCGCTGCATGACGCATCGACCGCTTGGCGCAGGCGCGGAATCAGGTAGGCGCCGAACTTGCCCTTGCCGTCCAGCCCCGCCAGGTCCTTGTTCAACTGGCGTTGCTCCGCGCGCGTCCAGGTGCTATCCGCCGCGAGGCGCTCCAGAATGAACGTCACGCGGTGCTGCCGTCCGAACGTGCGGCCGTCGTCCGCCGTAGCGGCTTTGTTGTTCCAGTTGGCGGTGTAGCCGTTGGGCGGATTGATCGCCTCGGGCATCGCGACGATCTCGTAGACCTCATAGAGGTCGCCGGGCTGCGGGTTGACGCCCCAGTCCTCCTCCAGAGTGAGTGTATCGTCGTCGTTGCTCGCGATGCGGCGCGTCTGCTTGTAGCCCGTGCCGCCCGTGATCGAGACGATGTACTCGCTGCCCTGCTGCGACGGGTTATCGAGCCTGTAGTTCACCACTGGCGGCGAGAAGTCTTCGCCTGTGAACGCGGCGGTGTCAGTGAGCGAGTTGTTCCCCGAGCTACCAACCGTGCCACTAACCACAACAAGCTGGTTCGGCTGCGTGCCGTCCAGGGGCAACCGCGTGTCGGTAGCTGAACCGCCCTGGCGAATGCGCGAGAACCCGGTCGAGTAGTAGGCGATGTTGCCAGTGCCCGGCCCCAGGTCGGTACCGTAGCCGTTGAACGCCTTGTTGTCCACAGACGGGAAGTTGTGTGTGCTCGGGATCAGGCGCGAGCCACGACGGATGTCCAGCACGTTCTCCGCGCGCTGGAAGATCGTGAAGGCGTACGCCGTGAGGGACTCCTCCAGCCAGAAGACGCGGTCGCGCGAGACAGCGACGATGTCGTTGCCGGAGCGGACGGCGACATAGCGTGACGCGGTGGTGGGCGTCGTCGTCCAGGCATCGCCCCCGGCAAGCGTTAGGACGTTGGTCGTGTTCGATAGAATGGGGCGGATCTGGCCTGATCCCGGGCCGGCGATGATCGCGACGTAGCCGCCGCCGTAGCTGCCAGTAAACGCGGCGTTGTCGGTCAACGACGTGGCGTCCGCCGCGTCGACAGTGCTGCCCGCGTTGCCCTGGAACGCCTCTACCGTGCGCGATCCGCCGTTGGCGGCGCGTTCGTGGGTGCGCCAGGCAACATACGGCGTGTTCGAACCGCCGCCGCTCCGGATCTGCTCCGTGCGCATGCTCATCGGCGCCGGCGTGCCCTCGTCGTCGTAGCTGAGCGCATCGGTGTTTTCGAGGATGATCTTCTCGAGATAAAAATCGTTGTTCTTGAGCTGCGCCGTCGTACTAGTCCAGGCAACGCTGTCCGTCTGACCGATCAGCACGATTGGCGCGCCCACGAACTCCATCCCCATCGCCTCGATCTGATGGTCGCTGCCCTCCGCGCTGCGCAGCTCTGCGAAGTGCATGATCGAAGGCGTCTGCTCCCCTGTTTGCGGGAAGCCACCCAGCCAGGGGTTGCCCGTGTTCGAAAGGTCACCATCGATCAGCCACGCATAGCTGCCGAGCTTCGGCCAGGCACCCATCCGCTCGGCGAACTCCTGGCGATGCGCGTGGTCTTGCTCAAGCTGCGCCAGCGCGTCGTCGAAGTCGTACTGTGGGAAGAAGCCGACATACTTTGCAGCTTCGTCGGCCGCACCGCTGCTTGCGAGTGGCCCGCCGAAGCCCGGCGTTGTCGCGTCCGGCACCGACACGGGCGCTAGAGGATCATTCAGGAAGTTCAGGTCATCCCAGATCTGCGTGCCGTCACCAGTGCCGAACTTTGTAACGAGGTTGTTCAGCTCGTTCATGCGCGACACTTCGCCGAAGTCCTCGCTGCCGAAGTTGCGCACCTGCAACACGGCGATCGCGATCGCCATCTCCGGTGTGAACTGGAAGCCCGAGTGGGGGTACGCTCCTCCCGCAGGCGCGTAGTACGGGTCGGCCTGGTCCGAAATGTTCGTCTTGTTTCCGAAGAGATCGTCGCCGAGACCAAGGCTCTGGAGCAGGTTCACTTCCAGTGGCTTCGGCTGGGTTCCGGCGTAGACCGCCTCAATGGTGTCGTTGACGCCCTTCGCGTACTCCAGCAAGAGGTCTTGGACGTCCTGCGGCAGTTTCGTGTACATCTCGTTCAACTCAGACGAGGTATAGCCGTCCCGGCGCACTTCGACGTCGTCGTTGAATGTGCCGGGGTCGAGCGGCCCGAAAGCTTGATAGAGCGTGCCGCGCGCGACTCGACCGATCAGGATGATCTGACCCAATCTGTCCTTCGCGATCTCGCGCCCGTTCTCCCGCGCGAGCTCCAGGTCGGTATCGGCGTAGATGTGGGGCAGACCGTAGGCTGACTCGCGGACGGTGATCGCCCCAGGGTCAGCCTTGGCGGGCAGCCTACCATCCGCGGCGAAGAGCCCTCCGACGATAATCAGCGCGAACAATGGGATGAGGACGAAGTAGCGGCGCATGAAGTGCTCCCTTCCATGGCGAAAGGGCACGACGCCAGGCGTATCCGATGTCGCTGGCGCCCCTCCCACCACCAGTTGGGCGCTAGTATAGCACGCGTAACGGCACGGTTAGCCTAGTCAGTCGCCCGCGCCCGCAGGCTCGCCGATGCCCTCGCGTGCAAGCGGCGGCCATTGGTCCGCCCACGGCTGTGCAGCTTCGATCGCGGCGCAGACGCGCAGCACCCCGACGTCGTCGCCCCAGCGACCGGCGATCTGCACCGCCAGCGGCAGGCCATTGCTGTGGAAGCCGAACGGTATAGAGGCTGCCGGGCTACCGTTCGCGTTGAAGATTGGCAGGAAGCTGCCGGGCCACGGCTTGCCCTCCTCGACCATCGGCGCTCGGCAGCGAGGCGCCGTTCGCCCCATCACCGGTGAGACGAGAAAATCGAAGTCTTGGAACCAGAGGTGCGTTAGCGCCGCCCACCGCTCGCGCCGGCGCAGCCCCTGGGCGTACTTCCATGCCAGCATCGTCGGCGCTCCCTCGAACGTGTGGCGCCCGTAGCCAGTCAGTTCGTCTAGGTGTTCGTCGAAGTCCGGCTTCAGGTGCAGCGCCCAGACGTACTCATCTGGGCCGCCGATCGTCATCTCCATCGGGTTGCCCTCCGGACGTGGCGGGTCCGACTCGATGATCTCACAGCCCAGCCCTCGCAGCAGATCGGCCGCGTCCATCACCGCCTGGCGGATCTCCGAATCGACCTCCATGAATCCGTAGTCGTGACTGAGCGCGACCTTCGTACCGCGCAGCGACGCTCCATTCAACGCAGCGAAGAAGTTAGGCGAATCGTCTCGAATGGAGAGCGCATCACGTTCGAGGTCGGGCCCGGCCGTCGCCTGCATGAACAACACCGCGTCGCCCACCGTACGCGTCATCGGCCCCTGGTGCGACGTCAATGGCGCGCCTTTCCACCCGTCGTGCGGAATGCGCCCGAACGTCGGTTTCAGGCCGAAGATGGCGTTGTAGAACGCGGGGATACGGATCGATCCTGCGCCGTCCGTGCCCAGCGCGAGCGGCCCCAGGCCCGCCGCCACTGCCGAACCGGCGCCGCCACTGGAGCCGCCGGCGGTGTGCTCCAGGTTCCACGGGTTACGCCCGTCATCGCCCAGAAGGTTGATCGTCTGGTCGATCATGCCGATCTCCGGCGTGTTTGTCTTTCCCAGCACCACGGCGCCCGCTGCCTGCAACCGTTCGACGGAGACGGAGCTACGCTCCGGGTAGTAGTCCTTGAACACCAGCGAACCGAACGTCGTCGGCATGCCCTCGATGTGCACGAGATCTTTGATTGACACCGGCACGCCGCAGAGCATTGGCGCGTCGTCTTGCGACCAGCACCGTTCGGCCTCGCGCGCCGCCGCGAGCGCGCCCTCGTGGTCGACGAGGAGGTACGCGTTCAATTTCGGATTGAGCCGGTCGATGCGCTCGAGGGTCACTCGCGTTACTTCGACAGGCGACAGCTCGCG